>JALWGN010000070.1 GCA_027013575.1 Desulfurobacteriaceae bacterium
GGTTCTCCTCAGGGTAAGTATCTCGTAGGAAAGGTCTGAGATGTCCTCAAGGAGCTCCGGGCTCTGCTCCTTAAAGACCTTTGCCTCTATCTCGTCTGCCTGATCCTCTAAAAGGTCTGTTACGTACTTAAACTTGTCGGTTATGAGGGAAGAGATTATCCAGACTATCTTCTCAACCCCTTCTTCAAAGGGCTTTTCCTCAAGCATCAACTCCTTTTTGGCCTCCTCAAAGAGCCTTCGGCTCCCTATGGTGAGGACGAAATCCCTACCCCAGAAGAGGCAGAGTTTCTTCTGACGGCTTATTCCTCCGTCAAAGTAGATGAGGAGCATAAAGAGGTAGTTCTCAAAGTGTTCCGCCTTTGAACGGGCTTCAGACTTACAGTCTTCTATTGAGAGTTCGTTTATGTCAAACTCTTCAGAGAGTAGCTCTTCAACGGTTTCGTCCATACGCCTGAAGTGGATCCAGAGGGGTTTCTTCTTAAGGAGCTCCCTGTTCTCAACGAGGGACGAAACGGGAGCTGCAACGGTTGTAACCGTCTCCCCCGAAGGAACCACTATCCAGGCCACGTTCTCCATCAAAACTTCCTGTCAAAGAAGATGTTCTTCCCCGAAACCGAAAGGGGAATTCCATAGCCGAGCTTGATTTTTTCTGGAACGAAACCTCCAACGATGGCTGCCTTTCCAAAGGAGAACATAATTCTGTTGTCTAAGTTGTTCTCTGAGGCCAGCTTAACGGCAGAACCTATCGCTATTCCGAGGTCTCCTACGGCGTAGGCACAGTAAGCACCTGCAGCAGAAGACTTTTCGCAGTTCTCAAAGCCACAGAAACCGCAGAAAGGCACACCTCTGGGTTTAACCTCTGTTCCTATAAAGACAACTAAAAGGGAGTTTCTAACGTTCTTTGCGTCTCTAACGAAAAAGGCAAGGTTCTCTTCCCTTCCTACCTTCTCCATAAGGTCGGCTACTGCGTCCTTCTCCTCTCCCTCAAAGATTTTAGTGTAGAGGAGGTTTACCCCCTTCCCCTTTGGAGCAGTTATCGCACTGCAGCACATAAGCTCTGCAACGGTTTTAACGGCAGAGTAGTAGGGAAATTCCATCACTCCTCCAGAGCTCTCTCAAGCTCCTTCAACGCCTTTTCCGGATCTAACCTGTGGGCTCTGAAAACCTCTTCTAAAGGCTCCTCTTTGAACCCTTCACAGTAGATACACTCCTCTATCAGCTCGTAGAGCTTCTCTTTAAGCTGAGGAAACCTCTCCAGACACTCCCGAAGTGTCATCTGAAGGTTCGGCTTTTTCAACTTGCCTCCTTAAGAGATAGGGGGGAGCTCCCCCCGAAACTTACATTGTAAGGTCTAAGATTCTTCCCGCTCTCTCAATGTCTTCGCTGGAAGGCTGTCTGCAGCCGGGATCAACCTCTTTCATAATCCTTGCCAGGATGTAGAGAAGCGTTCCTACGATTTCGGGAAGCTTCTTCTCAAGCTCGGCCTCTAACGGATACTTGAGAGGAGGCTTTGTTGCGAGGAAGTCAAGAACGTCCTGAAGGGGAAGTTCCTCCTCAAGGGCTTTAAACTTCTGAATGGACTCTAAGAATCCCTTTGTAAGAGGAACGTCACACTCCCAGATAACGTCCCTGTTGTTGTACTTGGCGTTCCTCTCCCCTATCAGGAGAAGGTCGTAGAGCTTCTTCTCTACGATGTCTGTAATCTCCTTGGCCTTGTTCTTGTCAATGTCAAGGCCGGCAGCCTTCCTCATAAGAGCTTCAAGTTTGGCAAATCCTACCACTGCCATCGCTCCCTCCTGTGCTTTTTTCTCGTGGCAAATTTAAGTTTGTAGGCGGTTAAATTCAACGTATAATACGTTATCACAACAGTTTCGGGGAGCAATTAATGGACAGGAGAGTTATAGAACAGCACGTTACCTGGGAGGAGTACCAGAGAATTGTGGAGCTCCTTGGAAGGGAGCCTAACCTCGTTGAGCTTGGAATTTTCTCCGCGATGTGGTCTGAACACTGCTCCTACAAGTCTTCAAGGCCTCACCTTAAGAAGTTTCCGACAGAGGCTCCCTGGGTCGTTCAGGGACCAGGAGAGAACGCAGGGATAATAATGGTAGATGAGGAAACCCAGACCTGTGCGGCCTTTAAGGTTGAGTCCCACAACCACCCCTCCTACATAGAGCCGTTCCACGGGGCGGCAACGGGAGTTGGTGGAATTTTAAGGGACGTTTTCACGATGGGAGCAAGGCCGATCGCCTGTATGGACTCTTTAAGGTTTGGTGAACTTTCCGACCCTAAAATGAGATACGTAACAAAGGGAGTTGTTTCAGGAATAAGCCACTACGGAAACTGCGTAGGGGTTCCGACAGTTGGAGGGGAGGTCTACTTTGACCCCTGCTACCAGACAAACCCATTGGTAAACGCCTTTGCACTGGGAATTGTAAGGAAGGACAAGATATTCTACGCAAGGGCTGCAGGGGTTGGAAACCCGGTTATCTACGTTGGAGCAAAGACGGGAAGGGACGGAATCCACGGGGCAACGATGGCCTCTGAGGAGTTTTCTTCTGAGGAAGAGGTTGAGAAGAAGGTAAACGTTCAGGTTGGAGACCCGTTTATGGAGAAGCTCCTCATTGAGGCCTGTTTAGAGGCCATGGAGAAGGAGGGAATCGTCGCCATCCAGGACATGGGAGCCGCAGGTCTCACCTCCTCTTCCGTTGAAATGGCCTCCCGTGGAGGAGTGGGAGTTGTTCTCTACCTTGATAAAGTTCCCACCCGTGAAGAGGGGATGACCCCTTACGAGATTATGCTCTCTGAGTCTCAGGAGAGAATGTTAGTTGTGTGTGAGAGGGGTAAGGAAGAAGAGATAATGGAAGTCTTCAGGAAGTGGGGGCTTGACGCAACGGTAATCGGAGAGGTTATAGAGGAGCCTGTTCTGAAACTCTACTGGCACGGCGAGGTTGTGGCGGAGCTCCCCATAAAAGCCCTCACAGA
>JALWGN010000071.1 GCA_027013575.1 Desulfurobacteriaceae bacterium
AGGTTGAGGCTAAATTTGGAGGGTCAAAGGTCATAATGAGACCTGCCGCTCCTGGTACCGGAGTTATTGCTTCTGCTCCCGTTCGTGCGGTTCTTGAGTCTGCAGGCGTTACGGACATTCTCACAAAGGTAATCGGCTCTACAAACCCTCACACAGTTGTAAGGGCTGTTCTTAAAGGTCTTGAGCAGCTTAAGACTCCTGAGGAGTTTGCCAAACTCCGTGGTGTTCCTGTTGAGGAGCTCCGCAGGCGCTGGAAGCTCCCCGGCAGAAGAGTTACAAAAGAAGGTGAGATCATCAGGAGGTAGTGATGGCAAAGGTTAAGATAACCCTCGTAAGGGGACTTGCCGGAAAGAGTAAGAGGAAGAAGGCGACCCTGGCCGCCCTCGGTCTCCACAAGAGGGGAGCTACAACAGTTAAAGAGCTCAACCCTGCAATTGAGGGAATGATTGAGAAGGTTAAAGAACTCGTAAAAGTAGAACCTGTGGAGGAGTAAAATGGGACTTGAACTGAATAACTTAAGACCCAACCCTGGGGCTGTTAGGGAGAAGAAGCGCGTAGGTAGAGGACACGGCTCCGGACACGGAAAGACCTCAGGTAGAGGTCAGAAAGGTCAGACTGCCCGTTCCGGATGGAAGGGTGGAACAAGGCCTGGATTTGAAGGTGGACAGACTCCTCTCTACATGAGGTTCCCAAAGAGGGGATTCTCAAACGCTCCCTTCAAGAAAGAGTATGCAATAATTAACGTTGGTGATCTCAACGAGGCTTTTGAAGAGGGAACAGAGGTAACGCCGGAGCTCCTTCGCCAGACAGGACTTGTTAAGAAGAACCTGCCTGTTAAAGTTCTTGGAGACGGAGAGGTTACGAAGAAACTCATAGTGAAAGCCCACAAGTTCTCCGCCTCTGCGAAGGAGAAGATTGAGGCTGCCGGTGGTTCCTGTGAGGAGATAGAGTAGGGAGAGATAAATGAACCTTGCAAAAATAGTTGCAAACGTTACTGAGGTTCCGGAGCTCCGAAAGAGATTTCTCTTTACGCTGGCCATCCTGGCCGTCTTTCGGCTGGGGGCCCACATTCCCGTTCCGGGGATAAACGTTCAGGCTCTAATAGAGTTCTTTCAGAGGGCACAGGGAACCGTTTTTGGAATGATGGACGTCTTCTCTGGTGGTGCCCTTAGAAAGCTCACAGTGTTTGCCCTTGGCGTAATGCCCTACATCAGCTCAGCGATTATTATGCAGCTTCTCACCGTTGCCATTCCCTCTATAGAAAAACTTGCAAAAGAGGAAGGGGAGTACGGAAGGAAGAAGATCGCCCAGTACACGAGGTACGGAGCGGTAGTACTGGCCTTCATTCAGGCTCTTGGAATTGCCATAGGTCTTCAGAGTCTGACCAGCCCCTCTGGAGTTCCCGTAGTTCCGAACCCCGGTTTAACCTTCCTCTTCGTTACGGTAACCACTCTAACTGCAGGTTCAACCTTTCTCATGTGGTTGGGTGAGAAGATAACTGAAAAAGGTGTGGGGAACGGAATCTCCCTTTTGATTTTCGCAGGTATTGTTGCATCTGTTCCAAACGCAGTTATTACTATGATTACAATGCTTAAAAACGGGGACATGTCCCTCTTTAAGGCTATAGGCATAATAGCCATAATAGTTGCAATGATTGCGGCTATCGTTTACATCCAGGAGGCTGAAAGGAGAGTTCCACTTCAGTACGCAAGAAGGACAGTTGGAAGACAGGCAGTTGGTAAGTACACAAGCTACCTCCCCATAAAGCTCAACCCTGCCGGTGTTATGCCCATCATATTTGCAGCTTCCGTTCTAATGTTTCCTGCCACAGTCGTCAGGTTCATTCATCACCCGATAGCTCAGTCAATATACGAGGCCTTGATGCCCGGTACTACCCTCTACATGGTGGTTTACGGAGCCCTCATCTTCTTCTTTACCTACTTCTACACGGCGATAATATTCAACCCTGAAGAGATAGCGGAAAACCTCAACAAGGCCGGAGGGTTCATACCGGGGGTAAGAGCCGGGACAGACACGGCAAAATACCT
The DNA here is from genome assembly GCA_027013575.1 of Desulfurobacteriaceae bacterium. GTDB lineage: Bacteria > Aquificota > Aquificia > Desulfurobacteriales > Desulfurobacteriaceae > Balnearium. Next base: position 2,049 of record JALWGN010000071.1, read on the forward strand.
TGACAGAATAGTTTCAAGGTTGACGTTTGCAGGCGCGGTCTTCCTCACTTTAGTTGCCATAATCCCCCTGATAATCGTTCAGAAGATGCACCTTCCCTTCTACTTCGGAGGAACCGCCATTCTCATCGTTGTTGGCGTTGCTTTAGACACCCTCCGTAGGATGGAGGCCTTTGCCCTTACGCTCTCTTACGAGACTTTCTTCCGTAAGAGGCAGAGGAGGTTCAGCTTAGGAATTGGAGGTTCAAAATGATAAGGGTCGTTTTTCTCGGTCCCCCAGGTGCAGGTAAAGGAACTCAAGCTGAAAGGATAGCCAGGAAGTACAACGTTCCTCACATATCAACCGGAGACATACTGAGAGAGGCCGTTAAAGAGGGAACGGAGCTTGGGAAGATAGCAAAGTCTTACATGGATAAGGGAGAGCTTGTTCCAGACGACATTATCATTGGAATCATAAAAGAGAGACTCTCCCAGCCAGACGTAAAGGAGAGGGGATTCATCCTTGACGGCTTCCCCAGGACACTTGCTCAGGCAGAGGCTCTGGATAAGATGCTTGAGGATCTCTCTATGCCCCTTGACAGGGTTATCTACCTCAACGTTGACGACGAGGAGATAGTAAAGAGACTTCTTGCAAGAGGCAGGGCAGACGATACAGAGGAAGTTATAAGAAACCGCCTGAGAGTTTACAGAGAGCAGACGGCTCCCCTCATAGACTACTACTCAGAGAAGTGTATCCTTGCTGAAGTTTATGGAGTCGGAGAGATAGACGAAATAACGAAGAAGATTGAGGAATTCCTCGGACTGGAAGGTTAAGCCTTGAAAAAGACCAGGCACGGCATAATCCTCAAGTCTCCTGAAGAGATAGCTAAACTGCGGACTGCTGCCGCAACAACGATGGAGATACTCCTTAAAGTTGCAGAGCAGGTTGCTCCGGGAATTACCGCCCTTGACATTGACAGACTGGCAAGAAGCTACTGTAAGGAGTACGGAGTAAAGCCGGCATTCTTAGGTTACGGCGGTTTTCCCGGTGCTATCTGCGTTTCGGTTAACGAGGAAGTTGTACACGGCCTTCCCACCAAAAGAAAAGTTTTTAAAGAGGGAGACATCGTTTCCCTTGACTTCGGCGCTGTAGTAGACGGCTGGATAGGGGACGTTGCCGTTACGGTGCCCGTTGGAAAGATAAGTGAAACGGCTCAAAAACTCATAGACGTTACCAGAGAGGCACTCTACAGAGGCATTGAAGCTGCAAAGGTGGGGGGTAAACTCATAGACATCTCCCGTGCCATCCAGAAGTACGTAGAGTCTCATGGGTTTAACGTAACCAGAGGTTACGCTGGCCACGGAATCGGCCGGTCTCTTCACGAAGAACCACAGATAACCAACTACGTTTACAAAGGCTACCCCGACATAACCCTTGAGCCGGGAATGACCTTTGCCATTGAGCCTATGGTAAACGAGGGAACGGGTAGGGTTAAGGTAAAGAGAGACAGGTGGACAGTTGTAACGAAAGACGGTAAACTTTCTGCCCACTTTGAGCACGATGTTGCCCTAACTGAGAACGGGACTATAATTATGTCCGCAATTTAGCACTAACGAATTTTAACCGGGAGAGGTAATGGCTAAAGAGAAGGGAATTCAGGTGGAAGGTAAAGTAGTTGAGGCTTTACCTAACGCCTATTTTAAGGTTGAGCTTGACAACGGGCATCAGGTTCTTGCCCACGCTTCAGGGAAGATGAGGGTTCACTTCATCAGAATTCTGCCAGGCGACCGTGTGGTCGTTGAGCTTAGCCCCTACGACCTTACAAGGGGAAGAATTATCTACAGGAAAGGATAGACCGTCCCTTCTCATACCGCGGCTAATGGCACGAAACACAAAAGGAGAGGTTTGAGATGAAGGTGAGACCATCTGTCAAGAAGATCTGCCCCAAGTGTAAGATCATCAGGCGCAAAGGGGTGGTAAGGGTTATCTGTGAAAACCCCAAGCACAAACAGAGACAAGGTAAGTAAGGAGGAAAGCTGTGGCAAGGATAGCTGGAGTTGACATTCCAGACAACAAAAAGGTGCCCTACTCTCTTGCCTACATCTACGGTATAGGGATCAAGAGCGGATTCAAGATCTGCGAAAAGGCAGGAGTTGACCCTGAGAAGAGGGTAAAAGACCTTACAGAAGAAGAAATTGCAAAGATAAGGAAGATCATTGAGAACGAGTACAAGGTTGAGGGTGACCTCAGGAAAGAGATAGCAATGAACATTAAACGCCTCATTGAGATCGGATGTTACAGAGGTGTTCGTCACAGGCTCGGCCTTCCCGTTCGCGGTCAGAGGACGAGAACCAACGCCAGAACCCGTAAAGGTCCCAGGAAGACCGTTGCCGGTAAGAAGAAGGCACCTAAGAAGTAATTGAAGGAGGTTTTTGATGGCTAAGGCCAAAAAAGGCGGTAAGAAAAAGCAGAAGAGAACAGTTGGTTTTGCTATAGCTCACATTCAAACTTCTTTTAACAACACAATAGTAACCTTTACAGACAAAGAGGGGAACACTCTCTGCTGGGAGAGTGGTGGAACTGTTGGCTTTAAAGGAACAAGGAAGAGCACTCCTTACGCAGCACAGCTTGCGGCTACTAAAGCAGCCCAGAGGGCTATGAAAGAGTTTGGCGTTAAAGACGTTGAGATAAGGATTAAAGGAAACGGTGGAGGAAGAGAAACTGCCATTAAGGCTATAGCAGCTGCCGGTCTTAACGTTAAAGTTATCCGCGACGTTACTCCTATTCCACACGATGGCTGCAGACCACCAAAGAGAAGAAGGGTTTAACGGAGGTAGTAGATGGGAAGGTATACAGGACCAAAGTGGCGTATTGCCAGAAGGCTCGGCGTTAACATATACGTTGGAGAGGAAAAGACCCAGAAGGGGAAGTCTGTTCTTGACAGAAGACCTTATGCACCGGGTCAGCACGGCCGTTCCCGCAGGAAGATCTCCTACTACGGCCGTCAGCTTATGGAGAAGCAGAAGGTTAAGTACTACTACGGCGTAAGGGAACGCCAGTTCAGGCGTTTCTACGAAATGGCCGAGCGTATGAGAGGTCAGACCGGTGAGAACCTTCTTAAGCTCCTTGAGAGCAGGCTTGACAACGTTGTTTACAGGCTCGGTTTCGGTAAGTCCCACAGGCATGCAAGGCAGCTTGTCGTTCACGGCCACATCCTCGTAAACGGAAAGAAGGTTGACAGGCCTTCTTACCTTGTTAAGCCTGGAGACGTTATTGAAGTTAAAGAGAAGAGCAGGGATATTCCACAGATTAAAGAGGGGATAGAACTCGCTCAAAGAAGGGGAATTCCTTCCTGGCTTGAGCTTGACGCTGAGAACTTTAAGGGAGTTGTAAAGGCTGAGCCAACACGTGAAGAGATAGAGATTCCAATTGAGGAGCACCTGATCGTAGAGCTCTACTCTAAGTAATAGCTAACGCTTTGCGGAGGAAAATAATGGTTGAGTTTATAACTCCCGATAAGTTTAAGTGGGAGGAGCACACAAACACTTACGGCCGTTTTGTTGTGGAGCCTCTTGAGAAGGGGTACGGTATTACCATAGGAAACGCTTTAAGGAGAGTACTCCTCTCCTCAATTGAAGGGGCTGCCCCAACGGCCGTGAAGTTTGAGGGGGCTTACCACGAGTTTACAACCCTTCCAGGCGTTGTTGAGGACGTTACGGAGATCGTTTTAAACATAAAGAAGCTCAGGTTTGTTCTACACGGTGATGGCCCTGTATTTATAGAGCTTAAGAAGAAAGGTCCAGGAAAGGTTTACGCTAAGGACTTTACGCTTCCTTCTCAGGTGGAGCTCCTCACACCTGATCAGGAGATAGCCACTCTTGACAACGAGAACTCCGAGATAGAGATACACCTGAGGATTGACAGAGGTAAGGGATTTGTCCTTTCAGAGGACATTCAGGAAATATTTGAGATAACTACTCTTGGCTGGATACCACTTGACGCTGACTTCTCCCCTATAAAGAAGGTTACTTACAAAGTTGAGGATACGAGGGTAGGGAGAAGGACAGACTACAACAGGCTTACCTTTGAGATCTGGACAGACGGTAGTATCTCCCCGAAGGATGCTCTTGTCAGGGCTTCTAACATCCTGATAGACCACTTCCTCCTTGTTAGAGATAAGCTTGTTGAGGCTCTCTTTGCCACTGAAGAGGTTCAGGAGAAGACAGAGTCCTCTGAAGTTCTCTCTCAGACTCTGGAGGAAGCCGGTTTAACGGGAAGGGCTCTTAAGGTTCTCAAGGAGCACGGAATAGAGACGGTAGGGGATCTGGTTAAGCTATCAAAGAAAGAGCTTGAGAGCCTCAAAGGGCTCGGAAAGAAGTCCCTTGCAGATATAGAGAAGTTCCTATCTTCTCTCGGACTTGAGCTTGGAGGTAAGGAAGAATGAGACATAGAGTAAAGGGAAAGAAGCTTGGAAGACCTACTGAGCACAGGATGTTGATGCTCAGGAACCTTGTAACTGATCTCATGGAGCACGGCAAGGTTGTTACGACAGTTGCAAGGGCTAAGGAGCTCCGTCGTATGGCCGACAGACTGATAACAAAGGCCAAGCAGGAGGACAAAGTAAAAGCAATCAGAGAAGTTCTTGCCGTTGTAACCAGAAAAGATGTTGCCTACAAGGTGGTAAACGAGATAGCTCCAAAGTACAAAGACAGAAACGGTGGTTACACAAGGCTTCTTCACTACGATTTCAGGAAGGGAGACGCTGCCCCAACTGCGATAGTTATGCTGGTAGAGACAGGAGAGGAAAAGCAGGAAGAGTCTAATGAAGAGTAATTAGGTTTTAGGTTAACAGAGTAAAGCCCCCCGTTTGGGGGCTTTTTTATTTGGAAGGGAGTTGGTTAACCGTTCTTTACGGGAACTTCAATCTCTATCTTACCTTTGGTGTTCTCGCTTTCCGTTATATGGATGTTTACGCCGCTTGTATCAATAAACGGGAACTCCTCAAGAGCCTTGAGTATGGCTTCTTTTACTGCTTCTACGGCGTTTGGTGGAAGACCTGCTCTGTCGTACTTAAGTATCAGCTGAAGCCTCTTTTTAGCCACCTCTTTGGCAGGGGGCTTGCCAAAGGCGCCTTTCAGCTTATCCATAAAACCCATCATTCACTCCCGAAGAGTTTTTTCAGTTTGTCCAGGAAGCTCTCGGAGTAGGTCCACCTGGGGATGGGAACGTCCTTTCCTAACAGCCTTTCTGCAATGTTCCTGAGCTCTTTTCCAGCTATTGACTCTTCAAAGAGGACTGCCGGCTCTCCTCTGTTTATGTACGAGACCATGTTTTTGTCTTCGGGAACGACACCTAAGAGGTCAAGGTTGAGAACCTGTAGGACGTCTTCTACGTCTAACATGTCCCCTCTTGCTACTTTTTTGGGGTCAAGCCTGTTTATTACAAGCTTTGGTTCCGGTTTCTGCATGGCTTCACAGAGACCTACAACCCTGTCGGCATCTCTGATTGACGCCATTTCCGGGTTTGCAACAACGATTATCGTGTCTGCAGGGGTAACGGCCGTTTTGAATCCCTCTTCAATTCCTGCGGGAGAGTCAATAAAGATAAAGTCAAACTTGTCTCTGAGCTCCTCAACAATTTTTACTAAGTCTTCGGGCTTTACTGCGCTCTTATCCTTCGTTTGTGCTGCTGGAAGAAGGTAAAGGTTTTTGGTTCTCTTATCCTTTACCAGTGCCTTTTCAGGAGGGACAACTCCCTCTACCACATGGACGATGTCGTAGACGATTCTGTTCTCAAGCCCTAGAACTAAGTCAAGGTTTCTCAGTCCGATGTCGGCGTCAATTGCTACTACTTTGTACCCTTTCATAGCAAGGGCTGTTGCTACGTTTGCCGTTACTGTACTTTTTCCAACTCCTCCCTTTCCCGATGTGATACAGATTACTTTATCCGCCATTAACTTCTCCCCATTTTGTGTTCTACCTTTATTTTCCCATCTTTGACCTTTAGTTTAAAATTAACGTATGATTCCCTTCTTTCAAATGGAACCTGTTTTCCGCATACTTCAATTATGGGAGCCTGGAAGTAGAGGGCTCTAACTTCACACTCGCTCTTCCCTATCCCGGCTCTCACAAACCCCATAAGGTTTCCCATAATGTAAACGTTCCCCCCCGCTTCAACTTCAGCTCCGGGGTTGACGTCCCCCATAATCACTATGTCTCCTGTTGACGTTATTTTATCTCCTGACCTGAGAGTTTTCTTAAAGAACTTTACTTCTTCGTTATCGGCTCTCTCCTTGAATTTTTCAATTTCTAAAGTTGACAGGTCGCACGGGACTCCAAGTCTTATGCAGAGCTCCCTGTTTTCCTTAACGTTCGTTTTAATCCCGCAGAAGGTCAGCTCCTCAACTGTGTTGAAGTAGTTGATAAGCTCCTCAACCTCTTCAGATGTTAGGGTTCTGTCTTCAACTGAGAGGATAAAACGGGAGCCCTTCAGGAGTTGCCGTTTTTCGGCTATAAACCTCTTAATCTCGTTTAGGTCAAAGTTTGAGCTGTCAGTAAGGAGCTCTATTGCTATTACGTTTGTTCCCCTTAGCTTAAAATCCATTCTACACCTCTCTAACGGTGTAAATTCTAACAGGATTGGGGGAGACAATGAAGTTTCTTTCTGCAGGCAGTGAGGGAAAGGTTACAGTTTTCGGGGTTCCTTACGACTCAACAACCTGTTTCAGGCCGGGAGCCCGTTTTGGCCCCAACGGCATCAGATTTTTCTCTGAAAATTTAGAGGAGTACAGCCTTGCCTTAGGAAAGTCTCTTGAAGGCGTTGACTTCTGCGACGCTGGAAACCTTGAAGTTCCGGCAGACCCTGAAGGTATGGTTGACTCTGTTTACTCTTTTGTGAAGGAGGTTGAGGTTCCCGTTCTCCTTGGAGGGGAGCACTCTGTAACTTACCCGGTTGTAAAGGCACTCTCTGAAAGGTACACCGATTTAACCGTTGTCCACTTTGACGCCCACGCAGACCTGAGGGATAGCTACTCTGGCACTCCCTACTCCCACGCCTGTGTTATGAAAAGGATTCTTGACTTGGGAGTTCCGGTTGTTCAGGTGGGCATAAGGAGTGCAACGAAAGAGGAGGCGGAGCTCCGCCGCCAGAACCCAAACATCACCGTTGTTGACTCTCTCTCTGAGCTCCTCTTTCTCCTCCCCCGTCTGGGTACTCCCCTCTACTTCTCCGTTGACATAGACTTCTTTGACCCCTCTTACGCTCCGGGAACGGGAACTCCCGAGCCTCC
>JALWGN010000072.1 GCA_027013575.1 Desulfurobacteriaceae bacterium
GTGCTAAGTCGTAGAGCCCCTCCTTTATGTAGAGGTTGGCTATGTGGTAGTTGGCAAGAAAAGAGAGCTTCTCGTTCTGGCTGTTCCTTGCAACGTCGTAGAGGTTCCTCGCCTTCTGTAAATTTCCCTTATACTCCTCAATTAACCCTTTAAAGAACGAGGCGTAGTCCTTGCCTAACTCCTTTTCTAACTTCTCCGTGTAGGGTTCAAACTCCCTGTATATTGCAAGGTTCCTTACTATCTTTGCTGCTTCCTCTACAAGTTCCCCTTTACTGTAGATGAGGGCGTTTGCAACGGCCTCGGGGGCTCTCTTTTCGCTTTCTTCCGCTAACTTTAGCCACTTCTCCGGCTGGTTAGGGTTCTCCCGGAGCTCCTCCTCTAAACCCTTTCTCTTCCTGAAAAAGCCGAACATCTTTACTCCTTCCTCGGTTTTTGAGAAAAACTATCTGTTACAGCTCGTTTGTCAACTTAACCAGCCTGCAGAGGAGCTCGTAGGGTCTTCCCTCTTCCATCGCTTTAACGGCAAGCTCTATCCCATCCTCCACCTTTTCAACTCTACCCCCTGCAACGAGGGCAAAACCTGCGTTCAGAGCCACAACGTCCCTCTTTGCCCCCTTCTCCTCACCTGTCAGAACTCTCCTTACAATCTCCCTGTTCTCCTCTAACGTCTCTCCTCCCTTTATCTCTGAGAAGGGAGCTCTCAGGAGGCCAAAGTCCTCCGGCGTTACTGTGTAGCTCTTTATCTCTCCGTTCTTTATCTCCGTTACCTTCGTTGCGTCGCTTATCGTTATCTCGTCTGTCCCGTCCTTACCGTGAACTATGAAAGCCCTCTCCGTTCCAAGTTTCAGTAGAACTTCAGCTAACTTCTCTGTCAGTCTCTCGTCGTAAACCCCCATGAGCTGCCGAACAGCCCCTGCAGGGTTTGTCATAGGTCCCAAAACGTTAAAGATCGTTCTTATCCCTAACTCCTTCCTTGGCCTTACGACTGTTGCCATTGCTGGGTGGAACTTTGGAGCGAACATAAACCCGAATCCCAGTTCCTCAATACACCTTGCAACCTGCTCCGGCTCAAGGTCTATCTTCACTCCGAAACTCTCTAAAATGTCTGCGCTTCCACACCTGCTTGAAACAGACCTGTTCCCGTGTTTTGCAACGGGGACGCCACACGAGGCCACAACGAGCCCTACAGTTGTAGAGATGTTGAAGGTTCCCTTTAAATCACCTCCCGTTCCGCAGGTGTCAACAACCCTTTTCCTCAGCTCCTCTCTCAGCGGAACCTTCCTGCTCTTTTCCCTGAGAACTTCCGTTGCCCCTGCTATCTCCTCTACCGTTTCACCTTTAGACCTTAAGGCAACTAAAATTCCGGCTATCTGAACGTCTGTAAGCTCCCCTTCCATAATTGAGCTAAAGAGCCTGTATGTCTCGTCTCTTGTCAGGTTCTCCTTCTCCACTAACCTGTTTAAAACCTCTCTCACTTCCATCTTTTCACCACCTCTCCTGCGTCTATTATCTCTGCTCCTAATTTTCTTGCCTTTTCCCTCTCTACTTCCAAGTCTTTTAGCCTGAAAAGGTGACTTTTACACCTGCAGTCTGTTGCTCCAAAGCCGGCAACCGGCTCGTTTCCCTCTAAACTCTTCGCTAATCTGCACTCAAACTCTTTCTCTCTAAACACCCACACCTCAACAGGTTCAAACCGGCTGTCTGTTGTTATAAAGTCAAGGTGCCAGTGGCGTTTCTTCTCCCTTTTCAGGTGTCTTAAAACTCTCTTTTCAAGGCTTCCCATTGCAGAGCCACAGTAACAGTAAACGCCTTTCTTTAGGCTGAAAACCCTGCTGCTTCTAACCTTTACAGTCAAATCTCCTTTCAAACGGAACACCAGACCGTAACTTCCCTTCAGCTGCTTACCTCCTCTAAGGCCATCCTCGGGAGAGCTCCCACCTCTAAGGAGTCTCCACCCTCAAGGAGGAACCGCCTATATCCCACATAGGCAACCATCGCTCCGTTATCGGAGGTAAACTCCATCTTCGGCATAAAAACGCTGTATCCCTGTTCCTGGAGCTCCTTCAGTTTCTCCCTCAACAGGCTGTTTGCAGATACTCCTCCGGAAACGGCAATCCTCCTAACTCCCGTCTCCTTCAGAGCCTTTTTCAGTTTTCCAACTAAATACTCAACTGCCGTTTTCTGAAACGAGGCTGCAACCTGCTCTGCCGGGTAGCCCTTCTCAATCAGCCTCCTTACTGCCGTCTTAATTCCGCTGAAGCTGTAGTTGAACCCCTTTACCCTCGGTTTTGGGAGTTCCAGGTACTCTCCCTTAAACTCCCTGTAAATCCTGTCTATTACGGGGCCTCCTGGGTATCCGAGGTTCAACATTTTTGCCACTTTGTCGTAAGCCTCTCCAACTGCGTCGTCTAAAGTCTTCCCGATTACCCTGTACTTTCCAAACTCCTCTGCAAGAACTATGAGCGTGTGGCCTCCGCTTACGACAAGCCCTAAGAACGGGTATTCGGGCTCGCTTTCTATAAACGGCGAGAGGAGGTGGGCCTCTATGTGGTGAACCCCCTTAAAGGGAACCCTTCTGCAGAACGCAACTCCCTTTCCAAAGGTAAGCCCCACTAAAAGAGCAGGGAGGAGGCCGGGAGCTCTGGTAACAGCCACAAGTTCCACCTCTTTTACGGAAATCCCTGCAACCCTTAGAGCTTCCTCAAACACAACGTCTATGTTCTCTGCGTGTTTCCTTGCGGCAACCTCCGGAACAACTCCTCCAAAGGGCCTGTGGAACTCGTACTGAGAGGAAACTACGTTACTCAGAACCTTATTGCTGTGTCCGTCGTAAACTGCAACAGAGGTGTCGTCGCAGGAGGTATCTATTCCTATAACTATCAACTCTCCACCTCTAAGTCCCAGTAGATTTCCGGCCTATGTCCCAGCCTTTCCTCAAAACTTCCTGCTATCTCAACAATCCTATCTGCAACCTCTCTCTTAACCTCTCTGCTCTCTGCAACAACCTTCAGGCAGGCATCTATGTATATCTCACAGACCGGAACAACCTCAACTCTTTTAACTCCCGGTATCTTCTCAACTTCTTCAACTATTCTCTTAACAAAGTCCATCTCTTCCATCTGCTACTCCTTGTCCTTTTTTAGAACAACTATCTGGTTCCTGAGGGTTTTAACGGCCGTGTTAAAGAGCTCCCTTAAGTCCTGGTACTCGTTAACGGGAATTACGCTTTTGTTGAGAACCATCTGTGAGTGGAAGTGGAGCTCCCTCCCCTCAACCTTCCACTCAATTGAGAAACTCCCTACCCGGTTTTTAAAACTGTAGTTCTCCGGCTTCAGGTAGAGTGAGTACCCTGCCGGGAGGTTCAGCTTAACGTCTGAGACCTTCTCCATCTTATACCCGACAACGTAAGGGTACCTTCTGCTCTTTGCCGCTACTAAGTTCACAAGCCTGCTGTAATCCGGAGTCGGGAACTTTGCAAGGAGGTAGTGGGAGGTAACAGTTCCGTAGTTCCTGTCCTCACCCTCAATCTCTATCCAGACGTCCTTCCTGTTTAAGTCTCTGTAGTCTGAAATCCTGTAGCTCTCAACGTCAAACCCGGGAGAGACTTTTGCGGCTAACTCCTCAACGTGTCTCTTTATCTGTTCGGAGGGAGCTCCCGTCAGCCTCGCCCTCTCAATAATTCCGTATATGCCTGTGTAGTCAAACCGAAACTTGCCCTCTAAACCTCCAAAAGGCTTGAGGGTGAACTTACCGCTGAACCCTTCAACGTTTGCATCCGGCGGAAATACGGGAGTTTCTGCAACTGTTCCCCTCTCCTTCTCAACGTCAACTATCAGAACCCTCCTTCCCTGGTCGCTTGGAGGCAGGTAGCCGAAGGGAACGAAGTCTGAGGTTGTGTCCATAAAGAACCACTTACCCTTCCACTTTATTGCCGCTATCTCGTGGTTGAAGGCCGTAGGCATCGGCATTTCGGGATCCATGTTTGCCCTGCTGAGGGTCGGAATGAGAACCGGATACCCCTTAACGCCTATAACCTTCAGCATTGCAATCAGGAGCGTTGCGTGGTCTTTGCAGTCTCCGTATCTGTTCCTTAAGACTTCAGAGGCCTTGTGAGGCTTGTATCCGTTTATTCCAAACTCCATTCCCACGTACCTTATGTTCTGTGCAACGAAGTTGTAGATAGCCCTTATCTTCTCTTCCTCTGTCTTCTTACCCTTAACAACCTTCAGAGTGGTTTCCCTTACGAGTCTGTCTGGCTTAACTGCCTCCCTTGCCAGTTCGGAGTACCACTTTGCAACCTCCTGCCAGCTCTTTAGAGAGGTTATCGCAACCCTCTTTGAAACCTCCTCAACGGGAGGCATGTTCGGCTCCTTAACTATCGGTGGAACGTCTTTCACCACCCAGGAGAGCTCCACAAACTTCCCGACTCTCCTCTCTACCGGCTTAGACTCCTTCTCGCTCATGTTGTAGGTTTTGTACTTGAAATACTTCCCTTCAGGTATCAGTGCCTTAAAGGAGGCCTCCTTAATCGGGTACTCGTCCTGCAGGTAGTCCGTTTCCCAAAACTGGTTTTTCATGTAAGGCTTAACCGTTTTCAGCACGTAGGCGTACTTGATTACGGAGCCTACCCTCACCCCCGGCATAGAGATCGTTCTGTACTTAAGGTCTGAGTAGATGGGAGCTTCCGATACAAACGGAGGGTAAACCGTGTTAATTGCCCTCTTTCCAGGCTTTAAGACCTTACCGTCTGGAGTTACGGTGTAGGCGTAGAGTATCTTTAACCTCTGGTGTTCCGTTGAAAAGGGAATAACTATCTCCCCAAAGTCCTGAATTCCCCTTTTTCCCGTTATCTTTACCGCCTTTTCCTCTTTCCACACTTCTCTGCCGTCGGGGAAGAACTTGACAGAACACCTGTCGTAGAGGATGACAGCTCCGTAGTTCTTCTCCCCGGCCAGAGTGGGTGTGATAAGGAACAGAACGGTCAAAATGGCGGTTAGAAGCTGCTTCATCTCTTTCCTCCTCTCTTTTTATACTGTGGAAAGCAGAAGTTTTCCTACTACCGGAATTTCTATGCTCCTTTTCTCAGAAATTCTCTCTACTTCTATGCCGACAATTTCCCCTGAACCGTCATAGTCAATCACTATTCCTTCAGCTATCTCCTCAGACTCCACACTTGGGGTTTCCTTTAACTCAACGTATAGCGTGTCTGTTTCGGGGTAGTATTTAACCTTCATTCTGCCTCTGCACATGCACACATTTAATCTACTATTCCGTCCTCTTTTACGGCTTCAACGATCTTCTCAATTACCCTGTCTATGAGCTCCTCAGATTCGGCCTCAACCATTACTCTGAGAAGAGGTTCCGTTCCGGAGTACCTGATAACTATTCTCCCCCTGCCGGAGAGCTCCCTCTCCACCTCCTCCTTTGCCCTCTGGAGGTTTTCTAAACTCTCAAGAGGGGGTTTCTCTTTAACTCTAACGTTCTCAAGCCTCTGAGGGAACGTCTCTATCCCTTTGAATATCTCACTCATCGGCTTCTTTAAAGACTTCACAATTGAGGCTATGAGAACGGAGGTCAGTATTCCGTCTCCCGTCTTACCAAACTCCCTCACTATTATGTGGCCAGACTGCTCACCTCCAACTACTGCTCCCACCTCCTTCATCTTCTCTGCCACAAACCTGTCTCCAACAGGAGTTCTGTAGAGGTTCATTCCCATACCTTTGAGGAACTTCTCAAGCCCTAAGTTGCTCATAACTGTTGCAACAACCTCTTTTGACCTGTCGCTGAAGTGTGCAGCTAAAATGGCAATCAGTTTGTCTCCGTCTATTACGTTTCCCTCTTCGTCTACGGCTATGCACCTGTCTCCGTCTCCGTCGTAGGCAAATCCCATGTGGAGGTGGAGCTCCCTCACTTTCTGAGCTATAAACTCCGGGTGGAGAGCTCCGCATCCGTCGTTTATGTTCTTCCCGTCCGGCTCAGCGTTAAAGGTAAATACCTTTGTTCCAAGGGCGTTAAAGACGTCTGGAGCTATCTGGAAGGTTGCTCCGTTGGCACAGTCTATCCCTATCTTCAGCCCTGCTAAATACCTTCCGGCAGATTCAAGGTGCTTCTTATACATCTCAATCAGGTTGTACCCGTCAAATACCCTTCCAATCTCGTCGGGGTTTGCCCTGGGGAGCTCGTACTTGTTGAAAACCACTAACTCCAGCCCCCCTTCCTCAGCCTCTGAGAACTTCTCTCCCTCCTGGTTGAAGAACTTTAAACCGTTATACTCGTAAGGGTTGTGCGATGCCGAGACCATCACTCCACCTGAGAAGTCTCCCTTATCCACGAAGAATGAAATGGCAGGAGTTGGGACAACTCCAACGTCAACAACGTCAACTCCTGTCGCCGTTAAACCGCTTACAAAGGCAGACTTAATCATGTCTGACGAAAGCCTCGGGTCTTTTCCTACAACAACTGTGTGCTTTCTCTCCGGGAACTTTGCGTTGAGGTAAGTTCCGTAGGCAAGCCCTATTTTCTGAACCATCTCAGGGGTTAGTGGATACCTGTTTGCTACTCCCCTGATTCCGTCTGTTCCAAAAAGCTTTCTCTTTACTTTCATCTCCTGCCTCCAAGATGATTTCTACTCTGTTAGGCTCTACTCTGTAGTTAGACCTGAGTTTTACCTCTAAAACAGCCGGGAGTTTGACATCTGAAACGTCAACGCTCTCCGTTTTCACAGAGATCACTGCACCTGACAGCTCCTCCGGAAGGGAAACAACAGCGTAGTTTGGGACAACCCTTACGGAAACTCCTTTCTTCAGCCCTACCAGTTCTGCTTCTACCGGAACGGCTTTTCTAATCAGCTTTTCCAGCTTTACCTTTATTCTTTTTGGTTCAACGCTCTTCAGCTTAAGAGTTGTAAAAGGAAGTTTAACCATCTCTTTCTTTACTTTAAAAGTAAGCCAACCGTTCTCTTCAGCAGGAGCTGGCGGTAGAATAATTCTAACTTTTCCCTCTTCTTTTAGCTGGATTATCTCTTTTCTGTACCCTTCAACCTTTATCTTTAACTTCTTAGGTGTGTAGTCAACCACTTGGTAGTCTCCGGAACTTACAGGGACGTACTTTACGGTTATTACCGCTTCTGTTATCTCCTTATTTGTCGCCAGAAACCATAGAAGAACTGCAAATACCAGTGCCAGTAGTTTGTAGTGAATGTTTTCCGTAATCAGTTTATACGCATTCTTCATCTCTCTTCCTCTTGAGAAGAGAAAACCTTCCCTTCTTCTCGGGGGTTTTAATCAGGAGTCCCTTTAGAACCTTTTTCAGCTTCTGAGGGTCAAGGTTTTTTATCAGTTTTCCGGAGTAGGAGACAGAAACCGCTCCGGTCTCCTCTGAAACGACAACGGCTACAGCGTCCGTCTCTTCGGTTATTCCTATTGCCGCTCTGTGTCTGGTTCCCACCGTCTGAGGAAGGCTCTGGTTTAAAGATAAGGGGAGGAAGGCACCTGCTCTGTAGACCCTGTTCTTCCTTATTATGGTTGCCCCGTCGTGGAGCGGGGTTCCCGGCCAGAAGATGGTTATGAGGAGCTCTTTACTCACCTTTCCGTCAACTACCGTTCCCGCCTCTGTGTAGTTGTCAAGGTCTATCTCCCTCTCTATTACGATAAGAGCTCCTATCCTGTCCTCAGACATTACGGCAGCTGCCCTCACTATCTCCTCTATTACCCGCTCTGCCTCCTCTTCAGAGGTAAATATTCCGAACTTCTGCTCTCCCAGCCGTGCCAGCATTCTCCTGATTTCCGGCTGGAATATGACTATCAGCCCAAAAGTTCCTACCGTTATGAGGCTGTTAAACAGAAAGGAGAGGGTGTAGAGGTGGAGAGCTTTGGCCACAACTCCGAGTATCAGAAGGAGTAGAAGCCCCAGGAGAACCTGAACTGCCCGTGTTTGTGAAAGGTACTTGAGTATCCAGTAGATTATCGCCGCTACTATCAGGATGTCTATAACGTCCCACAGGCTTATGTTCGGCAGGAACTCTAACACTCTACCTCCTCAACGGCGGAAAGGAGCTTAAGCGCCTCAACCGTCTCTCTCACGTCGTGAACCCTTAAAATTCTGGCTCCGTTCATTGCCCCGATTACGGCGGCAGAGATGCTCCCTGCCAGCCTCTTCTCCGGAACCTCAACTCCGGTTATTTTCCCTATAAAGCTCTTCCTTGAAACCCCTATCAGGATGGGTCTTCCAAACACCTTCAGCTCCTTCAGCCTCTTTAGTATGCAGAGGTTGTCTTCAATCCTCTTTCCAAAGCCTATTCCGGGGTCTACTATCAGTTGCTCTCTACTTACCCCTTTCTCTTCAGCCCTCCTGAAAACCTCTTCAAAGTAGTTAACAATTTCAGCCATAACGTCTTCGTAGTAGGGGTTTTTCTGCATATCTTTTGGCGTTCCCTTTATGTGCATAACAACAGCCGGGCACCTGTACTGTGCAACAACCTCTGCCATTCTCTCGTCAAACCTGAAACCGCTTATGTCGTTGACTATGTCTGCCCCCGCACTTATTGCCTCTTCTGCAACTCTACTCTTGTAGGTATCAACCGATATGAAGAAGTCGTCTCCCAGCCTCTTCCTTATCTCCTCAACTACCGGAATAACCCTTTTCAGCTCCTCCTCTAAAGGAACAGGCTCTGAGCCAGGCCGGGTTGACTCCCCTCCTACGTCAACGATTTTTGCTCCCTCCTCCAGCATCTCCTCGCACCGTTTTACGGCGGCGTCAACTCTGTTGAACTTTCCTCCGTCTGAAAAGGAGTCTGGCGTAACGTTCAGTATTCCCATAACCACGGGTCTTTTTAGGGGGAGCTCCCTTCCCCTGTACCTCAGCGTAAACTCCTCTCTCCTGTAGTTCTCAAACGCCTCCCTCAGTTTCTCTGCCAACTCTTTCAGGCCGTACGGCTGAGCCTTTAGCTTGTCTGTAAGCCTTTTTAGTTCCCTCTCGTTTACCATCAGTAGAACAGTCCACTTCCCCGGCTTAAATACCGAGGCGCTCCTTGGAACAGCGCAGTCTCCCCCTACCGATATTGCGTCCTGCTTCAGTATGTTTGCTCCCCTCGTGTCTATTCCCTCTATCTCAAAGAGGTAGGTTTTCCCCTTCTGGCTCAGTATCTTTATCCCTTCCGGTGTGTTCCCCAGCCTCTCAAGGTACTCTGAGAGCTCCTCCTTGTTTTTAATCTCCTTAAACCTTACCTTCACCTTTCATCTCCGATACACTAATAGTGTCAGAAATTATACTTTCGGGTGGCGTATGAAGACAGTCATAACAACCCACAGGAATATGGACTTAGACGCCCTTGGAGCAGTTGTCGGCCTGAAAAAACTCTACCCAGACGCCGAAGTGGTTCTTCCCGATACGAAAGGTTCAGAGGTTGTCCGTCTTCTGAAAGAGAACCCCGACGTTTTAGAGTACACCGAGGAGAGCTCCTTCTCCGGTCAGATAGACAGACTCATTGTTGCAGATACAGATTCCCTTGAGAGGATACCCGAAACCGTCCGCTCCAGAGTTACGGAGAAGACGGAAATTGTCGTCTTTGACCACCACTCCCGGGAGTTTGACCTGCCTGCTGAAGTCCACTACAAAGAGGCAGGTTCCACTTCAGCAATAGTCTCCCTTCTGCTTAAAGGAAAGGGAGTTGTCCCTTCCCCCTACGAGGCCTCCGTTCTCCTTTTAGGCATCTACACAGATACAGGTTCGTTTACCTACCCGTCAACGACCCCTTTAGACTTCCTCGCTGCTGCCTACCTTATGGGAGTGGGAGCCAACCTCTCTTTCGTCCGCCGTTACCTTCCCACCGGGTTAACCGACAGAGAGATTGACATACTGAAGGTCTTTAAGGACAACCTGAAAACCCTTGAGGTAAACGGAAACCTCGTTGGCGTAACCTACGGCCGCTTTGATACATACGTGGGAGACGTCTCCCACCTTATCAGCAGACTCCTTGAGATAACCGGCCTTCCTGCACTCTTTGGAGTTGTTGAGATTCAGGGAACAACCTTCCTGATAGGACGCTCTCAGAGCTCAAAAGTTGACGTCTCTAAGGTTGCCGAGCGGTTTGGAGGAGGTGGCCACCCTGAAGCTGCTTCCGCTTCCGTTAAAGGGAAAACTGTTTTTGAGGTTCTTGAGGAGCTCAGGTCGGTTCTGCCAGAGGTTATTGAGCCTTTAAAGAGGGCAAGAGACGTTATGACGTCTCCTCCCATAACAGTTTCCTCTGAAGAAACCGTCTCCTCTGCCAGGCTGATACTTATGAGAAACAGTATAAACGCAGCCCCGGTTGTTGACGGTAGTGGCCGTCTGGTGGGTGTTGTCAACAGAGCTCTCCTTGACAGAGCTCTCTACATGGGACTTGAAAAGGAGAGGGTTTCAGAGGTTATGGAGAGGGACTTTCTGACTGTTTCTCCAGACTCCCCCTTAAGTGAGGTGGAGGAGGTTATCGTTGAGAGACACCAGAGTTTTATTCCCGTTGTTGAAAACGGAAAACCTGTTGGAGTGATAACGAGAACAGACCTCCTTTTAAACGTTTACCGGAAGGAGCTCTCAGAGATTACGAGCTTCTACAGAAAGCGTCTCTCCTCTTCTCCCCACTTCAGGAACGTTTCTGAACTTTTGAGGGGAGCTCTCCCCGAAAACCTCTACAACCTGGTAAGGAAGATTGGGGAGATTGCCGACAGGGAGAACCTCAACGCCTACATAGTTGGCGGCTTTGTAAGAGACCTCGTTCTCGGCAGGAAGAACTACGACGTAGACATCGTTGTGGAGGGAGATGCCACCCTCTTTGCAAAGCAGGTTGCCAAAGAGCTTGGAGCAAAAGTTCACACCTTTGACCGTTTCAAAACGGCAACCCTCGTCTTTTCAGACGGAACCCGTATAGACATGGCCTCTGCCAGAACGGAGGTTTACAGAGCTCCCGGCGCCTTCCCCGAAGTTGACATGGCTCCACTTAAGAAAGACCTCTTCCGCAGAGACTTCACCATAAACACGCTGGCCGTTAAGATAAACAGCTCCGAGTTTGGCCGCCTCATAGACTTCTTTGGAGGACTGAAAGACATAAAAGACCGGAAAATCAGGGTTCTTCACTCCCTTTCGTTTGTTGAAGACCCCACCAGAATCTTAAGAGCTCTCCGTTTTGCCACCCGCTACCGGTTTGACCTTGGCCGCCACACGGAAAAACTCCTTAAAATGGCCGTTGAGAGGAAACTCTTTAAAACAGTTGAAGGTCAGAGGATCTACCACGAACTGAAACAGATAATGCTTGAGGAGAACCCGTTAAGGGTTCTTCTGAAACTTGACAGGTACAGAATTCTGAAGGAGCTCTTCCCCGGTATTAACTGGAACCGCCAGAAGAAAGACCTCTTTGAGAGGGTCAGGAAGCTGGTTAACTGGCATAAACTGACCTTTCCGGGCAGCGAAACAGACTACCACCTTGTTTACTTTGGGGCTCTCCTCTACAGGGAGCCCCTTAACCGGGTGGAGGAGTACCTGAAAAAACTCTCGTTTCCAGAGAAGGAGGCCGGAAGGCTCATCGGTTACCTGAAGGAGCTCCACCGTACAGCGGGAGCTCTCCTGAACTCCTCCCTTCCCAGCGAGGTTTACAGAGCCCTTGAGAGAAAAGACGACGAGTTCCTTCTGCTCCTTGCAGCAGTCCTTCCCGAACAGGAAGGGAGAATCCTCAACTACATGAAAGAGTGGAGGTTTATTAAACCTCTCGTCTCCGGCGAAGACCTGAAAAGTCTCGGCCTCAGGCCGGGTCCCTGCTTTAAAGAGTATCTTAATACG
The DNA here is from genome assembly GCA_027013575.1 of Desulfurobacteriaceae bacterium. Lineage (GTDB taxonomy): Bacteria > Aquificota > Aquificia > Desulfurobacteriales > Desulfurobacteriaceae > Balnearium. The sequence goes on from JALWGN010000072.1 coordinate 11,809, forward strand.
ATAAAATACGCAATAATAGACGGAAAGCTCCCGAGAGATGATAGAGGGGAGCAGCTGAAAGCCCTCAAGGAGCTCGTTAATGCAGCAGAAACTCCTTAACTACCTGGAACTCCTTTCAGTCTCTTTTCTGGCCTTTTCGCTGGCCTACCTCGTCTCATCGGCGGTTGCTCTTCGGTTTCCCCGGGAGCTCCCCCTCAACATTAAACCCTCCGGCTGTTCCCTTCCCTCCTACACCACCGACTTTATGGTGGCCAGAGAGGGTTTTTTTAAGCCAAAATCCTCCACTCCGAGAGTCTCCGTTCCCGTAATGGAAGAGACCTTTTCCCTGGGGGAGTACTCTTTAAGAGGAACAGTTGTATGTAGTAACTGCGGCCACAGTATCGCTATCCTTGAGAGAAACGGTAAGTCAAAAATCCTTTCCGTAGGTGAGGAGATAAAGGGGTATAAGCTTGTTCGGGTGTATCCGGACAGAGCCGTTTTCTCAAAAGGCTCTAGAGAGATAATTCTAGTTTTAAAGAGCCTGAAAAGTGTAGAGGTAAACTCTTCAAAACAGGTAAACGTTAACCAGTCAAGAACTTTCTCTGTAAAGAGAAAGGAGATTATAGACCAGATAGCTTCCGGCGATTTCCTCCGTTATATAAACATCGTTCCTGTGAAAGAGCCTCCAGGCTTAAAAGTTACCTACGTTAGTCCGAGAAGCTTCATCTACAAGCTTGGGATCCGACCTGGTGATGTAATACTCTCCATAAACGACATCAGGATAAGAACCCCGGAGGACTCGTTCTCTGCCTTTGAACAGCTTAAAAATGCAGACTCTATAACTGTTATTGTTCTAAGAAGAGGGAAGAGACTGAAGCTCCACTACGAACTGGAATAGGAGAGGTTGGAATGGTAAAGAGAACTATCTCAGCAACGCTTCTCTGTTTAACACTTATGGCTTCCACCGCTGCCTACTCACAACAGCCAACATCGGTTCAGGTTAACTTTGAGGATGTAGATATTAAGGACTTTACAAAAGTTGTAAGTCAAGCCGTTGGTAAGAACATAATCGTTCCTCCTACTTTACGGGGAAAGATAACAATAATCTCCCCGAAGCCCATACCGAAAAAGGAGCTCTTCAACCTGTACGTTGCCGCCTTAGATGAGCTTGGATACCAAGTAGTTGACTACGGAGATTACGTCAAAATAGTGAGGAACAGACATGCAGCTAGGGAGGCTACTTCAGTTGCAACGAGGAGACTGGACGGAGGGGACAGAGTTCTAACCTACGTTTTCCTGCCGCGGCACCTCAACGTTCTGAACCTTCAGGGACTTGTCCGGAACATGATCTCAGAGATAGGAAGGGTAAGCTTTGTAAGGGATACAAACGCCATAGTTGTAACCGATAAAGAGAAGAACCTCCACCGCCTTATGGTTATACTGAACAGACTTGACAGAACTCCCGTTAAACTTCAGATAGCCACCTTCACCTTAAAACACGCCGACGCAAAAGAGGCTGTAAAGGTTCTCTCTTCCGTGCTTGATAAAGGTTTCGCCTTTGACATAGCCAGAACGGTACCCATTCCCGGAAGGGATTACTACCACTTTGCCGTTGACGAGAGGACTAACACGGTCTACCTTGTTGGAACTCCTTCCGTTATAGAGAGAGTAAAGACGCTGATTCCCCACATAGATACTCCCGTCTCTGTAAAAACCGGGAACATTCACATAGTAAAGCTCAAGTACGCTTTTGCTACAGATACGGCAAAAGTCCTTGAAAACCTGTTTAAAGGGGTAAACAGTAAGAAGTACGGCCTGACGGGACCTGTAAAGGTTGTTGCAGACAAGGGAAGTAACTCTCTGATAGTTCTCGCTTCTCCTCAGGACTTCTCTGTCGTTAAAGACGTGATAAGCAGTATAGACGTAAAAAGACCTCAGGTCTTTGTTGAGGTTCAGATAGTTGAGATGTCTATGGATAAGCTCCTCCAGATGGGGGTTGAGTGGAAGTTCCTCTCCCGTGGAAACTACGTTCCCTTCGGAGGAAGCCTTTACGGAAACCTTCCCCTTCAGCCCGGTTACCCTTCTGCCTCTCCGGGTCTTCTTCTCGGTATCGCAAAGTGGAGAGACGGCGTGCCGGACATAGGTCTTCTCCTTAACGCCTACGCTAAAGAGGGGGGAGTAAACGTTATCGCTACACCTCAAATACTGACCCTTGATAACGAAGAGGCAGAGATAAACATCTCAAAGGTTATTCCCTACTCAACCGGCATAAAGTACGACGCCAACAACAACCCGGTTATCTCTTACGACTACAAAGATGTGGGTATTGTCCTTAAAATTACTCCCCACATCACCTCTTCCGGAGAGGTGAGACTGAAGGTTTACGAAAAAGTTGAAGACGTTGTTGGCTACGCCAACGCCGACCAGACCGCTCCCATAACCTCAAAGAGGGAGGCTAGAACAACCGTTGACGTTCAGGATGGCCAAACTCTTGTTATAGGCGGTCTTATAAAGAGTAAGAAACTTACGACAATTGAAAAGGTTCCCGTTCTCGGGAACATTCCCGTTATAGGGAACCTCTTTAAAAAGACCGGCCATCAGATAGAGAAGACAAACCTCCTTGTCTTTATCACTCCCCACGTTGTCAGGAACCTTCAGGAGGAGAACGCGCTTACTGCCAGCAAAGTTAAGGCCTACATCTCAAACATAAAGAGTATTCAGCAGTCAAGAAAGGGAATATTTTCCGACATTAAGGGTTTTGGAAAGTTTGAACTGAATCAGGGGATAAACTTTAATGTTAAGAACCTTAACTGAAAAGGAATTTATTGAGAAGCTAAAGTCTGCGGGTCTTTTACCCGATAGGGAGTTCTCCTCTTTCAGACAGGTTTCCGGTATTCTTAAGTGGAACCTGCCTGAGGTTGAGGAGCTCTTCAGAAGTAGCGGGTTTGAGTTCAGCAGGGAGTTCCTCCCCGTTAACGGGGAGCTCCTTCAGAAAGTCCCCGAGCAGATACTTAAAAAAGAGCGTCTCATTCCAGTTTCAGAGGACGAGAACAGTATTACCGTTGCAACCGACAACCCGTTTAACTACGAGGGGCTGAAAAAACTTGAGTGGTTTTTCTCAAAACCTGTAAAACCCCTCGTCGTTCCCTACGACGAGATAAACAACTTCTTCTCCTCCTCTGAGCTCTCTACCGAGGAATCTCCCCTTCAGGAGAGCTACGGGGAAGACCTTCTCACTGTAGAGGAAGAGGCTCCTGCAGTTCAGTTTATAAACGAAATTCTGACGCTGGCGGTACGGGTAAAGGCCAGCGACGTCCACTTTGAGCCGTTCAGGGACAGAATGAGGGTAAGGCTCAGAGTTGACGGAGTTTTAAAGACTGTAAGGGAGCTCCCCTCCTCAAAAATTCCTCCCGTCATCTCAAGGCTGAAAATAATGGCCAGCTTAGACATAGCCGAAAAACGCCTTCCCCAAGACGGCCGTATAATGGTTCGCCTCGGAGGGAAAGAGATAGACATCAGGGTATCTACCCTTCCCACCTACTTCGGGGAGCGGGTCGTTCTCAGGCTCCTATCAAAAGAGAGCATTCTCTACTCGACCAGGGAGCTCGGCCTTCTCCCTGAAGACTACGAGCTCTTCTCAAACCTCATAAAAACTCCCCACGGAATACTCCTTGTTACAGGTCCTACAGGCTCTGGTAAAACGACAACCCTCTACGCTTCCCTCTCAGAGATAAACAGAGAGGAGATCAACATCATAACCGTAGAAGACCCTGTTGAGTATCAGCTAAACGGCATCTCCCAGGTTCAGGTAAAACCGGAGATTGGCCTGACCTTTGCCAGTGCCCTGAGGAGCATACTCCGTCAGGATCCCGACGTAATAATGGTTGGAGAGATAAGGGATAGGGAGACTGCAGAGATTGCAATACAGGCTGCTCTTACTGGCCACCTCGTCTTCTCAACCCTCCACACAAACGATGCTCCCTCTTCCGTAACAAGGCTTGTAGACATGGGAATTGAGCCCTTCCTCGTTGCCTCGTCCGTTGTTGGAGTTGTAGCCCAGAGGCTTGTAAGGAAAGTCTGTCCTTACTGCAAAGAGCCCTACACTCCAACTCCTCAGGAGCTTAAAGACCTTGGAATAACAGACTATACCGGGGAGTTTTTCAGGGGAAAAGGGTGTGAACACTGTATGGGTACCGGCTACTTGGGGAGAACGGCCATCTACGAAATACTTGTAGTTGATAAAGGGATAAAGCGTCTCATCCTTGAAGGTCGCGACAGCGACGAGATAAAAGAAGTTGCAGTAAACAGAGGTATGAAAACCCTCAGAATGGACGGTGCCCGGAAGGTAAAGATGGGTATAACAACTCCTGAAGAAGTTCTTAGGGTTACGAGAGGGTAATGGCTGTATTCTCCTACAAGGCAGTTGACAGCAACGGCAGAGAAGTTAAGGGAATAGTGGAGGCTCCCTCAAAGGCCAGTGCCTATTCCCTTCTCAAAAGCAGGGGCATATATCCCCTTGAGATTACAGAGGAAAAGAGTGAGGAGAGGGAGAGTTTCCTCTTCCGGTTTTTCAGGAGAGCTCCCTCTCCCTCAGAGCTAACCCTCTTCTTCAGAACCCTTGCAACGCTCCTTGAATCGGGAATTCCCATAGTTGATGCAGTAAACTCCTTTACAGAGGGGGAAGAGAAAGAGCACCTGAAACTCTTCTACAAAAAGGTGGTTGACAGCCTGAAAGATGGTCTCTCATTTACAGAAGCTCTCAAGAGAGCAGGGGTCAAAGACAGTGTTGTTCTGGCGCTTGTCTCCTCGGGAGAGCGTTCTGCCCTCCTCTCTAAAAACCTCGTTATGGCTGCAGAGCTTTTAGAAAGAAAGGAGAACATAAAAGGAAAAGTCCTTCAAGCCCTTATATACCCGTCTGTTCTCCTGACAGTTGCCTTCGGCGTAGTGGTGTTTATGCTGGTTACTGTTATTCCAAAGGTGAAAGCCATATACACAACTGTTAAGCTGGAGCTCCCCTTTTCAACAAAACTCCTCCTCTCAACCAGTTCCTTCATACTGAACCACTACATTTTTCTTCTTTTCCTCTTAATCACCTTGCTTCTGCTACTTGCTTACCTTTCAAAAAAAAGGAAAAGGGAGTTTGACGCCCTGAAACTTAAAATTCCCCTTGTAGGTAAACTCTTCGTTTACGGAGAGCTGGTGAAGTTCTTCACAACCTTTGGCGACCTCCTTTCTGCTGGAATACCGGCAGTTGAGGCCTTCAGAACGGCTGCCGAAACACTTTTAAACACTTCTTTAAAAGATAAATTCCTTTTAATTTTGCCTGAATTTGAAAAAGGAACTCCTCTCCACGTTCTCCTTTCAGGGGTTAGAGAGGTTCCAGGAGTTGTAGTTCAGCTGATAAAGGCCGGTGAAAACTCGGGAAACCTTTCTGGTATGAGCCTGAGGGTTGCAAAATTTCTGGAAAATGAGCTTAATTTTAAACTTAAAAACTTGACTTCACTTCTAGAGCCTGCTACTATGCTTATAGTAGGAATTGTTATAGGGTTTATAGTTTACGCTCTGCTTCTTCCAATTCTAAGTATCAGTACTTTAAAAGTTTTTTAAACTTGGGGATAGGTTAATGGAGTGGTTGGTTAAGTTTTTTAAAGGTTCCGACTACCTTGTTCCTGCCCTAGATATAGGTACCTCTTCGCTGAAACTGGTTCAATCTGAGAGGAAAGGAAACAACTACAAAGTTAAAGTTTTCGGAAAGAAGGAGTACAGGGAGCAGGTTTTTGCAGGTATAGAGGTAGTAGATGAGTTTGAACTTATAGATACAATTAAGGAACTGTACAAGGAACTCTCTGTAAAAGACAAGGACGTTATAGTCCACGTTCCTCTATCTGCCTGTTTCTACAGCGTTATAAGTATTCCATCCTCTAAAGATCCAGAAGATGCGGTTATTGACTACATGAAGAGCATTATCAACCCGGAAGAGTTCTCTCTGGTCAACATAGACTACAAAGTCCTTCCTGTTTCCATAGAGAAGGGAAACGTTGACATTGCCATTGCCGCCGTTAGAAGAGATTTCCTTGAGGCAAGGGTAAAACTCCTTCGGGAGGCTGGGTTAAATCCGGTGGTAATTGATATAGAACCTGCAGCAATAAACAATCAGTTTTACCTTAACAATCCAGATAAAACAGTTTCCCCAGTCTGTTTAGTAGATATAGGTGCTTCTTTTACAAAAGTTATAGTATCTTTCGGTGGATACCCCTACATTACCAGGAACGTGGAGATCGGAGGACAGGCCATAAACGAACAGCTTCAGAAGGAGTTTATGCTCAGCTCACATGACGTTGAGCTGCTGAAGAGGGGGGAACCGGTAAAGGACGTAACGTACGATGAAGCTTTTTCAGCGATAGAAAAAGTTCTAAGGAAAATAGCGACTGAGATTATGTGGACTATAGATAACTTTAAAGACAGGTTTAACCTTGAAGTTGAGTCAATTTACCTTTACGGTGGATCGGCAAAACTGAAAGGAATAGTAGACTTCCTAGGAAAACTTTCAGGGTTAGAAGTGAGTAGAGGGGATCCTCTGGGGTTTTCTGGAATTTTTGGAAATGAAGAGTTTGCCGTAGCTTCCGGGTTAAGCATCAGATATAAGGGTGACGAAAATGCTAAGGTTTAACTTTGCAGAAACCAGAGAGTCAGCTTACTCAAAGTACTTAAAGCCCGATCTGTTCTTTCTTATTTTAGTTGTAGCTACTGTTATAGTAGGTGTATTCTTCTATACCTCCTCATTAAAGGAAGAAATAAGAAAAGCGCAGTCCAGAATAGAACAGCTTAACAGAGAAATAAGGAGACTACATCAGATACAGAAGAGAGAAAAAGAGCTTCTTTCTATGAAAAAGGAGCTGCAGAGGAAACTCACTATAGTGTCAAGGCTTGATAAGAACAGGAAAGTTCCTCAGTTTTTATATTTCTTTGCAAACCCCGAAGATGTTAAAGGTATTTGGTTAAATTCTCTAGACTACTCTGGCCGTAAGTTAGTTGTCTCAGGAGGGACTCTAAATATCCAGAGATTTCCAAACTTTTTAAGTATAACTGAGGAAAAGCTAGGGAGGGTTCTGTTCCGTAGTACCGAAAGACAGGTCTATGAGAATAGAGAGCTGAACTTTAAGCAGGTCTACTACAAATTCAACTTCGGAGTGGAGCTAAAGAATGGAACAGCTCATTAGTCTCTATGAAAGATGGCTTCACGTTCCTAGATGGCAGAAGTGGATAGTTATCGTTCTTCTTGGCATAGTTCTGGCAGCACTTTTGTACTATTTCCAAATAGCTCCTTTGAAGGAGGAGCTTAGTAGAAAGCAGAGAAAGGTAGAGTCCTTAACTCTTACAGTAAACAGACTTAGAGTTGTTGAGAAGCGAAAAGCCCTAATGCTAAAAGAGCTGGAAGAACTAAAAAAACAGATAAAAGAGATAGAGAGCCGATTACCAACGGGAAGGGAAGAAGTTAGTCAGATACTGCGCTCTATTACAGATGCAGACAGCGGTATGTCTATAAAGTTAATAAAACGGGAAAACGTGAAGAAGCACAGGTATTACATTGAGTATCCGTACAAAGTAGTTCTCCTTGGAACCTATCCCTCCTTTATAAAGTGGTGTGAGAAGCTTTCAAATGCCAACAGGATTATTAACTTTGGAGATATGAAAATTGAATCGCTTCATCCTGTTGGGGAGAGTAAGAGGGGAAGGACAAAACAGGAGGAAGTTCCAAAAGGAGCTTCTGTTAAAGCGGAGCTTGAGATTAAAGCATTTACTCTAACGGAGTAGAGATGAGGTTGCCAGTTATTTTTCTTACTGTTCTTTTACTTCCCTTTTCTGCGAGAGGTTCTACTTTGGTAGATCCGTTCGTTAACCCCATTAAGCTGAAAGAAGCAAAGTTAAAAAAACTTAAAGAGCTTGAAGAAAAACTTCGGGAGGAGAAACGAGAGGTTAGGCTGTTTAAACCGGTAATTCCCCGTCCCCTAGAGGATTTAAGTATTCAAGGAATAATAAGCAGCGGTAAAGGTTACAAGCTTGTTCTCCTTGATCCTGAAACTGGGGAAACTTACATCCTCAAGGAAGGGGATGCTATAAGTCCTTCTGAAAAGTTGGTAAAAATAACTCCTTCTAAACTTATTATTGTTCAGTATCTTTATAAAACCGGTAGGCTTAGGAAGATCTACCGGACAGTAAATGTGAATCTGGAGGGCTAAGGTAATGTTAAAGAGGGCTCTACCTTTAGTTTTTCTACTCTCTTCTGTCTCCTATGCAGGTCAGCTTAAATCGGTGGATTTTCTCTACTCTTCTGAGTCTGTGGGAGGAGTTAAGAGGGATTATCTGGAGATAACTATTTCGAAAGAGGGAAACTGCACTGTTCTGCCCCAGCAGAAAAGGGGTAAGGAGATCGTTGTTGAGTTAGAGAACTGTCAGCTTAAGAGACCCTACTTTATTGGTAGGAGGGGAAGTTTCGTTAAAGGAGCAAAGCTGCTACCAAAGGGGAACGGTTCTGAGCTTGTGGTGGAGCTCTCTAAACCAGGAGTTCTGAAACTTATAGGAAGTAACGGTAAAGTAAAGTTAAAAGTTCTTGAAGGAGGTTTTATAAAGCCTGATATTAACTCTATCAGGACCGTTACGGGAGAAGAGATCGTTATAGACTTCCCTTTTCCTGTCAAGCCTGTGTTTGAAAAAGTAGGAAATAGATTGATATTAACTGTTCCAAAGGTAAAACTCGAGCCTTCTAAACAACGTATTAACTCTTACTATGTAAAGTCTGTAGTTTTAGCCAACTCAAGAAAAGGAGGAGTGGTTACGCTAACCCTTTCTCCTGAAGTTGCTGCAGTAGAAGTACTGCCAAAGGGGAATCAGATTTTTGTCAAGCTCGTTGCTCCCAGCATGAAAAGAGCTCAAGTTGCTGAAAACTTAAGAACGGAGGGACCTAAAGTTGCCCTCCACTTTACAAACGCTGATGTTAAATCTGTTGTTAGAGCAATTGCTTCAGTAGCTGGCATAAATGTGGTTTTTGACCCGGAGGTTAAGGGTAAAGTAAACGTTGACTTCAAAAATCCGGTTCCCTGGAAAGAGGCTTTAAAGGCCGTTTTGGAGCCACTCTCTTTAACTTATATAGAAACTCCTGACTACATCAGAATACTTCCAAAGGCTAAAATTGTAAAGGAGGAGCGTCTTGAACCGGTTAACAACTATATAATTCCTGTCAACTACGTAAGTGCTACGGCCCTTGTAAAGGATATAACTCAGATATTGGGGAGCTCAAACAGAGAGAAAATAACGGTAAATAAGCAGACTAACTCTCTTCTGCTAAAGGTAACTCCAACCCACTACAGAGAGATTTTAAGGCTGGTTAAGCAGATTGATAAACCTAGAAAGCAGGTTCTTGTCAAAGCGAAAATTATTCAGCTTAGCTCTAAGGCGGAGAAGGATCTGGGATTTACCTGGTACATAAGTGGTTACGATAGACTTGGTAATGCTACATCATCTACTTACACTACCGGCAGCTACGGTTTTAACATAGACAACTATACACCTTTAATAAGTCCCGATTCCTACATGAACCTTTCAAACATTCCAGTAATGAACTCAACGTTGGCACTGGGTATTCTTAATAGATCTCAAACGTTAAGAGTAGAGTTGGCGCTAAAAGCACTAGAAATAGAAGGGGAAGCTCAGATTATATCCTCTCCAAAGGTTTTAACATTAGATAACCAAGAGGCTACTATAGAGCAAGGTATTGAGATACCTTACAGAGAAGCAACTGTTGCAGCTGGAGGTGCAACAACCTATAGCATAAATTTCAAGAAAGCATCTTTAATACTAAAAGTAAAACCTCACATAACCTCTGATAATAACGTTCTTCTTGATCTAGAACTTCATAAAGACTCTCCCAACTATGAATACGTGGCAATTACAGGGAACGGAGAGCCTGCTATTAATACAAGGAACGTGAAATCTAAAGTATTGGTCCGTAATGGAGATACTGTTGTTATTGGTGGAATCTACGAGAAGGAAAAGAGTAAATCCGTTTCTGGAGTTCCTGTACTCTCCAGAATTCCTCTTCTCGGATGGCTCTTCAGAAATTCTCAGACAACCGTCTCTAAACAGCAGATGATTGTTCTTATAACTCCTGTAGTAGTTGAATCAAATAGTGAGAGGTAAAAGTATGAGAAGACTGCTTACCCTCTTCTTCTTGGTATTAGCTGGATGCGGTAGTGGAGGAGGTAATACCGGTGCAGATGTCAGTGTATCCGATCTTCCCGTGAAGGTACAGCAGGATCTGGTGTGTTACTTACAAGAGACCGATCCTACTACGGGAAATACAGTTTACGTTGAGGGTACTCCAGCAGCGAAGGAGTTTTCCTTTACTTTAAGCTATTCAAGCCTCTGTTCTACAACATTTGTTCCTCAGAATCAAAGCTTAATCTTTGAAGGGTGTTCTGTTTCGGTAACTCCTGTTTCAAAACTTCCTGATGAGTTGAAGTCGCCTGATTTTCTCAAAGATATGGCAAGCATGATAACTTGTACTGCTGATGATATACCTCCAGGAGGAGCAGCTGTTGGTAGAGTTGCTCTAACCAGTACTCTTGTTGATATGATGAAGGCGGAATACTTGAAGTACTCTAACTATGCACCTTTCCTTTACCGCATTTCTGTTACTTTCCGTTTTTCCTCTACATGTAGCGATGGTACTGTGGAGAGAACCGTTTCTGTTCCTGTTGAGTTTTCAAACTTCGTTGAAAATCAGAACGATCTGTGCCAGCAATGACCGGTTTTATCGTAGTTGATAAGCCTAAAGGTTTAACTTCACACGACGTCGTTTCTGAGGTAAGGCGGCTCTTGGGGAAGAGGGAGAAAGTAGGACATACGGGAACCCTTGACCCTCTTGCCACAGGGGTCCTTATTCTGGCTGTGGGAAAGGCCACCCGCCTCTCTGAGTACCTTCTAAAGAGGGACAAGGTTTACAGGGTTAAGGGGAGGTTCGGTCTTTACTCTCCTACTTACGACGTTGATGGGGAGCTCTCCCCCGTTGAGTGCCGCGAGGTTTCAGAAGGGGAGCTCCTTTCAGTTCTGCCCCGTTTTACCGGCGAGATCACCCAGTATCCTCCTCCCTACTCTGCCGTCAGGGTGAAGGGAAAGAGAGCTTATCAGCTTGCAAGGGAGGGGAAAAAAGTGGAGCTCCCTCCCCGAAAGGTTGCCGTCTATTCGCTAAAGCTTCTCTCTTTCTCTTACCCCACTTTTGAACTTCTGGTTCACTGTTCTTCAGGTACCTACATCAGGTCTCTGGTTCACGACATCGGTAAAACTTTAGGCTGTAGTGCCGTTGTTGAGGAGCTCCGCAGGGTGTGTGTGGGAAACATTTGTGAAGATGAATCTGTTCCTTTAGATGTGCTGAAGGAAAAAGGCGTTGAACCCTTCCTAAAACCACCCCACGAGGTTTTAGGTTTTCCGGTTGTGGAGCTCTCCGGGAGAGAGGAAAAACTCTTCAAAAACGGCGCGCTGATACCTAAACCTCTTCCGCCGGGTCTCTACTCTGTTCTCTCTTCTGAGGGGGAATTCCTTGGAGTTGGCAGGTCAAACGGTGAAGTTTTAAAACCGGAAAAGGTCGTCTCTCAGTAAGTGAAAGACGGCCGGCAAGGCCGCCAGCCGTTACTCTCCTACAACCTGTTTCGGGTCAATCTTTGCAAACTTCAGAACCGGTTTCAGCTCCCTTATTATCTCCTGGTAGTCCGCTTCACCTTTTTCCACCATGTCCATCAGCTCTTCCAGTTTTCTGGTGAACTCCTCGGAGGTGTACTCGGGGAAGTTCTGAGACAGGTAGTTGTAAACCTCTATTCCCAGCTTTGTAGGGTAGAGGAATCTGCCCCTTTCTACAACGTAGTGCCTGTCAAGGAGGGTCTGAACTATCTTCGCGTAGGTTGAAGGCCTTCCGATTCCTCTCCTTCTCATCTCCTCAACGAGCTCTCCCTGTGTGTAGGGGAAGACTTTGGGAACCGTTCTCCTTGTAACAGACTCAACCTCAAAGTAGTAACTCTCTCCTTCCTTTGGCTCAAATGGAAGTTCCTCCGTTTCAAGAGGCCAGATTAAATTCCAGCCGTCTTTAACGATCTTCGTTACAAACTCTTCTTCTGCAGTCAGCTCTTCAGGTAGGAGTTTCAACTCAACTTCTACCTTCTCAACCTCTACAGGCACCATCTGAGACGCCATAAACCTCCTGAATATCAGGTCGTAAACCCTAAAGTGGTCTTTTGTCATTCTTGCCGTTGATCCAGATACGGAAACCAGCGTTCTGAGGGCGTCAACGTCAAGGGGCCTTGTAGGCCTTATACACTCGTGAGCTCCTCCCTCTCCCCACGGCCTCAGCTTTACAAATTCAGCTCCAAACCTTTCAGAGATGTACTCCTTTGCAACTCCCATTCCTGCGGTAGACACCCTCGTTGAGTCTGTTCTGTGGTAGGTTATAAACCCGCTCTCAAACAGATCCTGAGCTATCTCCATTACTCTCTCTGCAGAGAGGCCGAGCCTGTCGGAGGCCTCTTTAAGGAGCTCCCCGGTGTTAAACGGCGGCCTCGGGTTCTTCTCCACCCTCTCTACCTTCAGAACTTTTAGCTTCAGTTTGTCTGCGGCGATTTTCTTTAACCTTTTTACATCCTCCACCTTAAACGAGAACTTCCCTGCCGCCGTTTCAACAGTAATTACGCCTACTCTCTCTTTGCTCTCCTGATATCTCTCTATCACCCAGCCTAAAACCGGCGTCTGAACCCTTCCTGCAGAGAGCCAGTTCTTCTTAAAGACCTTCCAGAGGTGCTGGCTCAGCGAGAAGCCTACCCACCTGTCGGCTACCCTCCTCACTATCTGTGCCTTTACCAGGTTCTCGTCTACATCTCTGGGGTTTTCCAGCGCCTCCATAAAAGCCCACTTTGTTACCTCGTGGAACTCCATCCTCTTCATCTTCATCTGGTAGGGTTTCACTACAGTTCCTACGTCCCAGCCTATCTTCTCCCCTTCGGTGTCCGGGTCGCTTGCTATGTAAACTTCGTCTATCTCAAGCCCCAGCTCCCTCAGCGCCTCAACAACTGTTATTTTGTCAACGTCTGGCCTTCCTTCACACTTTGTGCAGTAGGGTTCTGTCGTCTGTTCGTTACACGCTGTGCAGTACTTTATCGTGTCGTAAACCGGGATGAACCTTCCCCCCTCCTCCTTTACTCCCCAGATGCCGTCTCTCACCGTTATGTCAAAAACGTGTCCCTTTGACGCAGTAAGGAGAAGGAGTTTGTTTCCTATGTTTATCTCATAGGCGTCAACGTCGTTTACCCTTCTCCTTACAGGTCTTCCAAAGAAGTTGGCTATCGTTCTGGCTTTGTTTGGAGACTCAACAACCACTAAGGCGGTTGTAACGAGGCTCTTTGTCTCTGCAGATATCTTCCCCTCTAAAATCTCCCTTACTCTCTTCCTGTCTCTGTCAACAACTTCAAATATCCTCTTCAGGTCTTTCTCCTCTATCAGCTCAAACCCAAACCTCTCTGCCAGCTCTCTACCTCTGTCTCTGTTTAGAACTTTAAAGTTGATGTCTTCAAGGAATATCAGAACCCGCTTCCTCAGAGAGTTCAGGGCTTTCAGGTCGTCTACAAACATCAGGCTTACGCCTTTTGTCAGTCCTCCTGCGAACATTCTGGAGGTTCTTCCCGACGCCTGTATGTAGCCGGCGGCGTCTCCCACAACCAGGTAGAGCTCCCCTTCCTCCTCCTTCAGCAGAACTGTTTCAGACCGTTTTATCTTCTCCAGGAACTCAGGGTCGCTGAGGTACTTCTCCAGAAACTCCTTTATCTCCTCCAGCTTCTCCTTTATCTTCGGGTACCTGTCAAGGAGCTCCTCCTTCAGCGTCAGGTACCTCTTTAAGTAGCTGATGTAAGAGATGACCTTGGGCTGTTCCTCTTCCGGGAAGATCTCCCTCAGAACCAGCAGCATTCCGTAGAGTTTAACGGGAGCCAGTGAGAGTTTTGCACTGAACTCCATCTTTGGAACGCCGATGAAAACGGCATACCTGACTGCCTGTGGCAGGTCTATTCCCCTTGCCAGGGGATTCCTGTAGCTTGAGATCCCAACGGCAGCCCAAATCTCTCCCTTTACAAACTTCTCCTGGTTTTCAGGTGTAAATTCCTCGTAGGAGACTGTTGGTATTCCGCTGCTGTTGAACTTTTCAACGACAACGTCAACAAACTCCTTTCCCCTGTCTGCAGAGACAAATACGAAAACTCCCTTTCCGTACTCTTTAATCAGCTTGACTGTCTCTTCAAGGAAGTCTCTGTCTGTGTATATGAGAACGTCCTCAACGTTCCTCAGTGCCGTTGCAGACTTTCCGACTTCAAACCCGAGGAGCTCCCTAAAGAGCTTTACCCTCTTAGACCTCGGTTGAGAGGTGGCCGAGGAGACTACTAGAACGTTCTCAATCTCTTTTCTCCTCTTCTCAAGGAACTTCTCGTACTTCCTTATCCTCTCTATCAACCTCCTGTCGGGGTTCTCTCCCTGTTTTGCAAGTTTGGCCTTAAGGTCAATAACCCTCATTGCAAGTTCAACGTCTTTCTCTGTAAACCCTAAGAGCTCTATAACTTTGTCAACGTTTTTTGCGCTTTTAAGGAGGGAGTCTACGTCGTCAACGAATACGAAGTTGAAAGGTTTGGGGATAATCTCAAAGTTCCTGTAGAGGAAGTTGGTTGTCGTTACTAGAATATCGTAGTTTCCGGCGGCAATCTCCTCCTTCTCTTTCTTCTTTCCCGTGTAGGCAACGATTTTTTTATCTGTCAGTTTTTTCAGCCTCTCAACTGTTTGAAGAACCAACAGCCTTGTTGGAACCAGTATGTAAACCTTCCCCTTCAGGTAGGCGCTTGTTACGAGTCCCCAGGTGGTCTTTCCCACTCCCGTTGGGGCTATCATCGTAAAGGACTTCTTCAGCGTTACCCTTTTTGCCCACATTATCTGAAGGCTCCAGGGTGAGAAGCCGGTTTTCTCCTTGAAAAAGCGGGTGTAGTCCTCAACGAACTCGTCTAAACGGCATATCTCCTCAAACCGTTTCAGGCTATTTCTCTCACTTAAAGCCCTGCAGATCTCTACCCTTTCGCTGTACTCAATCTCTTCACTTAAACACTTCTCACAGGGAAGTCCCTTTTTCAGCCTCTCGTCTGAGATTATCCTGCCGCAGTTTGGACACATCCTGTGGAACTCTGCGATTTTCATCTCCACCTCTTTTTCTGTTAGACTTGGAGATAGTGTAGCACAACATATTACGGGGGAAATAGCGATGAGACACTACATGCCGACCAGGGTTGTTTTTGGAAGGAGAGCTCTCTCTAAACTGAAAGACGAACTGAGCCTTTTAAACCTTGATGCCTCAAGAACTGCCGTTATCTGCGGTTCCTCTGCTCTCTCCCACGGCTACGTTAAGGCCGTTTCAGAGCAGGTGTCGGGGGAGGTATCGGTCTTCTCCTCCGTTGAGCCGGATCCTACAATTGAGAACGCCCTGAAAATCCTTGAGGAGGTGAAGGAGTTCTCTCCTACCCTTATCGTTGCCGTTGGTGGAGGAAGTGCCTTAGACGTTGCCAAAGCGGTCTCTGTTATGCTAACAAACGAAGGAGACATCAGGGAGTTTATCGGCGTTCCAGAGGCCTTTAAACACCCCGGCGTTCCTGTTGTTGCCGTTCCAACCACTTCAGGTTCCGGTTCAGAAGTAACCCCTTACGCCGTTCTTACAGACAGAGAAAAGCTCCGTAAAGCTCCCCTTATCTCCCGCCACCTCTTTCCGGTTCTGGCTCTAGACGATCCGGAACTTACGCTTTCAATGCCTCAGACGGTTACGGCAAACACGGGGGTTGACGCCCTGACACACGCCGTTGAGTCTTTCCTCTCAAAGAGAGCAACACCTATAAGCAGGCTACACTCCCTTGAGGCCGTAAAGCTCATCTTTAACTACCTTCCCCGCTCCTTCGGAAACCCGAGGGACATAGCTGCGAGGGAGAAGGTGATGCTCGGCAGCCTTCTGGGAGGTATGGCCATAACCGACGCCGGCGCCGGACTTGTTCACACCCTTGCCCACGTTTTAGGGGTTCTCTACAGAGTTCCCCACGGCCTTGCCAACGGTGTTTTTCTCCTTCCCGTCCTTGAGTTTTATGGTTTATCTGCTAAAGAGCAGTTTGAGGAGCTTGCAGACTACCTGGGTATCTCTGGAGGAGCAGAGGGTTTCTTCAGAGCTTTAAGGGAGCTCCTCTTCTTTCTGGGTATTCCTCATAAAGCCTCTGCCGTTGGCTTTAAGAGTGAAGACCTAACTCTCTTTGTATCTCTCGTTATGGAGAAAAGGTTCCTGATGGCGAACCTTCCGAGAATACCCACAGAGAGGGAGGTCAGGGTTCTTCTTGAAACTTTAGTTTAAAACCATCAGTTTAAACTATTAGGTCTTGAAACACCTGTAGCGTAAGGCTTATCCTTATGCATGAAAAAACGGAGACGGCAAGAAGAATAAGAAGCTGGCTTTTGTGGGGCTTAATAATTATAGGGCTAAAAAGGGGAGCTTCTGCCTCCGGCAGAGCTCCTCTATTTTATCTGGAGTAATAATATATGTTCTGTTTCCCTCTACAGCTATACCCTTTCCACCTAATTTCTTAACGAGTTCTACCGTTTTCTCTCCAACAGTGGGAACGTCTATTCTCATGTCCTGATCGGGTCTTGCCGCTTTGCAGACTACGAATCCCCCAGAGGAGAGCTCCGCCCCTCTCTCTATACACCTGTCTGTCCCCTCTACCCCTTCAACGGCTACAACCGTTCCCTTTTTTACAACTACTGTCTGTCCTATGTCCATTGCGGCTATCTTCCTGGCAATCTCCATTCCAAACTGCATGTCTTTCAGCGTCTCTTCGTCTGGCATTGTGCCAAGCACCGTTCCGGGAGGGATTAACAGGTGTTTCAGGTACTCTTCAGGGGATATTACCTTAACGCCTGCTTTCTCAATCTCTCTGAAGACTCCCTTAATCAGGGTCTCCGGTTTGAAATCTCTCAGACCTGCCAGTATCTTGACTGCCGTAAGGTCTAAGTTCCTGAGCTTTAGGGCTTCTCTGTGTTCAACTTTTCCGAGAACAACCAGTTCTTTAACGCTGCTCTTTTTCAGCTCTTTAAGGAACTTTCCCAGCTTTAGCGGTTTTATCCAGACAACTCTCTCTGAGAGCTCCTCAACTCGCCTGTCGGTTATTCCCTCAATGGCAAAAGTTGTTACTCTTTTTCCCTTCTCAGCGGCCGATTTGAGGAGTTCAAGGGGGAGCTCTCCCCCTCCAGCCAGAAGGCCTAAACTACTTTCCAACATCTCTCTTTACTTTGTCCAGAATGGCGTTTATGAACCTGTAAGACTTCTCGTCTTCACCGTACTCCTTTGCAAGCTCCACAGCGTCGTTTATTACCGCTTCGGCAGGTGATATCTCCTCTTTCAGGAGCTCGTAAGTTGCCACCCTGAGAATTGATCTGTCCATAGGCAGAAGCCTGTCTATTACCCATCCCTTCTTCAGGTGTTTTGATATCTCTGAGTCCACCTCAAGGAGGTTCCTGAAGGTTCCGTAAACAAGCCTTTCGGCCAGCTCCTTTACCTCTTTCTTCTCCTTTCCCCTCTCCTCTTCAAGCTCTTCCCAGTAGGTTTCTGCTACTTCCTGAGGGGAGAAACCGGACACGTCGGTCTGGTAGGCTATCAGGTAGGCGTGTTCCCTTGCTCTCTTCTTCTCCGGGTTAGAGAGGTTACCCATCACTCCTCCATCTCCTTTAGTAGGTTTACCATCTCTATGGCTGTGAGGGCAGCCTCCCAACCCTTGTTTCCTGCTTTTGTTCCTGC
>JALWGN010000073.1 GCA_027013575.1 Desulfurobacteriaceae bacterium
AGGAAGCCGGAATCCACTCTGGAGACAGCGCCTGCGTCCTTCCAACCTTCTCAGTTCCAAAAGAGATTGTTGAGGAGATTAAGGAGATAACCCGTAAAATCGCCCTTGAGCTAAAGGTTAAAGGGCTTATAAACATCCAGTTTGCAGTTAAAGACGGCGAGATCTACATTATTGAGGTTAACCCCAGAGCCTCAAGAACCGTTCCCTTTGTCAGCAAGGCAACGGGAGTTCCACTTGCGAAGATCGCAACAAAAGTTGCAATGGGTAAAAAGCTCAGAGAGCTTGGCGTTAAAGAGGTAGAGCCTGAGTACTACTCCGTTAAAGAGGCTGTCTTCCCCTTTGACCGGTTCCCGGAAGTTGACCCGGTTTTAGGCCCAGAGATGAAGTCAACCGGCGAGGTTATGGGAATAGACAAAGACCTTGGAATAGCCTTCTACAAGGCACAGTTGGCCGCCGGCTCAAGGCTTCCCTTAGACCCCTCCTGCGGCAAGGTCTTCATAAGCGTAAAGGACAGGGACAAGCCAAAAATCTTTGGAATAGCCAAAAAACTTGCCGACATGGGATTCAGAATCGTTTCAACTGAGGGAACCTACAAGTTCCTCAAAGAGAAAGGCGTTCCCGTAGAGCTTGTTTACAAGATTCAGGAGGGAAGAAGACCAAACATCGGCGACCTCATCAAGAACGGAGAGATATGCCTCATAATCAACACTCCAACGGGAACAAAGTCAAAGAGAGACGCTTACAGCATAAGGCGTTTAGCCGTTAACTACAAAATCCCATACTACACAACAGTCCGCGGAGCTCAAGCTGCCGTTATGGCCATAGAGTCTATGAGGAGAGCAAACTTAGATGTTAAACCACTTCAAGAATACTACGGAGGGAAGTAATGGCTGAGGAGAAAAAGGAGGGACAGAACCAGGAGCAGCCTCAGGTAATAGTCGGAAGCATGCCATACAGGGTTTCAATGGCAGAGGTTGATGCATACGGCGTTATGTACTACTCAAGGTTCTTTGAGCTCTTTGAGAGGGGAAGAACAGAGCTCTTTAGAGCTCTCGGAATTGAATACAGGCAGATACTCCAGCAGAAGCAGATTCTCATGCCCGTTGTAGAGGCTGCCTGCAGATATATCGCTCCCGTTGTTTACGACGACCTCATAACCCTTGAAACCGCAATAACGAACATAGGAACGAGAGGCATCAGGTTTGACTACAGGGTTCTAAGAGACGACGTTGTTCTGGCCGTAGGTTTTACACAGCACATCTTCATAGACCCGCAGGGAAGGCCTGTCTCCTTTGGAAAAGAGGTTGTGGAGCTCCTTAAGTCTAAAGGCATCATAAAAGACGTTCAGCTTGTAGAGGAGCCATCTCAGAGTGAGCAGTCCTCTCAGGAGGGAATAACGGACAAGCTGAAGAAACTCATAACCGAAAGAGTTGAGAAAAACGACGGCGGAACGACCAATTAGCAGGTAAACGCCAATTTAGAGGGGGAGCTCCCCCTCCTATTATTCCTTTAAACAGCTTTTCGGGTAGAAGGTAAAAACACTTTCTGTTTAACCAGTAACTTCATTTATAAGTGATGTGGTACAATATCTAAAGGCAGATTTGGTCTTTGAAAGTTGAATAGGTGCCACGCCAAGGGATATTGGTGTATTCTAAGAATCCGATATTTAGGCTTTTGATTCTCAAGGGTTTAGAGGTTGTATTGAGTAAAGTATTGGAATGCAAGTATTTTTAGTTTTCTATAAAAAACTTGAGTTTTGAGGGCTTTGTATTTCAATGAATTTATTTTTTCGCTGTTGAAATGCCCTAAAAAGTGGAAGGGATTGCGACCTCAAAAACTTCAGTCCCACTTGATTTACTAAAGAACTTCCATCCGTGGTTGAAATGCCCTAAAAAGTGGAAGGGAGTTTTTTCACAGGGGAGTCTGAGGGGGGATGCTAATCCCCCCCTCACGGCAAAAGGGATTGCGATTGTTTCTGTAGCTTATTGAGGGGAAAATCAGGATTTATTTGACTGAGATTTTGGCAGGTTCTTTAGAGGAAAGAGCTCTGTAGAGCTCTTCCGGAAAGAGTTTGTAAGTTTTTATTGTGTTTATCACCTCCCGTGCTCCACGCTGAAGAACGCCTTTCTCTTTGAAGTAGAGGTAGAGACTCTCTAACTGGTCTTCAGAGAGTTTGAATCCGGCGTCGTAGAGAGCTCTCTCCATTATCACTAAGAGCTCTTCCCTTGTAAGCGGAAAGAAGGGAACTACCGTCTGAACCCGTCCTAAGAGTTCTGTCGGAAACTTCCCCTCAAGTAGCCTCTTTGCCTCCAGTAGAGCTTCAACCGGAGGGAGTTTGGAGAGCTCCCTGATCTCTTCCCTCAACGCGTTTGAGGTCAGAACTATTACTGAGCTGTGCATCGGCAGGAGCTCTCCCGTTGTTGCAAACTGAATAACTCCCTCGTCCATAACCGAGAGGAAGGCCGTTCTAAAGTCTGGGTGTGCCTTTTCAAACTCGTCTAAGAGGAGCAGGAGGTTTCCTCTGCTCTCTGCAACTTTCTGGATAAGAGGGGGAACGGAGTCTGAACCGATGTAGCCCCGGGGAGCTCCGAAGTAGCTTGATACCTCGTGCCTATCCTGAATTCTCTCGCAGTTGATTCTGAAGAACTGATAGCCTGCAGTTGAGAGGGTTCTTCCAAGAACTTTTACAGTTTCAGTTTTTCCCGTTCCTGTCTCTCCAACAAACAGCATAACTAAAGGCTTCTTCTTAAAGGGCTGTGCTAAAAACTCCCCAACCGTTTTGCTTATTATTCTTTTTGCAGTCTCCTGACCAACTATGTAGTAGTTCAGGTCGCTGTAGATCACCTGCGCGTTCTTCTCGGCAAGTTTAGCAGCCTTTTTCTCCATCTTTTTCCGTTTTCTCCTCTCAAAAAACCTTGATAGAAACTTAAACTTTTGAGGAAAAGCTACGTAAAGAATGATAAGTAAACCAACGCCATAAACGGAAAAGAGGAAAATCACATCTTTCAGTTTAAAGTTCAACTTCTCCTCCTGTGGACAGCTCCTACTGCTGTTATTGAAGAGGGGAGCTCCCTCTCTCCGTGGAGAGCAGAGGCAGTTCTCCCCGATTCGGAGAGAGGTTTTCCGTGGACTGACGCCACGGTTTTTGTTCTTCTGTGAAGGCTTTTTGCCTCTTTTCCCTTGAAGGTTAAGAGAGCTCTGTGGATGACAGCAGCTTTAAAGAGGTTCACCGTTCTCCTCCTTTTCGGTTTTCTCTGTTAGTCGTCTCTACTGCCGGCTCCTAAGAGCAGCAGAATGAGAATCAGCCACTTCATCTTCTTCCTCCCTTTTCTCTTCTCACTACATAAAAACGGAGAAAGACCGATTTTTCTGACGCTTTTTTCAAAAGTCCGAAAATTTTTCGTTTTTCCGTTTTGTAGAATTGATTTAAAAGAGGGGGAAAGGGTTTGAGAAGGCCGATATACGTTACAGCCTATGGAACTGAAGTTGGTAAATCTGGAAACTCACTAACTGTTAAAACGGAAAGAGAAACAAAACGGATTCCCTTAGGAGTTATAGATTACTTAGTTCTCTTTCCGGGAGTTGAGATTACGGCTCCTGCTCTCAGGTTTCTCTCCGGCCACAAAAGGCCGGTTTTCCTCGTAAATCAGTTTGGAAAGGTCTCCTCTGTTGTTCTTCCTGAAGTTGTGGGGAGCTCCACAGCCACCTTACGAGCCAAACAGTACGAAAAGTTCACAGATGCCACTTTTTCGGTGGAGATGATAAGGGAGCTCCTCACCCTTAAACTCTCAAAACTTGAGGAGGTAACAGGCTCCTCTTACCCTGAAGTCAGAAAGAGAATAGAGTCTGCCAGAAAACCCGAAACCCTTTTAGGATTAGACGGCAAACTGGGAAAAACCCTCTACGACTTCATCTCAAAGAAAAACAGGAGTTCCTTTCCATTTAGGGGAAGGGAATACTACCCTCCGCCAGATCCGATAAACGCCGTTTTAAGCCTTACCTTTACAGTTTTCTACTCACTTCTAACAGCAGCCGTAATCTCCTCTGGTTTAGACCCTTACCTGGGTTTCTTCCACGTCCGCCGCGGAGTCCACGCCGCCCTCTCATCCGACGTCATAGAGCCGATACGACCTCAAATAGCCGACTTCGTTATAGAACTCTTTAACAGCGGATTTTTTGAAGAAAAAGACTTCTTACAAACGCCTAAAGGAGTAAAACTTGAAAACTACAAACTCAAATCGCTGCTGAAATTAATTATTAACTTTGAGATAGACAGAAGAGTATCTGAACCTTCTCTTAACTTTCTCAACTTATTAAAAGATTCTTTGAGGAAGTGATGAACTTTGTAATTACTTATGACATAGAAGACGACAGAAGAAGGATTGAAATCTCCGAGTATTTACTAAGATACGGAGAACGTGTCCAATACAGCTGTTTTGAGGTTTCCATTTTTCCTGAAACTCTCGTTGAACTTGTGTCTCTAAATCTCAGAAGGTTAGCTCTCGGTGAGTTTGACAGGGTTTTTCTTTATCCGATAAGCAAATTTTCAAGAAAATATATTATCCGATTTTCCTTCGGTATTAGGGATACTGAAGAAAGTTTTAATAAACTATTAGAGCTATTCTTTAACCAGAGAACGCGGCTTCAGAGGTTTAAATACCTTGCTCTTATAGAAGATGATATTGATTTACAGATAAAAATCGGCAGGTTTAAGAAATACTTGATTATTTATGACCTGGAAGATAACTATGTGAGAAACCGATTTTCTAAATTTCTGTCTCAGTTTGGTTTCAGAGCCCAGTTAAGTGTTTTTGAAGTAGAGGCTGTTCCCTCACTTTTAACTGAAATAATCCTTGAATCAAGAAGAGTTTCACGGTATGGTAAAGTTTATATTTATCCGTTAGATGAGAGGAGCTATGAGAGAATAATTCGGATTGGTAAGCCGCATTCACCTATTGACGGAATAATTTAACTTTGATAAGCTATTTTTAAGTAAAGTTCTTTGAAATTTGAATATGGAATCCCTTCAAAAGGGCAAAACCGCTAAGAATGGAAAAGCCTTTGGAAGACAAGGGTATTACTTTTTGTTCAAAGATGAATACCAGTTGTTTCAATGAGTTACGAGTAGGTGCCCTTGAAATGCCCTGAAAAAGTGAAGGGATTGCGACTTTTCCTCAAAGTGCTTCCTAACTATCATCGCTAACTTGAAATGCCCTGAAAAAGTGAAGGGATTGCGACTTTTCCTCAAAGTGCTTCCTAACTATCATCGCTAACTTGAAATGCCCTGAAAAAGTGAAGGGATTGCGACTAATCCCTCCTCAATGATTTCGTCGTATTTGCCTTTTCTTGAAATGCCCTGAAAAAGTGAAGGGATTGCGACACCCCGTATTTCCTATAATTCTTCACTCCCTCCTTAACCTTGAAATGCCCTGAAAAAGTGAAGGGATTGGAACTTAAATCATCAATTCTGGAGCTTTAAGAGTTGAAAGGTTATTTTGATAAGGCAAAAAGACACTTCAAAGCTGCTCTTCTACTTTATGCAAAGGGTTATAACAACGATGCTCTTTCAAGGCTCTATTACTCGTTTAGGTCGTTGGCTATTTTAATTGTTGGAAGGCCTGAGAAGGGTAAATGGCGTCACGCAGCTTTAATGAGAAAGGTTGTAATGGAGATTGATAGATTGGAGCTTTTTCCTCTTTCAAGAGAGGAAAGAAAACTTATTAAAGACTTTGCTTCTGTAAGGGAAGATGCAGATTACGAGCTTGTTGATATTCCTAAAGAGGTAGTTGAGTCATACATTAAACTTGTAGAACGGTTTATGAAGGAGCTTGGCGATGATAAAGATAACAACACGGATTGACATGCTGAAAGATGCACAGGAATGTATTGATGCTTTGCCTGAACTTAAAGGACACGTAAAGTTAGATCTTTCAGATGAAACGGAAAGCGGCGCTGACTTGAGCTTAAGAGTAATTACGGATCTTCCGTTTTCGTGGGAGCTTAGGGACAAAATAGTTAACATTCTTTATGATTGCTTAGAGAAGTACGACCCTTACATTACTTTGCACTTTGAATGGGAATACGTATCTGGAGATTAGGTTTTCGTAGGATTGCAGTAAAAATTCCTTATATGTTTGGGATTTCTCCTGCGTTAAAAACGGGCTTGTAGTCTTTCAGTTCTTTAAAGTAGCTCCAGACCTCTATGTCCCAGTAGTTTCCAACGGCCATTCCCAGGGCAAAGGCTATAGGGTTTGGAACGCTCATTATCAGGTAGAACTTTCTGTATCCCCTATCGTAAACTCTGTTCATTGCCTCGTAGAGCTCCGCAACGATCTCAGTCCAGTTTTCGCTTAAAGGAACTCCTCCCTTTAGCTCAGGAGCGTGTATGTAGAAGAAGTCGCCGTTAAATCGCTCTGCAAGTTCTTCTCCCTTCCTTCTCGTTTCGTGTGATGCAACCTGAAGCGCAAGAACTGCTGTGTCTGTTTCCTTTCCCGTTTCAGAGACAATTTCAACGTAGCGGAGCTCCCGCCGCCTCCTCTTTATCTGCCTGCTGTCTTCTGTAAGGTCTATTACCCTGTAATACTTCCCGCTCTCAAAGTGGTAGAGAGCGATCGGTAGTTTCCCGGTTCCTACAACAATTCCCGCTCCGAAAGAGAAGGTTATAGGGGTTTTTAACGCCACGTGAAGCGAAAAAGGAAACGGAATTCTGCCTTTTATTTCCAGGACTCTCTCTTTAAAGTCTTCAAAGAACGGGAGCCAGCTCTCTGAGTGGGGAAGGGTTGCCGGAAGTGAGAAGATGAGGAACTCCCTGTCAATAAACCCTTCAACTGGTTCAAAGTTTACAGTTTTACAGAGGAGTTCAAAGGGTTGCTTTAAACTCTCCTTCTCTCCGGTTCCTATAAAGAGAGGAATTTCCGTTTTCTCACCTTTTAGAAAATCTCCAAGTTTCCTTATATTCCCTTTTCCTATCAGCGTTTTTCCCAGTTTTTTAGCTATCTCTTCCTTCTCTTTAAAGTGGTCGGCAGAGAACTCCTCTCCGCTGAGCTTTCCAGAGAGGAGAAGGTTCTCTGGGAGCTCCCCGTAAATAAGGGCGTATGCTAGGGGAGCCTGGAAGGAGTCTCCGCTAAACTCTCTGTTAAAGAAGGCAAGAACCCCTTTTCCCGTTAGCTCCTCTACCTGAGATACTTTTCCTTCCTGTTTTTTGTCAACCAGCAGTGCAACTCCTTTTGCCATCTCCCCTCCGTTTCCGTTAACAACCGGGAACTGAAACTCTAACAGGGGAGATTCTGCTTCAACTCCGAAGGCTTCTTTAATGAGCTCTCTAAAGCTGTTTTCGGGAAGTCTCCTGTATGCTCCTTTAACTACGTGGTATTTAACTCTATAGTCGGGATTTTTAAGAGCTGAAACGAGAGTTTCCCTGTCTATTTCCGTTTCTCCCTTTTCAAAACCTTTCAGGTAGCTTATGGCAAGTGAAATTTTCCCGTTTTCAAGTAGTTTTTTAAGGGTTTTACTCATCTTTTATCTCCAGCTTCAAGTGTTCAAACAGTTTAAACATTTCTGGGTTTAAGTTTTTGAGCTCTATGTCGCCAAGTTCTCCCTTATAAATAGAAACCCTCTTTCCGTCCAGTTCTATATAGAGCTCCCCTTCTTTTCCCTGAAACTCCTCTTTGAGCATAACGGCAGCCTCTCTGTTTTCTCTGTCTAAAACTACCTCCCCAAACGGCAGTTTTACAACGTTTTTCTCGCTTGAGGCGGCAGGGAGCTCCTCTGCCAGCTCTAAAAGCTGGTTGTAGACTTCCTCCTCAAGGTAGCCTGCCTCCTCCTCGTCTAAAGAGGAGAGAAGGCTCTCGTAAAGCCACCTGTGACGCTGGTATTCAATTTTTTTGAACTCTCTGTGGATTTCGTCTTCAAGGCCTCTTCCTGTTCTCTCTTTGGGAAGGGGAGCTCCCTCTAAGAGAGCTCTTTTCACAGTTTCAAAGTCTTCTTCTTTCAGTTTCCCCTCGTAAACGGCTCCCTTTAGAACTTCTTCCGGAACGTCTGAGGAGAGGTCAAGTTCAACGATCCAGTTTTCCCTTAAAATGTGGGGAAACTGAACCAGAAAGTCGTTTTTTGTTGCAAGCTCCCACATAAAGGTCATAGGAGAAACCAAACAGTAGCCTCTGGCTTTCTCAACAACGAGGAGCCAGACGGGAGCTCCTTCCCTGTCAATACGATAAACGCTACCTTCTTCTATCTCAAAGGCTAAATTTCCCCTCTCTAGAGGCACCTGAGAGAGCTCGCTTAGCATCGTTTTATACTCCTTTAAAAACTGAGGTAAAGAAGGAATCTTCAAATTCCACCTCCGCTAATTAGAACGATTTTTCCTTAGAAATTCTGACAGGAGCCTTTCTGCAAACAGCCTTATCTCGTCGTCGGAAAAGTCAAAGGGAGAGAGTATTTCTGAAACTTTTGGTTTCAGCCTGCTCCAGGCCTTATACTTTGCGTCTCTACTCTTTTCCCTTAAGAAGGGGTTTTCCTCTTTTCTGTAGAGAACCGAGTAGAGGTAGTAGCAGAGGGTCTCTATTTCACTTTCGTTGAGAGACTCTTTAACTCTTCTAATTGCCTCGTTAACGTTGATGATGGAAAGGGGAGGGAGCTCCTTCCCTTCAGCGTCAAACCCCGATTCCTCCAGCTCAGAAAAGAACGTCTCATTGAGCTTTTTAGACCTGAAGAACTTATCTATCAGAGCGTTCCTCACTACCATGCTCAGCAGAGAGAGGTTAATCTCCTTTTTTCTACAGAGTGATTCCCTCTTCTCAAGCAGAACAACTGTAACTTCAGACTCAAGATCTTCAAAAGACTCAACCACAGACCAGAAATTTTTCAAAATTATCCTTGTAACATCTCTTACAAGTTCCTTAATGTCTTTTTCCTTACAGAGCTTCTCTTTAAGGTTCATCTGGAAAGACCTCTTTAAGGAAGTAGAAAATTTCTCTTTCGCAATCTGAACAAAACAGAGCCAACGGTTTCTCCGTGTCTAAAAAGTCTTCTTTCAAAAACCGAAAGATTCTCTTACCGTTTCTAGTTATAAATATTCTTGGAGAATTAGTCCACTTATCTTCACTACACAACTTCTCTTTCTTTTTGCAGTAGCTCAGGTCAACTTTTGGTTGGCCGTTGTTTTTTGTTGTCAGAAATACAACTCTGTAGGTGTATCGGTTCCAGACAGTTATTCCCGGCCTTCTGTTCCTTCCTGCTTTTATGCCCAAATCAATATTTTTCCTCTCTTTGACCCTCTTTACGCTAAAGCTCCACAGGCAGGGTTTGTTCTGGCAGAGCTCTTCTGTTGCAGTCTCTAAAATGAACTTCTGGAAACTCTCCAACTCTCCCCCCGTCAGAAAATTTGGTAAAACTACGATTAATAAGTATAGAACTTCAAGTTTGCCTCTTGAAGTTTCTGCAGGCTGTAGTTTAAGATTTATACCGGGAGGCAGGGATAAGTTGAAAAGGAACAACCCGGCTAAGAACAAGCTAAACCGCGTAACGCTGGGAGCTCTTCTCCACGACATTGGAAAGTTTGTAAGGAGAGCGACAAAGGAGAATAAAGCACACCAGTGTTTAACAGATCAGTTTTTAAAAGAGCATGGAGAACTTCTGGAAGCATTTGGAGTTGAAGTTGATTATGTCAGAGAGATTGCCGCAAGGCACCACTGTGGAGGCGAGAGAGATATTAGAGCTAGCAAATGCCACAGGGAGATCTGTAACAGAGATGTTCCGTTTGACGGTGAAGAATTTAAAAATGATGTTGAAATAGTGAAGAAAGCAGACCAGCTAAGTTCTGGACACGAAAGAGTGGAAGTTTTGGAGAATATAGATGAGGATCAGAATGAATATAGGCCTCTCTTTCCAATATTTATGGAAGTAAGTTGCGAAAGTATAGACAAAATAGCTGAAAATGTTCAAAAAGAGGGAAGAGAGGGTGGCGCTTCAAAGTCTAGGTTTGTCAGAAAGAGTTACCTTCCTGACGCTTTAACTGTAGATGCTGTTTTTCCTGTAAATGTTGTTGAAAAAGCAGGAATGGAAGAATCCTATAGAAATTTGTACAACCGATTCTTAAGGGATTGGATTAACCTTAAAGAAAAGGTAAAAAAATACAAAGAACAGTTTAACCAGAACTTTGAGGCGCTGAAATCTCTCCTTCTCCGATATCTCTGGGCAGTTCCTTCAAATACTTATAGTATGAAAAATTTTTCCGTTCCAGATATTCCACTTGCAGACCACCTGTTTACTTCCTCTGCCATAGCAACGGCTTTAAAGGCTTATCATGAAGTTGAAGGTTATGACAGTCTTTCTAAAGAGAACTTAGAAAAATTTGTTCTTCTAAGCGTTGATTTCTCTGGAATTCAAAGTTTCATTTTCCAGAAGTCAAAAGAGACAAAAAAGTGGGCTTCAAAAATCCTCAGAGCTCGCTCCTTTATGGTATCTCTTGCCCTTGAGAGCGTTATCAGGAAGTTTACTGATACTTTTGGAGTTAACACATCAGTTGTTTTCCTTAATGCTGGCGGAAAGGCTCTGCTTCTCCTTCCTAAATACAGCGATACTGAAGAGAGAATAGAGGAAGTTAGAAGGGAAATTAAGAGAGCTCTCCTTCAAAAGTTCTACGGCCAGATAAAGATAAAGATTGCGTACGTTTACCTGACGGAAAACGACCTAAAACTTGAGAACTTTCAGAGAAAGTTAGGGGAGCTCCACGAGGCAGAGACGGAGGCGAGATTCAAGCTCTTTGGCTCTGAAGACTTTAACCTTTTTGTCTCAAGAGATTACGCTAAAAAAGTTTCTAAAAGTGGGGGAGTTTGTCATATCTGTGGTATTAGGCCGGTTGATAAAGGAGCAGAAATCACGAAGAAGTTTGGTGTTCCTGTTTGCAGTTTTTGTAATTGGCTTATAGAGAAGGGAGAGAAACTTCCAAAGGTGAAATACGTTCTTCTTGACTTTGGTAGTAGCAAGTGGTTCCCTCTTCCTGATGTAAAGTTGTTAGAACGTGAAGATAAGCTACAAAGTGTTGAATTAAATGAAGAGAAACTTTTAATTTCCCTTAATGCTTCAAGTTTTGAAGGACTTCCTGTTAAGTTTATTGAGAATTACATACCGCTTATTACTGAAAGCGAAGTTGACGAATACTCTGAAAAGTTTCCCGAGAAGTTAAGGGTTATTGAAGAGGAGTATAGAAAAGAGAAACTTCTTGAAAAAGGCGAGACGCTTAAAGACCTTGCTGGAAAACCCAAAACCTTTGGTCATATAGCTTTAGAATCTTTAAGAGAAGAGAATGGAAAACTATTTGGGAAGCCTTTCCTTGGAGTTCTGAAAGCAGACGTTGACAGGTTAGGCTTCATTTTCATTTCAGGATTTGCAACTCATAAAAGGGATGGTAAGGAAATTCCGCTACTGTCAATTTCCCGGTTTGCGGCTTTGAGCCGAATGCTTGATTACTTCTTTACAGAGGTAATAAAGGAAAAGCTGATTAAAACTAAATACAGAAACATCTATAGCGTGTTCTCTGGAGGAGACGACCTTTTTCTTATTGGTCCGTGGGAGGAGGTTATAAAGTTCACTGAGGATATGAGAGCTCTCTTCTACCAGTACGTTTGCGAGAATAGGAATATGACCATTTCTGCCGGGGTGGAGCTCCTCAAGCCTACCCTTCCTGTTGAGTTCATCGCAGAAAAGGGGGAGGGAGCTCTTGGAAAAGCTAAGAAGTGGAGAAGCACAATTTCCGTTATGGGTAAAAGAATACCCTACGTTTATACCAATGATTGCTGTAAAAAAGATGAGAAGTTTGGAGAGAGATTTAAGAATCCGCTAATGAACCTTAGAAAGCTACTATCTATAGCCTACAAAGAGTTACCAGAACTGTTAGAAAAAGAGCTTTTAGAGGAAGGAAAATCAGGTTTATCAACGGCATTCCTGTATAAGCTACTTCAAATTTCTGAAATGGCGAACAAAATAGTTCCTGATAAAGAAGAAAAAAGGAAGTTTTCTCCAGACAATTTAAACAGAAACTTGATGTGGAGGGTTTACCTTTACTACCTCTTTGCCAGAGCTCCAGAGTTCAGAGATAACCTTGAAGAAGTTGTTCACAAGTTTACAGAGTATATAGAAGTTTACTCTGAGAACCTTTCAGAAGAGGAAAGCGAAAGAATAGATAATCTCTTTTACATTCCCCTTGCAATCGCGATTTACAGGAGGAGAAAGTATGGTAGAAATTAGCCCAGAGGAGCTTGTTAGGAGCTTCTTTGAAAGAGAAACCGAAAGGCCGCAGATAGTAAAAGATAAACTGGAAAAGTTTGTTGAACAGACCCTAAGAAGAGGAAGAATAACAGTTACGCAGATAAGGAGACACTACAACTACTTCCTTGACATTTATCAGGAAGCAAATGCCGGTGGTTCCTTTTCAGGTGATCATCAGCTCCGTTTGGCTATGGAGAAAGTTTACCTGATGTACGACCTGAGCCGGGGAAACATCAACGATCTGTTTAAGGATTTTGTAGTTTCCCTCATAGATAGCGTAAAGGATTTAAATACGCTTAAGCTGGCAAAACGGCTTTTTGAGGGGTTCGTCGGTTATTCAAAGTTCTACGAAGAGAAGTTAAAACAGGAGAGAAGGAGTAAGAACAAAAGATAATAATCTGCTTTAAGGAGAGAAACGATGAAGCTGAAGGAGATTGTAGAAATAACAGGAGAGCTTGAACTTTTAACAGGTCTTCACATAGGAGCCGGGAACGACAACATAGAGATAGGAGGAATGGACAACCCAGTTGTGAGAGATCCCTTAACCAATGAACCTTACATTCCGGGCTCTTCCATTAAAGGAAAGATGAGGATGCTTTTAGAGCTCTATCTGGGACTTATTCACAAAGATGGAGAGCCTCTTAACTACAAAACTGTTGCTAGTATTAACGATGATGCTTTGAAAGAGGTGAAAGAGGAAGGTTTTAACCTCTTGAAACTCTTTGGCGTTTCTGGTTCTGAAAGTGAGGAGGCTAAAGAGCTTGGTTTAACTCGTTTGAGCTTCTACGATTTAAAACTTACAGATGAATCAAGAAAAGACCTAGTAGAGAAGGTGGGAGCTCTCATGACGGAAGAGAAAACAGAAGTCAGGATTAACAGGATAAGCGGAACCGGAGAACACCCAAGACATACAGAGAGAGTTCCTGCCGGTGCCAGGTTTAACTTCAGGCTGATTGTTAAGCTCCTTGAAGGGGATAACGAAGAGAGAATGCTTGAGATGTTGAAAAAGGGACTGAGACTGCTGGAGCTTGATTCCCTTGGAGGTTCTGGATCAAGAGGTTACGGTAAAGTAAAGTTTGTTCTGCCTTTAAAGTTGAAGTACCACCTGGCTAACAAAGAGGAATCCTGGGAAAGCCTGGAGTAACGAATGGAAAGACTAAAATTACAGCTTTACTTTCAATCTGCAATTTCAACACCTCTTCAGAGCGACACTCTTTTTGGAGAGTTCTGCTGGCACTACAGATTCCTCTACGGAGAGGAGAAACTCAAAAATCTCTTAGGAGAAAAGCCGGCAGTTGTCTTCTCAAACGGACTTCCTGAAGATTACCTTCCTACGCCTATTTACCCGTTTGGAAGGAACCTTAACGATGTAAGGATTGAAAGTGGCTGGTGTGAAGCTCAGGAATTTTATACCAGCATGAAGAAGTTTAAGAAAGTTGCTTATGTGAAAAAGGAGCTTTTTGAGCAGTTTGTTCGGGAGCTCCCTCTAAAAGAAGTAATGGTCAAGCTGTTTGAGATTTTTCTTAGAGAGCTTAAAGAAAAAGATAGAAAGCCAGAGAATTTTCTAACAACGAAAAGCGTTTTCAGAGAGGGAGAAATAACGAGAGTTTCTATAGATAGGCGTTCAGGTAAGGCTTTGGAGGGGTTCCTGTTTCAGGAGAGGAGTTACTATACAGAATATCCTATATCAGTTTATTTCCTTTACGATCCAGAGAGGTTGGAACGGAAAGAGATTGAAGAAACTTTTGAGTTTATGGGAGTTTCAGGTTTTGGAGCGAAAAAGAGCGTTGGAAAGGGTAAGTTTAGCTTTAAGTTAGAGGAATGGGATTTAATGGAAACTGCTGCAGGAAAAGGGAAACTTGCCTTTATTTCCCTCTCTACAGGTTATCCGAAGGCTGAAGAGATTAAAGACCTCTACGCTGAATTTTTCACAAAGTTTCCAAAACACGGCAGGGAGTTTGGAGAAGCAGCCATCTTTAAAAATCCTGTTGTTGTTGCTAAACAGGGTTCCGTTTTTATTCCAGAAGAGAAAAAGGAGTTCTACGGGGAATTTAAAAAATTGTCTAAAAACCCTGAGCATCTCCATTCACTTCACATAATACCCTACTTTGTGGAGCTTTAGTAATGAGGATAGAACCTGAAAGTAAAAAAGTTAGATTAACTGTTCTCTCTCCTGTAGCTGTTACCACAGGAGATTTCTACACAGATATTGACTTCACTGTGAAGAACGGGAAATTTCTCTTCATTGGAACGAAAAACATAGTCAAATTGTTGACTGAAAAAGGTCAAACAGGCAGAGTTTATCAGCTGTTAAACAGAGCTGATGTAAAGAGTATTCAGGAGCTCCGCAAGCTGATAAACAGCATAGCTACGGAAAATAACGCCGTTTACGTGCTTCCTGCCGATGAAGATTTTGTGAAAAAGTTTTCTGATAACTTAGCTGATTTTAGGAGAAGTTTAAAAACTCTCAACCGTTTAAGGGTAAGAAGAATTTACAGAAATCCGCTAACTGGCTCTGTTTACATACCCGGTTCTACCTTAAAAGGAGCAATTAGGACGGCAATTATCAATTCCTTGATTACTAATAGGGAAGAACTATTAAAGAAGGTACGAGAGGCCATTAAAGAAAACATTTCAAAAGCGAAAGAGGCTCTTGAGTCTAACCTGCTATGTGAGCCGAATCCTGAAAAACTAAGACTCTTTAAAGCTAAGAGTAGCCTTGATTTTATGAGGTTTATAAAGGTTTCTGATTTAAGAAAAGTGGAGACTGAAGTAAGGGTTGGAGTGAGTTATAACTTTAAACCGGGAGAGGGAGAGAAGGTTCCGGTAAACCTTGAGTACGTTAGCAGCGGTGTTTTTGAAGGTGAAATTGTTATCTACCCCGGTTACCTTAAGTCTATTTTTAAAAGGTGTGAGCCGGAGCTCTCCTTTGAGAAAATTGTTAAATACCTGAGGAAGCACTACCACAGGGTTTACAACACAGAGAAAAAGCGGTTTGGAAAGGCTGTTAAGCTTTCCGAAGATTACCTTAACTCAAAAACGAAAGCGATTGTTAAATTGGGATTTCATGCGGGAGCTCTCTCCAAAACCGTTGCCGACAATTCGGTAAGAAGGGTAAAAGCTCATCCTAAGAAAAACATTTTTAAACCTCAGCCGGAAACAACCTGGGTTATTAACGGAAAACCTATGGGCTGGGCTCTTCTGGAGGTTCTTGACTGAATGCCTCTGAAGGTTCTGTTAGTTTTCCGTTCAGAATCTCCGATAAAGGTTTCTCAGCTAAAGCCTAAAACGATTCACGGCCTCTTTTTCGGGTTGCTGGGAGAGGAAACAGGAGAGATCTTCCACTCCGGCAGAATTAGGCCGTTTTCCCTCTTCTTTACTCCCTACTTCCGGTTCCCGGAGAGGGAGGTTTCTAAGTTTACCGTTGAGTTGAACCTCCTTGACATTTCCCTTTTTCGCCACTTTTCAAACAGCGTTTTTGTTGAGAAGAAGAAAGAAGAACTGAACGTTGAAGGAGTTCCTGTTTCCCTAGTAAACGTGAAACCTTTGAGAGTTGTTACTTACAATTCCCTTTTGGAAAACTCTACTCCCACTCGGGATTTTGTTGTTGACTTCCTTACTCCTACCTCTTTTAAGAGGGGAAAGTTTGACTACATTCTTCCTGAGCCGGAGCTCCTCTTTAAGAGTCTGTTGAGGAAGTGGAACGCCTTTTCCCCTGAGAAGATAGAGTGGGAGCTCCTTGACTTTGTAAGAAAGCACGTTTTTGTCTCCGGCCTCTGGATTAACTCTTATAAAACAGAGATTTCAGAGAGAGCCAAGATAGTAGGATTTAGAGGGAGAGTTTACCTCTATTCAGATAAACTTTCTGAAGAAACAAAACTTTTAAGAGCTCTTTTAAAGTTTTCTGAGTTCTCGGGAGTTGGTAGAAAATCAACAATGGGCTTTGGAAAAACGAGGTTAGAAGAGAAAAATGAGACTAAAGAGCTCGTTTAAGAGGGCTTTCTATTCTCAGTTTGGAGTGTTTTTCAGTGATAAAGGAACTGCTTTAGCAGTTTTTCTCGTTCTAATTCTCCTCTCTATATCTCTTTCCTGGATACCAGATGCACTATCAACTTTTCTTCCTTCCGGCAAAGAAGGAAGTCTTGTGATGTTGGCAATCTCTTTCCTTATTCTACTTGGACTTTACTTCTTTGCCGTTCGCTACGCTTCTGAAGTTGAGTTTGATGTTTTTGAAGCTTCACCTGACAGAAAAAGGGTTCTGATTGTTTTCCTTAGCAAGTTGAACGAGAATGTTTTGAGTAATATTGAAAAAATAATTAAAGACTTAAGAAACGGAAGGGAACTGCCAGAAAACTTTGACTTTAATACTTTTAAAAGCTGGAGAATGCCTTACGAGGCCGTTAAGTACCACTTGCCAAAACTGAAAAAGCTTATTGTTGTAACTTCTAAAGATTCTTCAGAACAGTTTCCTCTTTTTAGGGAATTAATAAATCTCATCTTTGAAGCTAAAATAGAGGTAGAAGAAAGGAAACTGGAAAATTTTGAGAGTGTAAAAGAGATTTTTAAAGAAATTAACTCCATTTATGGTGGGTTGCAGAAACAGGGTATAAAGGAGAAAGATATAATTATTGACGTAACTGGCGGTCAGAAGACAAACTCTATTGCTGCTGCTTTTATGACGCTTTACTACGACAGAGAGTTTCAGTATGTTTCAACTCAGAACTATGAGGTTAAGTCTTACGATGTGAGGCCTGTAAGGGATTGAGTGTGAAGACAGCGTTTGAGAGGTATTTTGAGGATAAGGAGTTTGTCTGGAAGCCGGGGCTGGAGAGGATAAAAAGGGCTGTTGAAGAGTTTGGAGGAAAGGATTACCCTTCTGTTATTGTTGCTGGAACAAACGGGAAAGGATCTGTTTCTCATCTGATTGCCGAGGCTCTAATTGGAAATGGCCTGAAGGTTGGATTGTTTACTTCTCCGCACCTTTTCAGGTTTAACGAGAGGATTAAGGTTAACCTGAGAGAGGTTGAGACTGGAGAGCTTGACAGGGCTTTTGAGTCTGTTTTTCCCCTAATAGAAAGGTTTGAGCTTACCTACTTTGAGGCCTCCCTCGTTTTGGCTCTTGAGGTTTTTAAAAAGAAAAAGGTTGATGCTGCCGTTTTTGAGGTGGGACTTGGCGGGAGGCTTGACGCCACAAACGCTTTAGACCACCAGCTTGCCGTTTTAACGAGCGTTTCCTTAGACCACACAAACTACCTTGGGAGCTCCCTCCCCGAAATAGCCAGAGAAAAGGCGGAGGTCTTTAGGGGAGTTCCTTTTGGCGTTTTAGGAGACGTAGAGGATGGAGTTGTTGAAACTGTAAGGAGGGTTTTTGACGGGGAGCTCCACCTCTACGGCAGGGACTTCTGGGCAGATGGAGTTTTAGTTTCTATCTCTGGAACCTCTTTCTACTACATGGGCT
Source organism: Desulfurobacteriaceae bacterium (assembly GCA_027013575.1). GTDB lineage: Bacteria > Aquificota > Aquificia > Desulfurobacteriales > Desulfurobacteriaceae > Balnearium. The sequence continues at coordinate 17,726 of JALWGN010000073.1, forward strand.
CCGTTCCTATGAAAACCTCTCTGATTGGAGAGCATCAGGCTGTTAATGCTTCTGTTGCCGTTAGAACTTCTCAGCTCTTTTTTGAGAGGTTTTTCAGAAATCATTTTTTAATTCCCCGTGAGTTTACAGTTAAACTGCCTGGCAGGTTTGAGGTTTTAAAGGAAAGTCCACCTGTAATTTTTGACGTTGCTCATAACGAGGGGGCTCTCAAGAAACTCTTTGAAACGGCTAAAGAGCTTGGAATTTGCGGAGACGTTTACTACTCAGGCCTTAAAGACAAAGAGCAGGAGAGGAACTTAAAGGTTGTTTCTGAGTATTTGGACTGGAGCTGCGGCACCCTTTACCTCCTCCAGATAGAGAACGAAAGGGCTGAAAGCGTTGAGAGGCTAAAGGAGATTGCCGTTAAGTCGGGAATTCAAAACGTAGAATTTGTTGATAGAGTGAAAGTTAAAGAACTGAAAAAGCCCTCTGTCATTACAGGCTCTTTCTACGTTGGAGGACTTGTTGAAAGAGTTTGAGTTTAAGTGGGAAAGGGAAAAGCCGGAGGATTTCATAGTTAAAGAGGTTTCAGAAATCCCTTTAGACCCTTCTGGAGGTCACTACCTCTATTTGCTTGCAAAGAGGAACTTAACTACAAAGGAAAGCTGCAAAAAGTACAACCTTTCCTACGCAGGAATGAAGGATAAACTGGCTCTGACCTTTCAGAAAGTCTCTTCCGAGACTTTTTTAGGGGAGTTCTTGAGGGAAAAGGTTGACGGTGAAAGCTGGTTTATTCTGAAGTTTTTGGGGAAAACGAAAAGGAAGCTGAAAATTGGCCAGCTAAAGGGGAACAGGTTTGCCGTTAACGTTTCAGGGTTTGAGGTTAAAGAGGTTACGGCCTTTGTAAACTACTACGACGTTCAGAGGATAGCGGGGAACTGGTATAGGGGGAGGGAGCTCCTTCTCAAACTCCTTGAAAAGCCTAAAAAGAGGCTCAGCTGGACTCAGAACTTCCTCTTAGACTCCTACCTTTCCTATCTGTGGAACAGGAGTTTGGAACTCTACCTGAAGGAGAAGTTCACAGGCTACTACGTGGTAGAGAGGGAAGAGCGGTTCTTCATTCCGGAAAAAGTTAATGTGGGGGAGCTCCCTAAGTTCTGGACAATTTTAGGGTACAAGAAAAAGCTCCTTGATTCTGAGGAGTTTTACAGAGAAGTTCTGAAAGAAGAGGGATTCACTTTAGAGGAGGTGCTGGAGCTCCTGCGATTTCTCAGGATAAAGGGAGACTACAGAATGGCCTACGTCGTTCTCCGGGAAGTAAAGAGAACGGGAAACTACCTCTTTTTCTTCCTGCCAAAGGGGAGTTTTGCTACCATGTTCTTAAAGCACGCTTTAACCTGAGGTTTCAGATGGAGAAACTGAAAGAGCTCATTTCCCCCTGCCGTCTCTGCCCCAGGAACTGCAACGTTAAACGCTCTGAGGGAGAGGTCGGTTTCTGTAAAGTAACAGATAAACCGATGGTCTCCTCCTTTGGCCCTCACTTTGGAGAGGAGCCTGTTTTAGTCGGCTTTGGGGGTTCTGGAACCATCTTCTTTACAGGGTGTAACTTAGGGTGCGTATTCTGTCAGAACTACCAAATTTCCCACCTTATGGAAGGAGAGTACATAACTACTGAAGAGCTTGCAGACGTAATGCTCTACCTTCAGAAAAGAGGCTGCCACAACATTAACCTTGTTACTCCTACCCATCAGGTAACCCAGATTTTTGAAGCCGTTGAGATTGCAAAGGGGAAAGGTTTAACGGTTCCCATCGTTTACAACTGCGGCGGTTATGAGAGCGTTGAAGTTCTAAGGGAAATTGAGGGTCTTGTTGACATCTACATGCCAGACGTTAAAACCTTCAGCCGGGAGTTTGCCACTAAGTACCTGAAGGCTCCCGACTACCCGGAGGTTGTTAAAGAGGCGGTTCTTGAGATGCAGCGGCAGGTCGGCTTTTTAAAAGTGAACGAGTTTGGCCTTGCCGAGAGAGGGCTCATTGTACGCCACCTTGTAATGCCCAACTGGACTGAGGACAGCAAAGAGATACTGAAGTGGATAGTGGAAAACCTTGGGAGAGAAACCTACGTTAACGTTATGGATCAGTACTTTCCTTACTACAAGGCCTGTGAATACCCTGAAATCTGCCGCAGGTTGACTGAGGAAGAGTTTACGGAAGTCTATAATTACGCCAAACGTTTAGGACTGAGGCTTGCTGTTTAGAGGGGAAGTATGAAGAAAGTTATCGTTTGTGGACCCTACAACTCAGGGAAGACCACTTTTGTAAAGAACATTAACAGGGAAGAGTTTATAGGAACCGACGAACCGGAAATTGACCTCTCTTCACTTGAAGAGCTTGAAACTACAACTACAGTAGGGGTTGAGGTCAACTTTGTTAAGCTTGCCAACAAAGACGTTATGTTTGTTGGCGTTCCGGGGCAGTTCCGTTTTGACTTTATATGGGAGGTTGTCGGAGGCCAGTTTGACGGTATAGTATTTATGATTCCGTCTTTTTCCGAGCCGGAAGAGATAAAGCCTTACATAGAGTTCTTCTCGCAGCTTGACTCTTATAAAGATGCCTATAAACTCCTACTTCTAACATACCCTAAAAAAGCGGAGAGGGGGAAGGTAAACAGGTTTTACACTCTGGGTCTGCCGGTAAGGATTATTGACCCTACAGATGAGCAGATTGTAAGGGCTGTGGCTTTTGAAATAGCTGCCAGGATTTGAGAGGTAAGGGAATGTTCTGGTTCTTTAAGCGGAAAGAGGAGAAGGCGAAAAACTTGAGGGAGCTCTTTGAGAAAAAGAGCGGAGAGGTGGAAAGTACCGGCTGGGTTGCTACAGCCATTTTTACCGCCGACGGTCTGAAGATGTTCCTTAAGAAGAGGAACGAGAATTACGAGGTTGAGAAGATTTTCCCCTACGCTATCAGGCTGTTTCAGACGGCTCAGAAGTTTCACGATAAGACGCACCCCGGACTTAAAGTTGGGGGTTTTGAGCCTCCGAGAACCCTCATATACCAGATGGATACGAGAGAGGTTGTTATCGTTATGAAAGGCTTTTCAAAGGAGTTGGAATTTTTCCTGATCTACATTGCTGATCCTGAGCTCTCTCCCCACTTTTCCCTTGATAAAACCGTTAAGAAGCTCCACTCCTGGCTCTTCAGAACCTCTAAACAGGTAGACGAGGTAATGGTTGGGAGAAAGGAAAGATGACTTTTGCTGAGCTGCTTATAAACATAATTGAGACCCGGAAAAACCAGCTTTTAAAGGTTATAGCCTGGGATTGGGAGGGGGAGCTCCTTATAAAGGGAAACAGAATAGTAAGGGCAGAAGTTGAGGAAGAGGAGCTCTACGGACTGGAGGCTCTGAAGTTTATGATAGAGAACCAGAGCGAGATTAGAAGGGTGGAGTTTCACCCGTTTAGGGAGAAGGAGCCAAACCTTGGCATTGACCAGATGGAGCTCTTCAACCTTGTCGTTCCCCGGGAAGAGAGGGAAGGTGAGGAGAATGAAACAGAGCTTGAAGTAGAGAGTATGGAGCCTGAAGTTGAACCTGAAGATGAGAAACTGCTCCTGCCTATCTGTGAGAAGTACTTCAGTGAAAAGGGAATAAAGCTAATAGCCGTTAACGGTAGGGTTGAGCTTTCCCGTGAACTTGATACTGAGAAGGTTTTAAACCTCCTTGAGAAACTTGCTAAAGGTGATGAAGAGGCTCCCTGCAGGGTAGAGAAACTACTCGTCAGGTTTGATAAGCTGTTCTGCCTGATACTCACCACAGGTAAGAGCTACTGTGCAGTTGTGGCCGATATAGGGGAGCTCCCCAACTACGAGCTGGACGAACCCGCCATAGATGAGGAGCTCCTCTCCGTTTTAACTTCCCAGAATTGAGATTATCCTCTCTGTTGCGTCTTCAATCTCTATGTTGAGGAGTCCGATGTTTGCGTCTTTCTTAACAACCGTAACTAGAATGGCTCTCCTTCCCGTCCTCTTTGCTAAAACGTTCTCCTTCTCACACCTTATGAGAACGTCCTGAAACTCTCCGGCGTTAACGAGTTTTGAGAGCTTGTCTGAAGTTCCAACAACGGCGGCAGCCATTGCAGCAAGCTTTGGAGCGCTTAAATCCCCCTTCATGATGAGAGAGACAACTACCTGACCGTCTGGGGTTGCAACAAGAGCTCCCAAAAGGTCGCTTCCCAGAGAATCTGCAAGGTCAGAGAGAACCTGTTCTAACATCTCCTTTTTGCTGGCCATTTCCCCTCCTTAGATAATGTCGTTGAGTATTGATTGAACAGGAGATTCTTCGTAAAGGAGGTCTACTCCACACCTGAGATTTTCCAAAAAATCTAAAGCTCTGTCCACATACTCACCAGGGATTATGGAGCCGTGCTGTGGCACAATTGCATCTATGGGAAACGGCCTGACCTTGTTGACGAAGAAACGGAGAGCTCTGTTTGAGGCCATGTAGTAAACGTGGAAGTACATCATTTCGGTTTTGTGCCTCTCCCAGTCTGAAACTATGAGCTCCCACTTCTGCTGAATGGCCGCGAAGATGTCTCCTGAAAAGAGAAGCCTGGCTCTTGAGTCGTAGGTAACGAAAGCGTCGGGGAAGTGGAGGAACGGGGAGCTGAGGAAGAGGAGAACTCCGCCGTCTGGAAGCTCAACCATAGTGTCGTCTAACTGACTTACGTCAAGCCACTTCACCTTCTGTGCGTCAAATCCGTAGTAGGGAAGAAGAACCTTTGTTCTCGGAGTTGTAACGATCGTCAGGTTGGGGTTTATCTCCAGCCACATGGGAATTGAGCCTGCAACGTCGGGATCCTGATGGTGGGAGACGATGTAGTTAACTTTTTCGGGGTTTATAAGCTGAGACACCCTCTCTTTCACCTGGTCAAAGTGCTGAATTCCTCCCGGGTCTATCAGAACGTTTACGTTCCCTGAAGAGACGAGGTAGGCGTTGCAGCGGAAGAGGGAGTTTTCGGAGCTCCCCACCCACGCAACCCTGTGTTCTCCATCGTCGTAAAGAACTACTGGCTCGTTAAGGTTGAAGTTTCCCTTTTTGAGCTCTTCTATCTTCAGTCCCATTTTCTTACTCCCGTTTGGTTTACTGAGAGAGCTCTTTCAGAAACTCCTGAAACTTAAACCTTGTAAATCCGAGGTTTGCGTCGCTCTGCAGAAGCGCCATTTGGAAGAGCTCCTCGTTGTAGTAGAGCCTTACCAGGATAAAAATTTCCGTTGTGCTCATAAGAATCTCCTTTGGAACTCCCACAGAGAACTCACCCAGTTTCCTGTAAACCTCAAAGTACTCCCTTACTATTCCCCCTACGTTTCCCAGGATTTCCTCCGTCTCCTCCCCGAAGCTCTCTATTACCTCTCCGTTGAATCTGCAGGCAGCGTAGCCTACTATAAAGGGTATTTCCTCCTTTGCTCTGTTTGAGACGGACATTCTCACCTCCGGGGAAGGGTTGTGGGCTATCACAACTATAGCAAAAAAGTACTAAAGAGGTTTAATGAAATGAAGGTAGAGAGAGAGGTAATCCTTGCGCCGATGGCAGGCTACACACATTCTGCTTTCAGAAGGCTCTGTAGAGAGCTTGGAGCAGACAGAACCTACTCTGAGCTCATGAACGCAACGGGAATAATCCACAGAGGGGAAGAGGTAGAGCTGGCGTACTTTACAGACTTAGAGAGGCCGATTCACCTTCAGCTCTACGGCAGAAACCCTGAAGAGATTGCAGCGGCTGCTGTTAAGATGGTTGAAAAGTACAGGCCGGAGGCGATAGACATAAACTTTGGCTGCTCCGTTAAAAAAGTTCTTAAGGCAAAGGCTGCCGGCTACCTCCTTCAGTTTCCTGAAGAGATGGGAAGGATAGTTGAAGAGACGGTAAAGGCGCTGAAACCCTACAACACCCCTGTAACTGCAAAGATAAGGTTAGGATTTTACGAGGATACCCTTGAAGAGATTGCAGAGAACCTTTTAAAGGCCGGAGTTTCGGCTATAGCTCTCCACCCGAGGACTGCAAAACAGGGTTTTTCGGGAAGTGCCAACTGGGAAAGGGTTAAGGATTTAAAGAGAATTGCAGGAAGCGTTCCCGTTATCGGGAGTGGAGACGTAAGAAACTGGAGGGAGATAGACCAGAAGTTTGAAGAGACCGGCTGCGACGGTGTGATGATTGGCCGGGCTGCCGTTTCAAACCCGTGGATATTCAAAGAGTATAGGGAAAAGAGGGACTACAACCCCTCCGTTCCCGAAAGGGTGGACTTTATACTGAGGGAGCTCTCCCTCATGTGGGAGTTTTTCCCAAAGGAAAAGGCCTGTAAGGCTATAAAGGCTCAGATAAGCCAGATTTTTAAAGGGATAAGGGGAAAGGCAAAGCTTAACGACGCCGTTATGAGGAGTAAGAGCTGCGAGGAGCTCCTTGAGAACCTGAACAGGATAAAACTGGAATACTCAGCCGGCGGAGAATAGCTTAAAAAACAGACGAGCTTCAGAGGGATTGGTTGAAGTCTGAAGTTGTGATACCTAACAGAGTTCCGGCCATTGAGCCGGCAGTTGAGTTCGTAAGGAGCTGGGGGCTGAAGGCCGGCCTTCCTCCTGAGAAGGCAGACGAGCTGGCTCTCTGTGCCGACGAGGTGATAACAGACGTTGTCCGGTTTGCCTTTCCTCACGGCGAGGAGCACTTCTTTGTCGTCTCCGTTGAGGTAAAGCCTTCAGAGGTGGAGGTCGTTCTGAGGGAGCTGGGAGAACCCTTTGACCCCGACTCCCACCCATACAGCAGGGAGAGAGCTCTCAAAGAGGGGAAGTTTGAGGGAGCCGGAATAGAGGTTGTTAAACACCTTTCAGACCACTTCCTCTTCCTGAACAAGGGCAGGGCTGGGAAGGAGTTCCGAATAGTAAAGAGGGTTCCGGCAAAGCACATAACGGAGCTCCTTCCAGAGGAGAGGCTTACAGAAGAGCCGGCAGTCTCTAAAAATTACGTGCTGAAACCTGTTACTCCGGAAGATGCAGAAGACATTTCGCGGCTCATCTACAGAACCTACCGATACACCTACCCTAAAGAAGACCTCTACTACCCGGAAAGGGTTAGAACTTACATAGAGCGTGGAGAGAAGTTTGGCGTAATAGTAAGAACCGAAGACGGAGAGCCTGTAGGCTACTTTGCAGTTATCGTGAAAAGCGATTCCCCGATAGGAGAGGTGGGAGAGGCCGTTGTTTCGCCAGCTCACAGAGGCAGAGGAATAATGAAGATGATGATGGCCTCGCTTATAGAGATGGCAAAGGAGAGAGGTCTTTTAGGGCTGTATGGAGAGGCAATTACAGTTCATACGATAAGCCAGCGGGTAAACGCAAGGTTCGGCTTCTCTTCAACGGCTCTGCTCCTCGGGACTTTTCCCTCTGCAAGGATAGTCGGAATAGAGAGTAACTACGGTCAGAGGATCTCTGTCGTTCTTGACTTTCTCCACTTAAAAAAGCGGAGCTCTGCTCTTTTTTACGCTCCTTCCCGCTACAGAAGAGTGCTGAAGGAGATCTACAGAGGTTTAGGAGTTGAAGCAGAGGCTGGAAGGAGGAGGGCAGGGGAGCTCCCGGCCGTTTCAAGACTGAAACTTAGCGTAAACTCGGCCGTTGGAACGGCTGAAATAGTGGTTAAAAAGGCTGGAAAAGACCTTGTTAACAGGATAACGAGGAAGAGGGACAGGCTCTTTGAGAAGGGCATCTCCACCGTTTACCTTGACTTTCCCCTCTCTCTTCCTGAAACGAGGGAACTTCCCGACTTAAAACCTTACGGTTTTGTTTTTGCAGGCCTTATGCCGCTGTTTCACCGTGGAGAGGACTACCTGAGGTTTCAGTCGGTTAAAGAGAGTTACGACATGGCAAAGATTAAGGTCTATTCAGAGCTGGCAACGAAGATAAAACGGATTGTAGGGAGGGAGCTCCGTGAGGTGGGAAAGAGAAAAGGGTAGGTTGAAGGTGGAGCTCCTTGGCGACTTCAACTACGAGCGGGTTCTAAAGCTTAAGGCACTCCTTAAAGAAGGCGAAGAGCTGGAGTTAGACCTTAAAAACTGCCGTTTTGTTGACACAGAAGCCGTTGACTTCCTCTACAACCTGAAGTTAAGGGGAAGGAAGTATCGGCTTTTAAACCGGCCGGAGCTCCTTGAAAGAGTCTGCCAAATCCTCGGCGTAGAACTCTAACTTCCGCAATTGCTCCTTTTCAAGAAAATTCCAAAAGTATCCCTTCGTTTTTAGGGCATTTCAACCTGGGGTTGGGATACTGTTTATGTTGGTATATCCGATGGTGTCGCAATCCCTTCCACTTTTTAGGGCATTTCAACAAAAACTATGGTTGACTTAAAAGAGAAAACAGGTTAAAATTTTAGTCGCAATCCCTTCCACTTTTTAGGGCATTTCAACAGCGAAAAAATTAATTCCATAGAAATCAATAGCTCCAGAGGTTTAGATTTTTGCACAAAACTAAAACTTATTGAGACACAAAGCGTAGCTCAATACACCCATCAAGCCCTTGTGAATCAAGGTGCTATTCATTGGCAATTAAGCATAGTTTAATAAACCCTTCCTATCAAATCCTATTCAGTTTTCAAAGAACATATAACAATTTTATCAAATCGGATTGGAAGTTAACCCCTTTACAACGGCAGAACCTTCTGCTAAATTTCCACTTGCCTTTCGCCACCGGTGAAACGAAATTGGAGGTAGAGATGCCTATAGACAAAGACGTTGTTCAGGAAATCGTTAAGAAGTACGGCTTCCACGAGAAGGACACAGGTTCTCCGGAAGTTCAGATTGCTATTTTAACGGAGAGGATTAAGAACCTTACGGAGCACTTTAAGGAGCACAAGCACGACAACTACAACAAGAGAGCTCTCCAGAGGCTCGTCGGTAGAAGGAAGAAGCTCCTTAAGTACCTGAGGGAGAAAGACTTTAACAGGTATCAGAACATCGTTCTGAAGTTAGGTCTAAGGAAATAAGTTTAGAAGGGGGAGAATTTTCTCCCCCTATATTTGGTTACTTGTTTAACTTGTCTTGCTTTTTCTTCATACTTGATAGATTTTTGTCTAAATCCTTAAAGAGCTGTTCTTCACTGGATACCCTGGACTGTAAGTGATACTTGACGTGTTCTTTGTCTCTTTTGGTGTACTGAAAAGCCTTCTCAAGTTCATCTTTTTTAAGTCCTACTATATCAGCTATTTGAGCTAGTGATAAGTCGGTTTTTTCTAGGAGCGATTTCGCTATTTTAAGCTTTTCCTCCTTTACAATTTGGTTTCTAATTTGTCTCATAGCAAAGTTGTAGCTTTCTCCCTTAAAACATCTGCCACCGTTCATCTCTGTCCCTCCAAGATAGAGGTTTAATTTATATTATAGCTTCAGTATAAAGTTCAGACGGCTGTAGTTTCTCTCCTATTGCCTGTGCTATTATCCTGTCAATAGAGTAGGGAAAGAAAACAGTTAATGGAGGTTAAAAATGCCTGTTTCAGAGGTAGCTGTAGAGGTTGGCGGCCGGCCGATGCGGTTTCAGACCGGAAAAGTTGCAAAGCAGGCCGATGGTTCCGTCGTTGTTTCTCAGGGCGACACTATGGTTTTAGTTACTGCCGTTATGAGTGATGAGCCGAGGGAAGACATAGATTTCTTTCCACTCCTTGTTGAGTACAGGGAAAGAGCTTACGCTGCAGGTAAAATCCCGGGTGGTTTTATAAAGAGGGAAGGAAAGCCTACAGACGAAGAGGTTTTAAAGGCAAGGGTAACAGACCGTTCCATCAGGCCGATATTCCCTAAAGGTTTCAGGAACGACGTTCAGGTTATAGCCTTCGTAATTTCTGCTGATCAGGAGAACGATCCGGCAGTTTTAGCAATTAACGGAGCTTCTGCGGCCCTCCACATCTCAAGGATTCCCTTTGAAAAACCTGTAGGCGCTGTAAGGGTTGCAAGGATTGACGGAAAGCTGGTTATAAATCCCTCTTACGAAGAACAGCAGAACGCAGACATCAACCTTATCGTTTCTGGAACTGAAGATGCCGTTGTTATGGTTGAGGGCGGAGCTAAGGAGGTTCCTGAAGAGGAAGTTCTTGACGCAATCCTGTTTGCCCATGAAGAGATAAAGAAGATTGTTAAGGCTCAGGAGGAGCTCCGAAACCTTGCAGGAAAGCCCAAGTACGAGTTCATTGCACCTTCTCTAAGTGAAGAGGCGAAGGAGAAGATTAAGAAGTGGGTCTTTGAGAGGATTGAGCCCATTATCACGATTCCCGACAAGCACGAAAGACGCGAGAAGCTGAGGGAGCTCCGGGAGCTCATGCTCATAGAACTCAACATTCCTGAAGAAGAGCACCACCTTGCAAAGGAGGCCTTTGCAGAGGCTGAGAAAGAGTTCGTCAGGAAGATGGTTCTTGAAAGGGGCGTAAGGATAGACGGAAGGAAGCCCGACGAGATAAGGCCTATCTCAATAGAGGTTGGCGTTCTTCCAAGGGCTCACGGTTCAGCCCTCTTTACAAGAGGGCAAACTCAGGCACTTGTTACAACGACCCTTGGAACTCCTGAGGAGTACCAGCTTGTTGAGGGCTTAATGCCCGAAGAACAGAAGAGGTTTATGCTTCACTACAACTTCCCGCCTTTCTGCGTCGGTGAGATCGCTCCCATGAGGGGACCAGGAAGGAGGGAGATAGGACACGGAGCTCTGGCCGAGAGAGCTCTCGCACCTGTCATTCCTCCAGAGGAAGAGTTCCCCTACGTTATAAGGGTGGTTTCAGACATCCTTGAGTCTAACGGTTCTTCCTCTATGGCAACGGTTTGCGGTGGTTCCCTTTCACTGATGGACGCCGGCGTTCCCATAAAGGCTCAGGTTGCCGGTATCGCAATGGGTCTCATTATGGAGGGAGACAAGTTCGTCGTTCTCTCAGACATCTTAGGAGACGAAGACCACCTTGGAGACATGGACTTTAAAGTGGCCGGAACCAGAAAGGGCGTAACGGCCATCCAGATGGACTTAAAGGTTAAGGGAATCAGCAGAGACGTTCTCTCTCAGGCACTGGAGCAGGCAAGACAGGGAAGGCTCTACATCCTTGACAAGATGGACGCAGTAATCAGCAAGCCGAGGGAGGAAGTTTCCCCTTACGCTCCGAGGATTGTTACGACCCACATAGAACCAGAAAAGACGAGAGATTTAATTGGACCCGGCGGTAAAACGATTAAAGCGATAATAGACAAGGCCGGCGTTAAGATAACTATCAAGGAAGACGGAACTGTTCTTGTT
>JALWGN010000074.1 GCA_027013575.1 Desulfurobacteriaceae bacterium
AGAGTTCTGACCGGCTGGCCGGTTGCTCCTGCAGAGTAGTACTTCCACGGGCTTGAGAGGAATGCAGGGCCGGCAATGTCAAGGTGAGCCCAGCTCTTTACTTTTTCACCGTCAACGAAGTTCTGGAGGAAGAGTGCCGCTGTGATTGCTCCTCCGTACCTGCTCTTTCCGACGTTCTGGATGTCTGCGTACTGTCCCTTGATCTCTTCCTTCAGGTCTTCGTCTAAAGGAAGTCTCCACATCTTCTCTCCGCTTCTTTCAGAGAGGGAGAGGAGCTCCCTCGCCAGCTTCTCGTCGTCTGTAAAGAGGCCTGAAGTGTAGTTCCCCAGTGCCACAACACAGGCTCCCGTGAGGGTTGCCATATCTATCATCAGGTCTGGTTCAAGCTCTGAACCGTAGATAAGTGCATCTGCAAGTATGAGGCGGCCTTCTGCGTCTGTTGAGTGGACTTCAACGCTCTTACCGTTCCTGTAAACGATTATGTCGTCGGGTCTGTAGGCTTTTCCGTCTGGCATGTTCTCAACGGTAGGTATAAGGCCGTGAACTTCAACGTCTGGCTTTAGCTCTCCTACCGCCTTCATAATGCCTAAAACGGCACAGGCACCTGCCTTGTCAGACTTCATCGTCTTCATGAACTGTTCCGGCTTTATGTTGAGGCCTCCGCTGTCAAAGGTTACTCCCTTGCCAACCAGAACAACCTTTCTCTTTGCCTTCTTCGGCCTGTAGGCTAAGTGGATGAAGCGCGGAGGGTTCTTACTTCCCCTTCCTACGGTGAGAATTCCAACCATCCGGTTTTTCTCTAACTTCTTCTCGTCAAAAACGGTACACTCAAAGCCGTACTCCTTTGCCAGCTTCTTCGCTTCCTCTGCCAGCGATTCGGGAGTTATTACGTTTCCGGGCTCGTTTACGAGAGCTCTCGTGTAGTTTGCAGCATCTCCGAGAACCTCTCCTAACCTAAAGGCCTCTTTAAACTCAGGAGTTCCTGCAACGTAAACTCTTTCAACTTCAAACTTTTCTTCCTCAGAGCTCTTGTACTTGTTGAACTCGTAACTTCCCAGCTTTAAACCTTCTGCAACAGCCCTTGCAGCCTCCTCCTTGAGCTTGTCTGCCCCAAGGAGTTCACATACAGCTCTTTTAAACTTTCTCTTCCTGGCCTCCTTTATACCCTTTGCAGCTGCAAGCCTTACCGTGTCGGCCTTCAGTTCCCCTTTCTTTCCGAGGCCTACGTAAATAACGCTTTTAAATGCCTCTCCTGGAAGTACGGCAACTTCTCCGGCTTTTCCTTTAAACCCGAGAGACTTAAGAGCCTCTTTTTCCTTCTCTTCAACCTCTTTTAGCCCCTCGTAAACGCCTGTAATGAGCGCGTCTGCCTTTTTCCCCTTTATCTCAGTCTGGTAGCTCAGTTTCATCTCTCACCTCCCTAAATTTTCCACTCGGCTCCAATCAGTTCACTGTACCGTTTCAGCGTTCTTGAGACGTACTCTCTGACGGCCTTTATTTTATTCTCTCTGAACTTCTCAGCCCAATCTTCTCTGTTAAACTCCCTGCTTGCCGACGCTATCAGGTCTAAAACCCTCTCCGAGTCGGGGAAGACCGGGTGGTAGCCGGCCTTCAGTGCGTAGTCTGCCAGCTTTGACAGAACTCTCCTTCCGTGCTCCTCTGCGTTTAACCTCTCTCCGTGTGCCTTCAGGAAGAGGAGCTCTAAAACGGACTTCGTCCACTTCAGTGGAACGTTGCACACTCCCTTCTCTGAGAGCTCACAGGAGACCTCAGAGAGAGCTCTCATCCACCTTCTGTGGAACCTGCACCAGCCTACGTTGTCGTACCAGAACTCTGCAACTGCACTCTCAAACATTCTCTCTGCAAGCTCTTCAGGTTCCGGGAATACTCCAAACTTGTAGTAAGTCCAGTACTTCCCCTGAACGGGAAGGGGCATGAAGTTTCCCATAGCCCAGTACATTGTAGGGTTGACCTCTCCGTCTTCCCCTAACGGAACGTAAACGGCGTAGTCTCTGTAGCTCTTCCCTCTGGGGAGCCTTTCGGCGAACCTTTCGTCAAAGACCTTTGCCGCCCTTCTCTTTCCTTCCCCGAGGAGTGAAGGGATTTCTCCCTCTTTGAATGCAACTTTTTTCGCAAGCTGAGAGAGGAGCTCCGCGTTTTTCCTGCTCGTCTCAACGGGGTTTTTCAAAACGGCTTCTAAGTTAAAGTCAGGCTTTTCTTTCAGTCCAACCTCTTCAGGCTGTAAAAGCCCTCTCTCTATAAGTTCAAAAACCCAGGCGGCAACTCCTCCGAACTCTATCGCGTCAAAACCCATGGCGTCAACAGTCTTAACTGCAAGGTCGCTGGCTTTCAGGTAGAAACTTCCCGAAAGGGGGCCGTTTGCGTTGTAGGGTTCGTAGTCTGTCTTGTAGCCCTCCCTTACCTTCTTACACACGGCAGGGCAGGGCTCGCCGCAGGTTGTCCACTTTTTGGTCTCTATGGCCTCTGAGTTAAAGACCTCAACGTAGTACTCCTCTATTACCCTGTAGAGCTTCTCCCTCTCTTCACGGCTCATGTAGGCTATCTGCCAGTTGAGGACAGGAGTTTTGTCCTTCTCTGCGAGGTAATCTCCGCCGAAGGTTCCGCCGGTTTTCAGCTTCGGGTTGTAGCGGTACTTCTCCGTTTTTTCTGCAATCACTTTAAAGAGCGGTTTGTCGTAGACCTGTGAGAAGAGTTTCTTAACGTAGTCTATGTTTGACAGGTCTAAAGCCCTGAACCGTTTTCCCTCCCAATCTCCTCCAAAGACCACTCCAACAACGTTGTGAGCCCTGGCCATAACTGAGCCTGAGCCTCCCCTCGCCGCCCAGTCTTCGGCTCCCTCAACGAACTTTCCTTCCCTTATTGCCTGAGAGAAGACGGCACCGTAGTTTGTCGTGTAGGCTGCAGGCCCCACACACGCTATTCTGAACTCCTTACCGCTGAACCTCTCTCCGTAGAGCTCCAAAAGGTACTGACTCAGAGCGTAAACTCCCTCTTTCCCTCCGTAGCCTTTCCACACCTCCCACAGCTTCTCTTCGCTCAGGTAGTCAACTGAGAGTTTGAGCTGGCCGGGAGCTCCCTCTATCACAATAACCGCCGGCTTTTCCGCCCTTCCCGTTACGGTTAAGATGTCCACTCCCGTTTTTAGGAAGGTGTAGGCAGCTCCTCCCATGGTAGAGGGGTAGAGGGTTCCGTACAGCGGTGAGCGGAAGAAGAAGGTGAGCCTGTGGGAGCCGGGTAGAACTGAACCGGCAAACGGCCCAAGCCCCACAACTAAAACGTTTCTGCTGTCGTAGGGGGAGACCTGGTAGCTCCTGTAGACCTCTGAGTGAAGGTAGATCCCGTAGTCTATAACGCCGTAGATTCCTTCCTTTTCAAAGGGTTTAAAGACAACCCTCTTTTCGTCAAGGTCAACCCGTAGAGTTTTTAGCTCCATCTCTACCCCTTCTGATCAAAGGTTTTCAGCCCGGGAGAGGCTTTTCCTTTCCTGTAGTTCTCCATCTCCCTTGGAATTACGGTTTTCAGTTTCCTCTGTATAAGGAAGTTCAGAACAAAGATTGTGAAAACGGGAAGTGAAGCTCCCACGAAGGCGCTCTTTATGTTCAGGGACAGGGTTTTGAATGCCTCCCCCGAGTACTGAACGATGAAGTCTATAAGGAGGAAAAAGAGGTAGAGGGAGACGATATAGTAGACCTGCTTTACGTACTCTACGTAGTCAAGTATTACCGCCGTTATGAAGGTTATTTTGAAGCTGAAGGTTAAGGCGTAGGCAAAACCTCCCGGCTTTATTGCGTTCAGCGGGTTAAACCTGTCTGTCGTTGCGTTCTCAAGGAACTTTAGCGCAGAGAGTATCCTCATAAGTCCGGTTATTGTGGGTAGCGAGATAACCAGAAAGACCACAAGCCCCCACAGGATCATCGTAAAGCTCATCTCTCACCTCCCTTCTCCCTTTGCAGCAGTTTTAGAGCTCTCTCTATCTTCTCCCTTATTCCCGGCTCTTCAGACTCCACCTCCGGGTTTTCGTTAACGATTTTTAGAGCTTTCGTAAGGTGTTTCTCTGCCTCCTGGAACTCCCCCGTCTTAAGGAGGCACTCTCCGTAGTGGTAGTTTATTACCGCGTCGTCAGGCTTAGACTCAATCGCCCTCTTCAGGAACTTACACGCCTCTTTAAACCTCTTCATCTTAAATAGAATCCACCCCTTTGTGTCTAAGTAGGCAGGGCTATTCGGATTTGAGCTGAGAGCCCTGTCTATCAGCTTCAGAGCCTCGTCTAAGTTCTTCCCTCTGAGGGCGTAGAAGTAGGCAAGGTAGTTGTAGATGTCTGGAGTTGGTCTGATTTTGAGGAGCTCCTTCAAGCTCTCCTCGGCGACGCTGTCTTTACCCAGTTTGTCTGCAAAGTAGGCCAGGTAGAAGAGGTAGTCGGGGTTTTCTTTAAGCTGATCCTTCCAGAAGGAGAGGAGTTTGTAGGCCTCGTCTGTCTCTCCCATTTTGTCAAGGAGAAGGGCGGCCTTTATGAGGTAGTCGGGGTTGTTGGTGATCCCCCAGAGCTTCTCGTAGAGCTCCTCAGCCTTTCCGTACTCCTTCAGTTTGTAGTAGGTAAGAGCCAGCCTCTCCATTACTGTTGGGTTCTGGGGGTAGTAGCTCAGTGCCTTCCTGTACGCTTCAACGGCCTTTTTAAGGTTGCCTGAGAGCTCGTAGGCAAGGCCTAACATGAAGTAAACGTTGGGGTTGTCGGGGTTGAGCTTCGTTATTCTCTCTATGATCGGAATGACCTGTTTGTACTCCTTCATCTGGAAGAGGTTTGCTGCAACCCACGAGAGGAGCTTCAGGTTGTAAGGCTCAAGGGAGACGAGCCTGTTTATAACGTCTAAGGCCTCTTTGGGCCTGTTTTCGGCTATGTAGACGACAAGGAGCTCCCTTAAAGCGTAGATGTTGTCGGGGTTCTCCTTTAGGACCTTTTTCAGGAAAGCCTCGGCCTTCCCGTACTGCTTGAGCTTCTGGTACACCTTACCCAGTAGCAGGTAGGCGCTCTCAAACTCCGGGTTCTCAGATACCGACTTCTCTAAGTATCTCCTCGCTTCTCTGTAGTTCCCCTTCAGGTAGTAGGCCTCTCCCAAAAAGTAGTCAATCAGGTAGTCGTTTTTGAACCTCTTCTCTCCCTCTTTCAGGAACTTTAGAGCCTTGTCGCTTCTCTTCTGGTTTATTAAGAGGTTTGCCAGAAAGATGTATGTATCCCTGTCGGGCTTTAGCTTCAGTACTTTCCGGTAGAGCTCCTCTGCACACCGGAACTTCCCCTCTGCCACGCAGATACCCGCCTTAAGCTTTAAGGCTTCAACGTTGTTGGGGTCTTTCTCAAGAGCCCGGGATATCAGCTTTTCTGCCTCTTTAAACTTCCTCATAGAGGCTGCAAGCCTTGCCCCTTCAACGGCAAGCTTTGTATTCCCGCTGAGGCTGTAGGCCTTCTCTATTGCCTTAAGTGCCTTTTCGTTCTCGCCCTTAGACAGGTAGTTGAGGTAGAGCATGTAGTAGTAGGTGTAGTCGGGTTTAAACCTCACAGGTTCTGGCTTTTCTTTTTTCTTCTTTACAGCTACTTTCGGCGTAAGTTTCGGTTTCTCTTTCTGGAGAGTTCCACACGACGAGAGGACAAGCAGGAGCGCAAGGAATCTCTTTTTCGTCATCTCCCTTCCTTCTGTTCCGTGGGGTTGCTCTTATTATAAAATTTCCCAGATGGAGAAGACGCTAAAAAGGATAAGGGAGCTCCTCTCCCTGCTCACAAAGGAAGACTTTAAGTACTTCAACAGGGTAAAAGACCCCGACAGAGCTCTTTCCCTTCTCCTTGAGGAGCTCCTTCCCCACTTAGACAGGAAGAGGAAGGCCTGGGTTCAGAAAGTCCTGAAAGTCCTTGAAGGCTACTCCTCTCTGAGTGAGGAGAAGAAAAGGCAGCTCTTCAGGGAGCTCCACTCCGTTTTTACCCTCAAGTTCTCCCCTGAGGAGATAGAGAAGGCAAGGAGCGAAGAGGTTCCGAAAGAGAGGGTAATAGTTGCCTCCGAGAAGATAGACAAGAAACGGAACCGCTACCCCATAAGGGCTTTTTTTAAGAAAGTTGAAACCGTCAAAGGAATTGATAAACGAAGAGTTAACAGACTGAAGAAGTTAGGCATAGAAACTGTTTTAGACGCCATCTACTACCTTCCGTTCAGGTACGAAGACAGGTCAACGGTAATCCCCATGGCCTATTTAAAACCGGGGGAAAACGTACTCGTTAAGGGTCAGGTTGTAAGTATCTCAGAGGTTCAGACCAGCAAGAAGAAAAAGAAACTCTTAAAAGTCGTTCTCTACGATAAAACGGGAGCCGTAACCCTCCTTTTCCTTCAGGAGAGGGTCTTCGGGTACTACAGAAAACTCTTTTCAAAGGCAAAAGAGCTGAAAAAAGAGGTTCTGGCCTACGGAACTGTTAAGAGGAGCTCCACCGGCTTCACAATGGTTCACCCTGAAGTAGAAGTCTTTGACCCCGCAAAGGGAAAACTTGAGAAGCTCGGTAAGGTTCTTCCCGTTTACCACTCTGCCGAGGGGTTAAAACAGGCAACTGTAAGAAGGGACATACAGACCGTTGTAAGGAAAGTTCTTCCTTACCTTCCAGAGTACCTTCCCTCAGAAATTCTTAAAAGACACAACTTCCCCGAGGCTGCCGACGCCTTCTGGAGGGTCCACTTTCCTTACGACGAGAAGGTTGAGGAGCTCCTTACCTTCAAAACTCCGGCACAGAGAAGGGTAATCTTTGACGAGCTCTTCCTCTTTCAGTTAGCACTTGCACTCCACAGGCAGAAGATAAAGAGGGAGAAGGGAATAGCCTTTCCCGTTTCAGAGGAGCTGATAGAGGAGTTCAAAAAAGCCCTTCCCTTCAGGCTCACAAACGCACAGGAGAGGGTTTTAAAAGAGATAGTTGAAGATATGAAAAAGCCTGAGCCTATGAACAGGCTTGTTCAGGGAGACGTGGGAAGCGGAAAAACCGTTGTTGCCGCAGCTGCCGCCTTCTTTGCCGCAAAGAGCGGCTACCAGACTGCAGTAATGGCTCCAACAGAGATTCTCGCAAACCAGCATTTTAAGAAGTTTAAGGAGTTCCTCTCCCCCTACGGCGTAAGGGTTGGACTTTTAACGGGAAGCATGACGAAGAAGCAGAAAGAGACAGTTTACAGGGCGATAAAGGAGGGTTTCATTCAGGTTGTTGTTGGAACCCACGCCCTTATACAGGAGGGGGTTGAGTTTAAGAACCTTGGCCTTGTAATCATAGACGAACAGCACCGTTTCGGCGTAAAACAGAGGGTTGAGCTCAAAAAGAAGGGAAGAATGCCAGACGTTTTGGTTATGACGGCAACTCCCATTCCCAGAACCCTTGCAATGACCGCCTACGGAGACCTTGATGTTTCGGTTATAGATGAACTTCCTGCAGGGAGAAAACCGATAGAGACGAAGATAGTCTTTGAAGACGAGATGAACACTCTTGTAGATTTCCTGAAAAAGGAGATAGAGAAGGGAAACAGAGTTTACATTGTCTACCCTCTCGTTGAAGAGTCTGAGAAGTTAGAGCTGAAGGCTGCAACTGATATGTTCCACTACTGGAGCGAAAAGCTCAAACCCCACAAAGTTGGCCTTCTCCACGGCAGAATGAAACAGGAGGAGAAAGACGCCGTAATGGAAGCCTTTAAGAGGGGGGAGTTTTCGGTTCTCGTATCCACAACGGTAATTGAGGTTGGAGTGGACGTTCCGGAAGCAACGGTGATGGTGATTGAACACGCAGAGCGGTTCGGGCTTGCTCAGCTCCACCAGCTGAGGGGTAGAGTGGGAAGGGGGGACAGGCAGTCTTACTGTTTCCTCGTAACCTCAAGGGGCGTTGGAGAGGACGCCATAAAGAGGCTGAAAGTCCTTGAGTCAACAAACGACGGCTTTAAAATCGCAGAGGCAGACCTCCAGTTCAGAGGCCCCGGAGAGATATTTGGAACCAGACAGTCGGGACTTGGAGACTTTAAAGTTGCAGACCTGAGGAGGGACTACGAGGTTTTAAAGGTTGCAAGGGAAGAGGCCGAGAGGCTGATAGAGGAGAACCCGGAGCTTAAGGAGCTGGAAGACCTGAAGGAGCTGATGAAGTTCCGCTTTGGGGATAAGTTTGACCTTGTGGAGGTCGGTTAGTAGGTTCTCTCAACTATGAAGTCGGCAACCTCAAAGAGAGCTCTCTTCAGCGGGGAGTCCTCAAAGAGAGAGAGCTCTTCCTTAGCCCTCTCAACGTAATCCCTTGCAAGACGGAAGGTCTTTCTGTCTCCGCCCCTGTTAAGAACTATTCTCCTTACAGAGTCAATCTCTTCCTGTGAAGGCTGAGGGTTTGAGAAGACCGATTCAACAGTTTCGCGCTCTTTCTCTGAGAGCTCCCCTAAAACCGAAAGTAGCGGGTAGGTTACCTTTCCCTCCCGTATGTCGTTCCCGGCAGGCTTTCCGATTGTCTTTGAGTCTGAGATGTAGTCAAAGGCGTCGTCAACAAGCTGGAAGGCGTAGCCTATGAACTCTCCGTACCTCCTCAGAGCTCTCCTCCTCTCTCCGTCTGCCCCTCCAACTATCGCCCCACACTCGCAGCAGGTTGCAAGGAGGGAGGCGGTCTTCCTGTAGATAACGTCAAAGTAGTCCTCTTCGGTTATTGAGAGGTCTCCTATCCTTTCAAGCTGGAGGAGCTCCCCCTCTGCCATGTCCTGAACAGTCTGGGAAGCAACTTTCAGAACCTCCTCCCCTCCGTAAACGGCCAGAATGTAGATCGCCTTTGCAAACATGTAGTCGCCAACTAAAACGGCAACGTCGTTCCCGAAAACCTCATTTGCAGAAGGTCTTCCCCTTCTAAGCTTTGCTCCGTCAACAATGTCGTCGTGAAGGAGTGTTGCGGTGTGCATGTACTCCATAACCGTTGCAACGGGAATGAGCCTGCTTAAGGGAGCTCCCACCATCTTACCGGCGATTATCGTAAGACCCGGCCTTACCCTTTTCC
>JALWGN010000075.1 GCA_027013575.1 Desulfurobacteriaceae bacterium
GTTTTCCCCTTCTCAGCGTCTCTAAGATTAGCGGCGGCTCACTTGAAAGGAAGCTTATCTTCTCAATTCGGCAGGTTGAGTGGAGCTCCCTCCCGAAAACAGACGCTTCCCGTTCCGCCTCCTTCAGTGCCTTCAGTTTTAACCGAAGGAGAGTTCTCCTCTTCAGAGGTTCGGAGATGCACCATCCTACCGAGGAGATGGTGTAGGTGAGGGGAGCTCCCACCTTCGCCGTTTCAAGGGCTCTTACTATCTCTTCCTGCTCTGCCGGGTCTTTCAGCTGGAAGGTGTAGCGGATTTTCCCTGCAAACCCGGTAACGAAGTACCTCTTCTCTACGGGGTTCCACTCGGTTTCAGGGTATAGGGTGAAGTTTCCGCCTGTGTACCTTAGGTGCAGCCTTTTTACGTAGTCGTCTGCCCTTTTAAGGCTCTGCAGAACGAACGCTTCGCTGTTTCCCCTTACGGAAACGGTTACGGAGACGCAGTAAACGTCTGGCTTAACCTCCTGCGACGCCACCACGGTGTCTTTAATCTCCGTTGCCACGGCGTAAGAGGGGATAAGTAGCAGAGCCAGTACCGTTAGAAGAGCTTTCATCTTTACCTCTCTATGGGGTCGTGGAAAATTTTACCTTACCCTACGAGGAGTTTCAGGAAGACGAGGTAAACGGGGAAGAGGAGGGTTGAAACGAAGATTATTGACGCAGCCGTTTGTGGGTGGGTATCAAACTTTTCACACAGAACGTAGTTGAGGATTGCTGAAGGGAGTGAAGACTGAACTACCAGAATCTTCTGGTAGTGAGGAGAGCAACCAAGGAGCTTTGAGAAGAGGAGGGCTGAGGCGGTTCCCCCGAAAAACCTTACGGCAGTTCCCAGTAAACTGAGCTTTACCTCTGAAAGGTCTATTCTGGAGAGGCTGATGCCTATGGAGAAGAGCATAAGGGGAAGTGTTGCGTCTCCCGAGAGCTTTACCATCTTCTCAACTCCCTGGGGAAGACTTACTCCTTTTAAGAGGAAGGAGAGGATAAGCGCGTAGATGAGTGGGATTTTAAGGGCAGAGACAACTCCCTCTCTTACGCTCCCTTTCAGAACGACGATTCCCAGGGTGAAGTGGTAAACGGCCATAACGACCATGTAGGTAATTGCGACCGGGAGAGCTCCCTCCCCGAACATCAGAACTATCAGCGGAATTCCCATGTACCCTGCGTTCATAACCGTTGACGAGAGCTCAAAGGCCGGGTTTCTCCCCTTTAGGAAGAGGAGCTCTGTAAGAACCGAGATCCCGTAAACGGCTCCAAATACCCCAAGGGCTGTTAGGGAGATACACGAAAAGCTTGAGAGGTTCAGAGGGAGCTCTCTGAAAGAGGAGAAGATGAGGGCAGGGGCGAAGAAGTAGAGAACGATCGTTGAGATGGTTTTCGTCTCAAGGTCTTTCCAGATTCTCCCCGACAGGAACCCAAGGCCGATGAGGAGGTAAACGGGAAGGATGACGTTTAGAAGGAGCTCCCCCACTAAAGGTTCCTCCCCCTTACCCTCTCGTTTCCTCTCCTCTCTGTAAGCCCTAAAGAGTCAAGGTATTCAAGGATGGGAATTGCAAACTTCCTGCTGATATTCAGGTAGTCCTTAAACTCTGAAACGGAGAGGGTTTCCTTCTTTCCGAAGTGTTCTTTCAGAATTTCCCTTATCCTTTCAAAGC
Organism: Desulfurobacteriaceae bacterium; assembly: GCA_027013575.1. GTDB lineage: Bacteria > Aquificota > Aquificia > Desulfurobacteriales > Desulfurobacteriaceae > Balnearium. The sequence goes on from JALWGN010000075.1 coordinate 1,691, forward strand.
TTTCAGGGGAAAAGAGGAAGTCTCCAACTTTGTGGTACCCCTTTTCTCTGACAAGATAAGAGGCGGCCATGTAGACCTTCTCCTCGGGAATCCCTTCAGACTTAGAGAACTCCTTGAGAGAAGGAGGAGTGAACCTTCCCTCCCTTGAGGCCGTTTCAAGTTTTTCCACTATCTCCTTAAACTCCCCTTCAGCCTTTGGTTTAAAGTCGGAGAGTTTAAGGTAGGAGTTCTCCTCCTCTAAAACCCCTTCCTCTATGAGACCTTCAACTACGGAGTTAAAGAGCTCCCCCGCCAGTTTTAGGGAGCTCCTCAAAGACTCCCTGTTTATACCCGGAGCAACGGGGAACTTTTTGTGGTAGTCCTCAACTGCCTTTAGTAGGTTCTGGCGAACCTCTTTCAGGTAGTCTGGCGGGTAGAGTCTGCCTTCAAACTTAAGGAGTTTCCCCTCCTTAACCGCTTCCTCAACTAACTCCTTCGCCTTCTGAGGAGTCAGGCCGAGCCTCTGGATTAAATCCTTCTCCGTTAAGAGGCCGGGAAAGTGGGAGACGAGGTGAGTGAGCTGTCTCTCTTTCTCTCCGTCAATCAGGGGTTTCAGAAAGGAGAGGTAACTCTCCCTGAAGCGCTTTCTGAACTTCCTCTCCGGCAGCGGGTTTACCACCCATCCGCCGCCGATAACCCTTGCCGGAGAGTAGTTCCTCACAACAAACCGGTCTCCGTAAACGGGAACGACCGGGTCTCTCAGTCTTATCTGGACGAGAGCTCTTTCGCCCGGGAGGAGCTCCTCCCTGTCTATCAGGTAAACCTCCCCTTCAGTCTCCGCCGTTAAGTGGTGGAAGTGGACTTTAAAGCCGCTCTCAACGATAACGTTTGCGTTTTTTGAGAGCTCTAAAACGGCGTCAACAAGTTTTGTTGTTCTCAGGTATCCGGGGGTTGAGAGGAGGTCTCCCCTCTTTACCTCCTCTTTAGAGACCGAGGCAAGGTTCACGGCGGTTCTCTGGCCTGCAAAGGCCGTATCAACGGGCTTTCCGTGAACCTGAACCCCGCGAATCTTTGTCTTCAGACCAGCCGGGAGTATCTCAACCTCATCTCCGGCGCTTACCTTACCTGAAAGGAGCGTTCCGGTTACGACCGTTCCGAAACCCTTTACCGTGAAAGACCTGTCAACGGGAAGCCTCAAAAT
>JALWGN010000076.1 GCA_027013575.1 Desulfurobacteriaceae bacterium
CTTAACAATCACTTTCGGTGCGGAAGCAGGCCAATTGGAGTTGAATGTAATGGAGCCTATAATTACATTTAACCTGTTTCAATCAATAGACATTATGCGAAATGCGATGATTACCCTTGCCGATAAATGCGTAATCGGTATAACCGCAAACAGAGAAGTTTGCAGGCACTATGTTGAAAACAGCATTGGAATTGTTACAGCATTAAACCCCTTTATCGGCTATGAAAATGCTACTGCCATAGCAAAAGAGGCATTGGAAACAGGGAAGTCTGTTTACGAACTTGTGCTTGAAAAAGGCTTGTTAACAAAAGAAGAACTTGATAAAATACTATCACCAGAAGAGATGGTAAAACCGAGGCATTTAGAAAAAAACCGTTAGTGCCTTACACAACGATTGGCAGGTGTTTTTAAGCACCTGCTTTTTTTATTTTTTCTCAACTTTTTTAAATTTTAAGCGTATAATACAGTGTAATTAAATATGCGGGGGTTAAATAATGGTTAAGAGAATTGGAGTGATTTTTGCGTTGCTTGTATTTGTTTTGCCCTCTTTTTCCATATCGGAGAAAGAGTTTGCAAAACACCTTACTGTTTACAAACTTGATAACGGGCTTACCTTTCTGCTCTATGAAAGGCATGATGCGCCTGTTGTTTCATTTCACACATATGTTGATGTAGGCTCGGTAAATGAAACATACGGCATTACCGGAATTTCCCATATGCTTGAGCATATGGCTTTTAAAGGCACTACAACAGTAGGTGCTAAAGACTTAAAAAAAGAATTAAAACTCTTAAACGAAATTGACAAACTATTTGAAAAACTTTATTACCTTGAAGACAATAATGGAAGCAAGGAAGAGATTGCAAAGTTAAAAAAAGAGATAACAAAATTGCAAAAAGAGGCTGAGGCAGCGGCAAATATAGGTGAATTTGACAGAATAATAAGCGAGGCCGGAAGCCCTGATTTAAACGCTTTTACCGCTGCGGACGCAACCCAATACCACTATTCCCTTCCTTCAAATAAGATTGAATTGTTTTGCTTTCTTGAATCAGACAGGTTTATGAACCCTGTTTTCAGACAATTTTACAAAGAGAGAAATGTCGTTGCAGAAGAAAGAAGAATGAGGGTTGAATCAAACCCCTTCGGAAAATTATTGGAAGAGTTTCAATGTTTGTGCTATAAATACCATCCTTACCAGATACCTACAATTGGGGCTATGTCAGACATTCAAAGATATACAAGAAAAAAGGTTGAAAACTACTTTAAAAAATACTACGGCCCTCAAACAATGACAATTGCAATTGTTGGCGACTTTGACACAGAAAAGATTAAGCCTATGTTAAAGGCATACTTTGGAAGGCTCCCTGTCGGGCAAAAGCCTGCTAAAATCGTAACAAAAGAGCCTGAACAAACCGCTGTAAGAAAGGTTGTTTTAAAAGAAAAAAGCCAGCCTGTTTACCTTGTAGGTTACCACAGGCCTTCTGCAAGGGATAGAAAAGCGGATGTTGCTTTCAAGGCTATTGCCCAGATACTTGGAAACGGCAGGACTTCAAGGCTTTATGAAAGGCTTGTAAAAAAGGAAAGAAAGGCTGCTTATGTAGGCTGTTTTAACGGCTGGCCTGGGGATAAATACCCGTCAATGTTTATTGTTTATGCAATCCCAACACCCGGCACTTCACTTGACGACATAGCAAAGGAAATAGATGAGGAAATTGAAAGGCTTAAAACAGAGCCGATAAAACAAGAAGAATTGAAAAAGGTTAAATCACAGGCCAAGGCAGACCTCATTTACAGCCTTGATTCAAACCCGGGAATCGCTATGCTTTTGACAAACTACTATGTTAAGTTAGGCGATTGGAGAGAGATATTCAGGGAAGTTGATATGATTGAAAAGTTGACTCCGAAAGACATTCAGGACTACGCTAAAAAGTATTTAAGGGCAAACGGTAAAAACATAGGCGAAATTATCCCGGATTTTAAATAAGAGGTGAGTTATGAGAAAGTTTAGCATACTTGTTTTTTCAATACTTTTTTCAATATACTCTTTTTCAATAGTGAAAAATTACAAAGAAATTAAATATCCCCCTTTGAAAAGCCCTAAAAAGGTTAAGCCTGAAGTGATTAAACTTAAAAACGGCTTAACTGTCCTTATACTTGAAGACCACGAATTGCCTGTGGTTAGCGGGGAGATACTTTTTCACGGCGGAAGCGTATGCGACCCGAAAGGAAAAGAGGGGTTAAGCGATATCTTTTCAGATGTGTTAAGGACAGGGGGAAACTCTTTAATGAGTGGAGACCAGATGGACGAATACCTTGAAGGGACTGCCTCAACAATTGAGGCATCTTCAGGGGAAACATCAATTTCCGTTTCATTTGATTGTTTAAAAGAAAACTTCCCCAAAGTGTTTGATTTGTTTGTGGCAACCTTAACATCCCCTAAATTTGAGCCTCAAAAGATTGAAATTGCAAAAGCGCAATTAAAATCAATGATTGTAAGAAGAAACGACGACCCGAAAGCAATTGCGAGAAGGGTGTTTAAAAGAAGGATTTACGGATTAAACTCTCCCTTCTCAAAACAGCCTGAACTTGCGACAGTCGCATCAATAAACAGGGACGATTTAATCGCTTATGCTAAAAAATACCTCTGTGGAAAAAATGCAGTAATGTACATTTATGGAGACTTTAATGCAAAAGAGATTAAAAAACTTCTGAAAACAAAGATGAAAGCCTTGCCTAAAGGGGAAAAGGCAAAACTCCCGATGGATATAAAACCTGAAAAAAACGGGGTTTACTTTGTCCAGAGGGAAGGGGTGACCCAGTCAAACATTGTTTTTGGAAACCTTGTAAAAATGAAAAAAGACAACCCAGAT
>JALWGN010000077.1 GCA_027013575.1 Desulfurobacteriaceae bacterium
CTTGAAAGGGTTAAGAGGCTCTGGAAGAACTTAGGGTCTGAAGTTGTTGAGATGGATCCCTTCTACCACGACAGGGTATTTGCAGCGGTAAGCCACCTTCCCCACGTTGTTGCCTACTCCATAGTTGCAGCTATAGATCAGCTCTCTGAAGAGGTTAAGACCAACCTCTTTAACTATACAGGAGGGGGCTTTAAAGACTTTACGAGAATCGCAATGAGCGACCCCATAATGTGGAGGGACATCTGTATAGCGAACAGGGAGAACCTGTTAAAGTCGCTTAAAACTTTTAAATCTGCCCTTGAAGAGGTTGAAAGACTCATAGAGGAAGAGGACAGAGAGGGGCTTAAAGAGTTCTTCCAGAGAGCAAAAGAGAAGAGGAGCGTTGTCAAATGAGAGAGATTTACCCGGAACTTGGATACAGAAACGGGGAGCTCTTCTTTGAAGGAGTTCCGCTGAAAGAGGTAGCAAAGAGAGCAGGAACTCCCGTTTACGTTTACAGTAGAAAGGCTTTAGAGTACTGGTTCAACGAGTTTGACTCGGCCTTTTCAGAGGTTCCCCACACAACCTGTTTCGCCGTTAAATCAAACTCTAACGTTCACGTACTGAAAGTTTTAAAAGAGCTCGGTGCGGGAGCGGATACAGTCTCAATGGGAGAGATATTTAGAGCTCTCACCGCAGGAATAGACCCCAAAAAAGTGGTCTTTGCAGGGGTTGGGAAGAGAGAGGAGGAGCTCCTCTTCGCCCTTGAAAGGGGTATTCTGATGGTAAATGTTGAGTCTGAAGGGGAACTCTACGCTCTGGAGAGGGTAGCACAGAGGCTTGGAAGGAGAGCTCCCCTTGCGGTAAGGGTAAACCCCGACGTGAACCCGAAAACCCACCCCTACATCTCAACGGGGCTCAAAGAGGCAAAGTTCGGAGTAACCTTTGAAAAGGCCTTTGAGCTCTACAGGTACGCAAAGAAGAGCAGGTGGCTGGAGCCTGTAGGTATCCACTTCCACATAGGTTCACAGATAACAGACACCTCCGTTTTTGGAGAAGCTGCCAGAAAGGTTGCAAACTTCGTGAGGGAGCTCCGCTCAGAAGGCGTAGAGGTTGAGTTCTTTGACGCCGGCGGAGGGCTTGGCATCAACTACAGGCCGGAAGAGGAGGTAATACCGGCAAAGAGGCTGGCAGACGAAATCATCCCTGTGGTTAAAACTCTCGGTTGCCACCTGATTTTAGAGCCGGGAAGGAGAATAAGCGGAAACGCAGGAGTTCTGATAACGAAAGTCCTCTACACTAAGAGGCGGAAAAACAAAACCTTTTACGTAGTAGATGCCGGAATGAACGACATAGCAAGACCTGCTCTCTACGGAGCCTACCACCACATAGTCCCGCTTCAGGAGAGGGAAGGAGAGACTGTCGTTGCAGACGTTGTAGGGCCTATCTGTGAAACGGGAGACGTTATAGCAAAGGAGAGGGAGCTCCCACTCCTTAAGGAGGGAGACTACATAGCAGTTCTCAGCGCCGGAGCCTACGGCTTTACAATGGCATCAAACTACAACTCAAGGCCAAGGCCTGCCGAGGTGATGGTAGAAGGGGAGAGCTTCAGAGTCGTAAGGCAGAGGGAGACCCTCTCAGACCTTATAGCCAGGGAGTTTTAAACCTTCCTGCCAACGGAGAGGAAGATAGGGTACTCCCTGCCGTTTCTCTCTATTGAGTGAACAACCTTAAACTCAACGGGCTCTATACCAGCAGAGGCCATGTACTCTTCAAACTCTTCTCTCTCAAATCCGAAGTGAAAAACGCCTCTGTTGTCCCTGTGGAAGGTTCCGTCCTCTTTCACAAGGTCTGCAACTGCAACGTAACCTCCCCTCCTCAGAGTAGAGGAGAACCACTTAAAGAGCTCGTCAACCTTTTCAACGTGGTGGATAGACATGCTGGAAACGATAAGGTCTAAAGGCTCTTCAGGATAGAATTCACCGTAAGAGCCAAAAACAGGCTCAACGTTCTCTGCCTTCAGCTTCTCAACCTTTTCCTTTAGAACCTCAACCATCCCTCTGGAGTTGTCTAAGGCGTAGATGTGGGAAAGGTACGGAGACAGGTAAAAAGTCAGAAGACCCGTTCCGGCGCCAAAGTCAAGTGCTATCCAGTTTTTAGAGACAGGAACTGAGGAGAGAATCGCTTCACCGACCTTTCTGGCGGTTTCTACTCTGTGGGGTTTTAAGTCCCAGGTCTTTGCGGCCTCGTCAAACAGGCTCATAACACCTCCAAAATAGAAAACCCCCGCTCAGGCGGGGGTTAACGGTCGGTCTGTAGAGAGGTTTAAACGTCAAAGTAGAGGAGGAACTCCATAGGTGTAGGCCTGAGCCTTACAGGGTCAATCTCCTCTTTCCTCTTGTACTCAATGTAGTCGGCAAGGAACTCCTCTGTCATTACGCCGCCCTTTGTAAGGAACTCGTAGTCCTTCTCAAGGGCGTTAACGGCCTCTTCAAGGGAGCCAGGAACTGTTGGAATGTCTTTAAGCTCCTCCGGCGGAAGGTCGTAGAGGTTCTTATCAACCGGCTCTCCCGGATGGATCTTGTTCTCAATTCCGTCAAGTCCGGCCATGAGGAGGGCTGCAAATGTGAGGTAGGGAGCTCCAGAAGAGTCGGGGAACCTGACCTCAATCCTCTTGGCCTTAGGAGAGGTAACAACCGGAACCCTTATAGCTGCAGACCTGTTTCTTGCAGAGTAGCAGAGGTTAACGGGAGCCTCGTAACCGGGAACGAGCCTCTTGTAGGAGTTCACTGTAGCGTTTGTAAAGGCACAGATAGCCTTAGCGTGCTTGATAATTCCACCGATGAAGTAGAGGGCAAG
>JALWGN010000078.1 GCA_027013575.1 Desulfurobacteriaceae bacterium
CAACTATGGAGTAGGCAACAACGTGGGGAAGGTGGCTTACCGCTGCAAATACCCTGTCGTGGTAGAAGGGATCCATCTCAACAACTTCAGACCCTAAGTTCTTCCAGAGCCTCTTAACCCTTTCAAGGGCTTTTCTGTCTGTTCTCTCCGTTGGTGTAACGATGAACTTGGCGTTTACAAAGAGGTTCTCAACGGCGTTCTCAACTCCAGATTTCTCCGTTCCTGCTATCGGGTGTCCTCCAACGAAGGGAGCAACACCTTTAAGGAGTTCCTCACACTTTAAGACGAGTTCTCCCTTAACGCTTCCCAGGTCTGTTACTACTGCTCCCTTCTTTATGAAGGGTTTAATCTGATTTATTACCGTTTCGTAAACGCCTACGGGTGTCGCAATTACTACGAGGTCGGCAGTAGAGACTATGGAGTGCTTTATGCTTCCTCTGTCTATAACGTCAAGTTCCAGTCCCTTCTCAATCGCTTCCGGGTTGATGTCAACTGCCGTGATTCTTCCCGGAAAACCTTTCAGTTTTAAGTTGAGAGCAAACGAGCCTCCTATAAGCCCCAGTCCTATCACGCAGATTTCCTGAAAGTCCCAGTTCAAGGGAGCTCTCCTTAAAGGTTTTTTACTGCAGCCAGAATTTTACAGGAGTTTTCAAGGGCTGAAACGTACATTAGAGCCTCTTCTGGGGTTTTCCCTACGGCAAATGGGCCGTGGCTGTAGACAACGGCAACCCTGTGTTTCGTAAGCAGTTTTGATATCTTCTCGGCAACTTCCGGAGAGGAGACGACTTTTTGGGCTTTAACTACGGGAACTTCTCCAAGCAGGAGCTTCCCCTCTGAGTCAATCGGCGTAATGGAGTCTTCATACTTTAACGAGCAGGCTACGGCGAAGGGTGAATGGGTGTGGAGTATAGACTGAACCTCGGGGTTTTCTCTGTATATAGCCCTGTGGACTACAAGTTCCATAGAGGCGAACCTGTCAAGCTCTCTGTTCTCGTTAACTGTTGTCAGAACGAAGTCCTCCTCTTTCAGGTAGCCGAGCATCTTCCCCGAGCGTTTTATGAGTATGTAGTCTCCAACCCTCATGCTTATGTTTCCGCCGTGGGTATCTGTAAGTCCGGCCTCAAACGCAATTCTCCCAATTCTTATAAGCTCTCTTCTCTCCTCTAAAAAAGGAATCACTTCCTCCTCCTAAATGAAAAGGCCGCCCGAAGGCGGCCTCTTTGGGGGTTTTTACTACCTGAACTTACTTTTTCCTCTTCCTGAGTCTCTCCATGGCTATCTGGATGCTGGCCCTGAGCCTATCAATTGCAATTGCCAGTTTTGTTATTTCGTCTTTAACTTCTTCTTCCTTAAGACCTCTAACTCCAAGGTCTATGTCAAGCTTTCCAACGCTGATGTCGTGGGCTGCCTTTGTGAGCCTTTCAATAGGCTTGATGATCTCGCTCTTTGCGAAGTACCAGAAGATGGCAAATGCAAAGATAAGTGCCAGAACGTTCCAGATGTCTACCATGTTAATGGCGGAACTTATAAGGCCCGGAGGAATTATCGTTACGCTGATGATTCCTCTTAGTTCTCCTTCTTTGTAACCTGAGGCCCTCTTAAAGGCTTCCTCTCCGTACTTTGCAATGATCGCTTTCTTAAATACGGGGTCAACCTCATCAGGACTTCCGTGACATTTGAGACAGGACTTTTCTACTTTAAGTGCCTTGGCGAAGCGGAACTTATCGCCATCCCATCCCCAGTACTCTCCGCTGGTGTTCCCTTTCTTGAATTCCTTTTGAATGGTTTTTATTGCTTTTTCTTCCCACTTGTCGGGCTTATCGGCAGGCGCTAGGTACTTGTCTGAAACAGCCCTAAAGCTCCATCCGTACTCAATGTTTGTGAGTTTGGAGAGTTCTCTAGTTGCCAGAGCAGGGTTGTGAGCGTAGAAGTGGACCTCTCCGACGTTCTGAAGTATCTCTCCTTTTCCGTAGCTCTTGAGAACTCCGTTGTTAGCATCTAGTGCTACCAGGTAGCCTATGTCTGGGTTGTACTTGTTCTCGGTCCAAACGGTGTTAAAGCCTGCAATCCACTTACGGAAGATGATGACCTGTTGAGCAATAATCCTACCTTCCTTTACCAGCTGTTGCTGGTAGTTCTTATCAAGGAGGTGAAGGAACGAGATGGTTGCAAGGGCTACTACTATAGAAAAAACGAGCAGTACTTTTTGTGAAATGCTCAGGTTTTTAAGACTCATTTGCTCCTCCTCTTAAAATAAGTGTGATTTCGTCTTTTAACCTTTCTCGGCAGCTCTCTCCTTCTATAAGACACGTATCGGGAATCCTCTCTACCAGGTTCTCAACGAATGTATCAATCATATTGACAGGAAGCCTTGTTATATCCATATCCTCTAGGGTCTCTTCAATAAGAAATTCTCCCATAGGGCCCATTGTTTCAACAAGGAGCTCCCTTATCCTTTCGAAAACTTCAGGGTTGACAAACGAAGTGCCTGTAGCTTCAGTTTCCTGTACTTTCTCTTCTTTGGTTTCTTCCTTTTTAACTTGTTTTATTAAATCTTTCTCTATAAAGTTGTAGATCCTCTCAAGGCCGCTTTTAAACGAGTCGGCACCCATAAATACCGTTCTAACAAGGTTATTACCCTTTGAAATAAGGGAGAGTAGTTTCCAGTCCTCTTTTTCAAGAGTAACGGGCTCTGATACCTCTTCTGACAGCTCAAAGTAAGGGTTTTTCTTAAAGAGTTCCTTGAGGTTGTCTCCTATTTCGTCCTGTTCCTTTGTAAAGTCCATCATAACGGTAATTGTGTCAACTTTCCCCAGAGGCTCGTCAGTTACTTCTTTTTCAATGAAAGAGAACCTTCCCCTGTCCCACATCGCTACGTAGTGAAGGAGGAATTTAATGGCTTCCGATATCGGAATCTCTCCTTTTTTAACTCTCTCTTTTAAGTACTCTAAATGGGGAACGTTTGTTTTAAAGTTTATAACTTTCCCGTCTTTTAGCTGGATTGTTATGCTCTCTCCGTCACTGTTAAGCAGCACTTCACCTGTTTTCTTTCCTATGCTGACTATCTGTAGAAGGTCTAGGATTTCTGAGTAGGAAGAGAAATCTCCCCGTAGTTCCATAGTATCTCCCAATGACGCTTCAGTGTTAGAATAATCGTAGCATATAACTTCTACTGGGAGAAGAGGAGATGGCTGTCTCTTACAACGAGGACATCAAAATTGGGAACTCTGTTTTCCACGTACAGACCGAGTACTACAGAAAGAGCGGGAAAGTTGTTTCTAACATCTTTAAAGACGGTCTTTCCATAAAAAGGCTGGAGAGAGAGGTAGAGGAAGGAGAGGATATTGATTCTGCCGTAAGTGAGTTTCACAGGTACGTTGTAGAGCGTTTAAGGAGCGGAGTCAGGGAGAGAAAGGTTCCTGCGAAGAGGAAGGTCCTTGTTATACCTGAACACGTTGAACGGGAACTTTTAGATATACTTTACCCTTACTTTGGAGTAGCCTCGGCTCTTGTTATTGATGAAGCGCTTTCTCTCTCTTCCACCTCCGGTGAGTTCCTTGAGCATCTGCTGGAGGGGTTGCCCGATAACCTTAAGGAAGCTCTAGTGGATCAGCTTGCTCCTATAATTTCTTCACTCTCCTCTGTAGAGAGTTCTGGCAGTGAGGAGACCTCCTCTTCACAGGAGGAGGAGATAGACGAGGCGAAGAGGGAGAAGTTACTTAAAGTTCTTTCTGAGTACTTTGGAATAATGGCTCTTCCTGTTCTTGAGGAGTCTTTGGAGGAGTGGAACGGAGATTACCACCACCTTGTTGAGCTGATAGTCTCCCACCTTGACGACGAGAAGGAGAGGGAGGAGCTCTACCACAGGCTTATGTTTCTATAAACTCCGGCCTGAACGGCCGGTTTATCTTCTCGGAGAAGAGTTTAAGTGATTCCAGCTCCTTCTCTCCCAGGTGGAAGTTGAGGCAGTTCAGGTAGTTCTCACACAGTTTCTGGGGGAGCTCCAGCTTCGGGGCGTATTCCCTGCATATCTCGCCGTAGTGTTTCTCGCCGTAGTCTCTTGACTCAACAAGTTTCCTGTAAAACTCCTCCACTTCTTTCCCCTTTTCCCTGTAGCTCTCCCTCCTAACTGCCCAGAGGGCGAAGACGAAGGGAAGGCCTGTAAGGTTGAACCACTCCTCTGCCAGGTCGTAGATGAAGGGGAACTTTTTCATCTTCCTGAGTTTTAAAGCGTCGTCTCCTATTGCCAGAACAGCCCTTGGGTTTCGGGGAAGCGTGTTCTCCTTCATTGAGTAGTAGTAGAAGTTTGGCTCAACCCCGTAAACTTCCCAAAGGAGGTACTTGAGGAGCTCCTTTGAGGTCATGGAGCTCCTGGTTATCCAGACGTCCTTCCTGTGGAGCTGGTGGATGGGGACTGTTGAGAGGAACAGGACGCTTACGACCCTTCTCTCTGCAGATATTGAGAGGTCTGGTAGAAGAAGGTACTTGTCGCTGTTTGTAATGTACTCGTAAGAGGAGATAACGGAAGCGTCAAGGAACCCCTCACTCAGTAGTCTGTTAAGCTCTGAAGGTACGTCTTCAACGAACTCAACCCCGCTGCTGTCAACAACGCCTTTGATAAAGCCGTAGTAGACGGGAACGGTGTTCAGGTACTCAATTTTCCCCACCTTCAGCATTCTTTAACCTCTCCAAAGTCCTGCAGACAGAGCAGACCGGTGCAGTTGTAGGCATTCCGCACACTTCACACTCGTTAAGCTCAAGCTGCTCTTTAAGCTCTTTCTCAAATATGGGTCTTGCCCTCTTCAGGAACTCCTTGTAGAACCTAAGTTTTGTTCCCGGCATCTTGTGTTCAAGGAGGGCGAGTGCCTGTTTATAAACCCTTGAAGTTGCTTCCTTTGCGTTGGGGCAGCCTGTCTCCATGTACTCAATTCTGTTGAGTATTGCGTAGCTTACCGTCTCCTTCTCCGTCAGAAAGCAGAACGGCTTAACCTTTCTGACAAATCCTCCCTCTTCTGGAAGGACGGGGTACTGTCTTCCAAGGTACCCTATCTCCCACCTCATTGTGTTTGAGAGGAGGAGTGCCGACTCGTCGTCAAGGTTGTGGCCGGTGGCCAAGACTTTAAACCCGTGCTCCTTTGCAATCCTGTTCATCAGGTACCTTTTGAAGGTTCCACACACAGAACAGACGTCCCTCCTTCCTGCTCCTTTTGCTATCTCCTCTATGGTGTAGCCGAACTCCTCCTTCAGGTTGAAAACTATTAAAGGCCTTCCGATCCTCTCTGAGAACTTCCTGCAGACTTCAAGGGACTTTTCCGAGTAGTTCCACCCCTCTATTCCAAGGCTTATGTGGATTCCGTAAGTTTCGTAGCCGAGCCTGTGGAGGGCGAGCCAGAGGGAGAGGCTGTCTTTCCCTCCTGAAACGGCAACTGCCACCTTCTCTTTTCTTGAAAACATTTTGAACTGTTTTACAGTTTTCTGAACCTGCTTCTCAAACCACTCTACAAAGTGCTCTTTACAGAGGGCGAGCCGGTGGTGTCTCAGGTAGATAACGGCTTTTGTCCTCTTTCCCTTTGACTTGCAGATTTTACAGAGCATAGGTCGGCCTCTTATCCCTTTTAAACCTTATTCTACCAGCAGTTTTTCCGCGGCTTCCTCTATCTCTTCTACCGTTGCCGTTGCCGTTCCCAGTTTTCCTACGACTATTCCGGCGGCAAGGTTTGCTATCTCTCCCGCCTCAAACGGTGTGGCTCCGGCTGCAACGGAGAGTGCAAAAGCACTTATTACGGTATCTCCCGCTCCCGTTACGTCAAATACCTGTTTTGCTCTCGTCGGTATGTGTTTTGCCTCTCTCTCCGTTACGACAGAGAGTCCCTTCTCGCTCCTCGTTACTACGGCGTAGTCAAGTCTGTACCTTTCTATCAGTCTTCTTCCCGCCTCTTCCGCTTTACTGTCCGTTTCCGGGGTTACTCCAACTGCCTGAAAGGTCTCCTTCATGTTCGGGGTCATTGCCGTAACTTCACTGTAGATGTCAAAGTTCTTCTCTTTCGGGTCAAGGAAGACGGGAACCTCTCTTTTTATTCTTCCTGTGTGTTTGAAGAGTTTTCCTGTAACAACGCCTTTTCCGTAGTCTGAGATGATAACTGCGTCAAACTCCCTGTAGTGGTTCAAGAGGAAGGAGATGAGCTCCCTTTCAACCTCTTTGGTCAGGTAGTCTCTGCTCTCCCAGTCAACCCTTAAAAGCTGCTGTGAACCGGCAATTATCCTGGTTTTCCTGGTTGTAGGCCTTGAGGGGTCTGTTAAGAGGGTTTCTGTGTTGACCCCCAATTCTCTTAGGAGCTCCTTCAGTCTCTCTCCTGCCTCGTCGTTTCCTACAACTCCAAGGGGAACGGCTTCGCCTCCCAGGGCTCTTATGTTGGCAACTACGTTTGCGGCGCCTCCCGGTTTCAGCGTTATTCCCTTTGCTTCCACAACCGGAACCGGTGCTTCCGGGGATATCCTCTCAACGGTTCCCTTTATGTACTCGTCAACCATAAAGTCGCCTATTACCAGTATTCTCTTTCCTTTGAACTTCTTTAGGAGCTCTCTCCTAAACAACTCCCTCTCCTTTCAGGCTTACGAATCTGTCGTTTCCTATAACTATGTGGTCTAAAACTTCAATTCCGAGGAGTCTGCCGGCTTCTGCAAGTTTTATAGTTACCTCTACGTCTTCTCTGCTGGGGGTTGGATCTCCTGAGGGGTGGTTGTGAAAGAGTATTACTGCCTCTGCAAGGTCTCTCACTGCCGGGTTGAAGACCTCTTTAGGGTTTACAGAGGCGCTTCCCGTTCCTCCTACCGACACAACGTGAACGTTTATCAGGAAGCCTTTTCTGTTGAGCGTCAGGATTCCAAAGTGCTCTTTCTCCTTGTAGCCGAAGCTCTTTACCGCTTCGTAGGCCTCTTCAGGAGTCGTTATCTTCCTTTTTCGGTTTACTTTAACCCGTTTTGATATTTCAAAGGCCGCCTTTAGGGTTACTGCCTTTGCCCTTCCGAGTCCTTTAAAGGAGCTGAGCTCTTCAACCGATGCCTTTGAGAGGTTGTCTATTCCGCCGAAGTGTTTAAGGAGCTCCCTTGCCAGGTCAACGGCGTTTTTCCCGCTGGTTCCCGTTCTTATAAGGATTGCAAGGAGCTCGGAGTCTGTGAGGTTTTCCGCTCCGAGCTCCAGCAGTTTTTCTCTGGGTCTGTCCGACGGGGGGAGCTCCTTCAGTCTGTACCTCAAGCCTTCAGCTCCCTCAATACTCTTGCACACCGCTGGCAGACGTCGGGGTACTCTTCGTCTTTACCTACCGTTTCGCTGTAGATCCAGCACCTCTGGCACTTCTCCCCTCTTGCTCTCTCTGCAATGGCCTTAACGCCTTTAACCTCTTCAACCTCTACGGCTGTTTCCGGTGCCTCTTCAAGGGGAAGCACTTCGGCTTGTGAGGTTATGAAGATGTAGGGGAGCTCCTTCTCGTACTCTTTCAGGAGTTTAAGGTCTTCTCCTGTTGCAAAGACCTTTACGGCGGCTTCTAAGGAGTGGCTGATGGTTCCCTCTTTTCTTGCCGTCTCTAAAGCCTTGTTTACAACGCTTTTAATCTCTATGAGTCTGTTCCACCTCTCAAGGAGCTCCTGGTCAAGCTCCTCACACAGTGGCGGGAACTCCTCTAAGAAGACCGACTCCTTCTCCGCTCCCGGTATCAGCCTGTAGGCCTCTTCTGCAGTGAACGAGAGTATCGGGGCAATCAGCGTTGTCAGCCCGTAGAGAATTCTGCAGATGGCAGTTTGTGCGCTTCTCCTCTTCCTTGACTCAGGGTGTTCACAGTAGAGGGTGTCCTTGCTTATGTCAAGGTAGATTGAGCTGAGCTCTACGGAGCAGTACTCGTATACTTTCCTGAATACCCTGTTGAACCTGTACTCGTTGTAGTCTTTAACGATCTCGTTGGCGAGCTGCTGGAACCTGTTTACCGCCCACCTGTCAATCTCCTCCATCTCTTCGTAGGAAAGGGCTTTTTCCGGCGTGAAGTCTGAGAGGTTGCCGAGCATAAACCTTATCGTGTTCCTTATCTTCTTGTAGGCGTCGCTTACCTTCTTCAGAATGTTGTCTGAAATTCTCACGTCCTCTGTAAAGTTCTCACTTGCCACCCACAGCCTCAGTATGTCTGCTCCGTACCTCTTAACGACGTCTAACGGGGATACTACGTTCCCCAAAGACTTGCTCATCTTGTAGCCTTTCTCGTCAAGTGTAAACCCGTGGGTGAGGACTGAGCGGTAGGGAGCTCTCCCCCTCGTTCCGCACGACTCCAGAAGGCTTGCCTGGAACCAGCCTCTGTGCTGGTCAGAACCTTCCAGGTACAGGTCTGCAGGCCAGGAGAGCTCCGGCCTCCTCTCAAGGACGGCTGCGTGGGAGGAGCCCGAGTCAAACCAGACGTCTAAGATGTCCATCTCCTTCTCAAACTCACTTCCACCGCACTTAGGACAGGTAAATCCTTCAGGCAGCAGCTCTTCAGCGCTTTTCTCGTACCAGGCGTCTGCAGATTCTTTCTCAAAGATTTCCGCTACTCTATCTGCAAGTTCCTTTGAGTAGATAACCTCTCCGCAGTTTTTACAGTAGAACGCAACTATTGGAACGCCCCAGATCCTCTGCCTTGAGATACACCAGTCCGGGCGCTGTTCAACCATGTTCCTTATCCTTGTTCTTCCCCACTCCGGTATCCACCTAACCCTGTCAATCTCAGAGAGAGCAATCTCCC
>JALWGN010000079.1 GCA_027013575.1 Desulfurobacteriaceae bacterium
CCTCAGCTCACCGTCGTAAACCCAGGTGGTAGGCCCTTCAAGGTAAACGTTTTTAAAATCTTCGTCGAAGTAAACCTTTAACCTCTCCCCTGTTGAAACCTCAACCTCAACCGGGGATTTCAAACCAAAAACTTCAGAAGAAACTAAAGCAGAAGCCACCGCTCCCGTTCCGCAGGCCAGCGTTTCCCCTTCAACTCCTCTCTCGTAGGTCCTTACCAGGACCCTGTTTAGCTGAACCTCTACGAAGTTTACGTTAGCTCCCTTAGGAGCAAAAAGGTTAGAGAGGCGAACCTTTCTGCCAATGGTATTAACATCAACATCTTTAAGCCTGTCAACAAAAACAACTGCATGGGGAACACCGGTATCGATGTAGTGAACGGTAAGCCCCTCTGCTCTCAGGTTGAGTTTTAAATCCTTTGGAGGAGTAAGCCTGACCCTGACGTTTCTACCCTTAACTTCGGCCTCAATCAAACCGGCTCCAGTTTCAACTGTCATCTTTTCGGGAGCTATACCCTTTTCGAATGCAAAACGGGCAACACACCTCATACCGTTTCCACACATCTCAGCAGTTGAGCCGTCGGAGTTAAAAAAGCGCCACTTGAAGTTCGCAACCTGAGAGTCTTCGATGAGAATCAGACCGTCTGCCCCAACTCCTATTCTTCTGGAACAGAGGCGTCTGACAACCTCCTCCTCACTGAAACCTCTACAGAACCGGTTAAAGCAACCATCAAGGTTGTTGATAACTATGAAGTCGTTTCCCGTTCCCTGAATCTTGGCAAACTTTAATCCCATATTCTCTCCAGACAGGGCTATTCAATTTCCTCCCACATCTCCGGAAGGAGAAACCGCCTCAGCTTTCCAATCCTCGTTCGGGGAAGCTCTCTATCCACTACCTTAAACTCCTTAATCTTCTTGTAAGGTTGAAAGCCCCTCATAAGTCTGTTCATCTCTTTCTTTATAAAGCCCTTTACGTCCTGAATCTCCTCTTCAACTAAAAGCTCAAAATCCGGTCTCACAATAGCTTTAAGCTTCCCCTCGTGGAAGAAAACTCCAACCTCCAAAATATAAGGGCTTTTCAACAGCTCTATCTCTATATCCTCAGGATAAACGTTCTTTCCACTTTCAAGAACAATGACTTCTTTGGCCCTTCCGGTAATGTGGATAAAACCATCCTCATCAACGTAACCGAGATCTCCGGTGTAGAACCATCCATCCCTTATTACCTTCTCCGTCTCCTCGGGCTTATTGTAGTAACCCTTCATCACGTTGTCGCCCTTTACGGCAATCTCCCCGGATTCTGTAACCCTTACCTCAACGCCCTCAACAGGAACCCCTGCAGTTCCTATCTTTTTCTTATCCGGTCTGTTCACAGAGATGAGAGGAGAAGTCTCCGTAAGGCCGTAGCCCTCCAGGATGTTAAAGCCCATTGCCTCCATATCCCGCCACACATCCTCGCTGAGCTTTGCGCCGCCGCTTATCATAAAGCGGAGGTGTCTACCAACTCTCCTGTGAACCTCAGAAAAGAACCTTTTCCTGACAGCGCGGGGAGCCCCCCTTCTGAAGGCCTTCAATGCTCCCTCAACAATCCTCCTCTTTAGTGAAGGAAGTTTCTTTATCTCTGCCATTATGTTGTGGTGTATAACGTGGTAGAGCTTGGGAACCCCTACCATGATGGTAACCTTCTGCTCGTTAACCGTCGACAGGATGTCTGCCGGCGTCAGTTTCTCTATGAACACAAGGGGATTCCTGAGAGTAATCGGCAGAACAGCCGTTGCCATTAAAGGGTAAGTATGATGAAATGGAAGGATGGCCACAAAACGGTCATCTTCCCTGAGGAAACCGAGGTTCTCAACAGCCCTGATGTTGTGGTTGAGATTTTTCAGTGTCAGCATCACCCCTTTGGGGTTTCCGGTGGTTCCGGAAGTGTAGAGAATGAGGATAACGTCTTCCAGATCCCTCTTCCTGAAAAAGAGTTTACCGTTGCTCTCTAAGTTCTCAGAATCCACATCCACAAGTTTCACGTGGTAACCCAGTTTTGAAACAGCCCTCTCAGCCGTTTCCCTGTTCTTCCCGCTCGTTATGAGAAACCGGGGTTGAGAATCTTTGAGGATGTTGAAAAGCTCCTCTTCAGTTAAGAGGTAGTCAACAGGAACGGCTATCCCTCCGGAGAAGAGAACGGCAAAGAGGGAGCTTATCCACTCCGGCCTGTTCTCCATAAAGAGAACAACACGATCTTCCGGGGAAACTCCCTCCATAATCTTCTGAAGAGAAACAATTTGCTTCTTAAAATCTTCAAAACTGAGAGATCTATAAACTCCGTTCCTCTTCTCAACGAAAACTTCCCTTTCCGGAAAAGTCTGAATATTCTCGAAGACCCTTTCTAAAAAAGTATCCATAATACCACCCTCTCAGATTAGATCTATTATGTCTCTTATGTCTTTCCTTTTGTCCTCAATAAACCGAACAAGCCCTCTAGCCTCTTTTTTAGAAACGTTCTTGGAAACAGGGATTTCTAAAACTTCTACCTTAACGTAACGAGTAAGAGTATCAACCTCTACAATGTCTCCAACGTTTACACTCCTAGAAGGTTTTGCAGGCTGTCCATTAACCTTTACAGCTCCCGAGTCACAAAGTTCCTTAGCTATGCTCCTTCTCTTTACCACCCTTGCCAGTTTCAGGAATTGATCCAGTCTCAACACTCCTCTCCTTTTTCTTCATCTTTGACGGAAGCGTAAAGATCTTCAAAATCAGAGAAAGGAAACCTGCAGTAAGGAACCCGGATATGAAAGAGAAAACAATAACAACAAACAGTTTTGTTTTGAACTCTCCAACAAAAGGTATAGTAACGCTAACATCCTGAAAGTTCTGAAGAGCAAACAACGTCACGCCAATAACAATGACCGCCATCAGAACAGCGTAAAAATTCTGCTTCAAAGTCATGACAAACCTCTAACTAAAAAGTTAAGTACAGAGAAGTTATGCCAAGAACCATAAGCCCAAAAATCAAAGTGAGTCCGTTGAGAACCATGGAAACTGAGTGAAGCCGCAGGAACCTGTCGTAGTAGGACCGATCACCACTCCTGTAAAACTCTGCCTTCAGGAGACCTGCTCTGGGAACTATAAGAAACCCATTGGCAAAAGTGGCAACGTTCATAATGAGGAGGAGCAAAAGATTAATAGAAGAAATGAAACCCATGTTCTCCTTCGTGAGGAGATAGAAGGAAACCAGAGACATAAGCCCCAAAACGTAACTCAGACCAAAGTATTTCGGGAAAACTGCCCCCGTATACCTTCCAGCCTCTTCTTTCTCAAACACCCTGAATGCCATCGGAGCACCAATCACAGTAAAGAAGAACAGAGAGCCAACCCACAGGGAAACAGCGTAAAGGTAAAACGATTTCAAAAGCAGGAACATCGTCCAACTCCCATCTGGAATCTAGAGATCTGCCCATTTCAGGGTTATTACGTCAACAGGACAGTTCTCAACGCAAATACCACAACCACTACAGGCTTCTGGACGCATAACAACAGCCTTGTCTCCCCCCATAAGGAAAACTCCCATGGGACACACCTCCACACATATGGCACATCCTATGCACCCTTCCTGGTCAATGTATGGAACAACTTTCAAACACCCATCCTCATCTTAAAAGCTTTCACCGTATTGTAAAGGAGCATCGTTATGGTCATGGGACCAACACCCCCAGGAACAGGAGTAATAGCAGCTGCTTTCTCCTTTACAGCCTCAAAATCCACATCCCCCACTATCTTACCATCTACTCTGCTGATTCCGATATCAATTACAACTGCCCCCTCTTTAACCATATCGGCCCTAATAAGGTGCGGAACCCCCGTTGCAACACAGAGAATATCAGCATATCTGGTGTAGTGAGAAAGATCCTCAGTATAGACGTGGCACACAGAAACGGTAGCATTGGCGTTCAGAAGCATACTCGCCAGAGGTTTTCCAACTATGTTGCTGTGTCCCACCATAACGGCATTTTTACCTTCCAGTGAAATGTTATAAGCCTCAAAGAACTTCATAACCCCTGCAGGAGTGCAGGGCATAAGCCCCTGGTCGTAAAGCCCCAGCATACATTTACCAACATTTACAGGGTGAAATCCGTCAACGTCCTTTTCTGGAGAGATGTAGTTGATAACCTCCCGACACGAGAGGTGTTCCGGAAGGGGAAGCTGGACGATTATTCCGTCTACTTCAGGGTTCTCGTTAAGCTCCCTTACAACTCTATTAAGTTCCTCCTGGGTAATATCTGCAGGAAACTGCCTGTTTATGGAGTTTATCCCCACCTTCTCACAGGCCTTTACCTTGTTCCTCACGTATATCTCGCTGGCCGGATCGCTACCCACAAGAACAACTGCAAGTGTAGGAGCTCTCCCGAACCTCCCCTTTAACTCCTCTACCTCCTCTTTCAGCTCTCCCCTTATCCTCTCAGAGAGAGCCTTCCCGTCTAGTATAACTGCCATCTTCTCTCCTCTCGTAAATGTCGTAGATTCTCGTGAAAGACCCAACCTTAAAGTCCTCTCCAACCTCGAAGAGAACTCCAGAAAACTGAATGACTCTAGCTTTTTCAGGAACCTTAAATCTCACAGGTAGCTGTTTCACGAACCTGTCAATTCCCTCCTTCGGTTCCATCCCTATCACGGTATCGGTTGCCCCGGTCATACCTGTATCCGTAATGTAGAGCGTCCCTTTAGGAAGAAGCCTCAGGTCGGCAGTTTGAACGTGTGTATGGGTTCCAAAAACCGCCGTTGCCCTGCCATCGGCGTAAAAGCCAAAGGCCTGCTTCTCTGAAGAGGCCTCTCCGTGAAAGTCAACTATTACAACATCTGCTTCGTTCTCCCCGTAAACAGCATCAAATACCCGAAAGGGGTTGTCAAGACACTCCATAAAGACTCTTCCCATAAGGTTAACAATCAGAACCTTTACACCTTTAACTTCAATAGTTATAACCCCCCTGCCCGGCGTTCCCGGAGGGTAGTTTGCAGGCCTCAAGATTGGGTATTTATCAATAAACTGGTAAATCTCTTTTTTATCAAAGGTATGGTTCCCTCCGGTTATAACGTCCACTCCGTAGGAGAGGAGCTTGTTAACTATCTTCTCTGTAAGGCCAAAACCGCCTGCTGCGTTTTCCCCGTTTACTATACAGAGGTCAAGATCCTTCCCGTTCTCCTCAAGCCAGAGGTTTAGAGCTCTCCTGCCCGGCCTTCCAACAACATCTCCAACAAAAAGAATTTTCAGCACTTCTCAATCTCCTCAATCAGCAGTTCCGCCTGATCCTTAAGGTGTAAAAGCGTTTTAGTGTTGCAGATCAAGTAGTCTGCGTATTTTAACTTTTCACCGTAAGAAAGCTGAAGGGAATCTCTCCTGAGAGCTTCCTTCAAACCGAACTTTTTGGCAGCCCTGAGAAGCCTCTGTCCTCTGTGTGCAAAAACCAGAACGAGACTGTCAAAATGAGATTGCCAGCCATACTCTACAATAACCGCTGCTTCAACAAACGCAATCTCTCTAGAGTAGTCAGCCTTTATCTCTTTAATCTTTTCAACGATGTGGGGATGGAGTATTGATGTGAGCAGCGAAAGGGCTGAAGGATTTAAAAAAACAACAGATGCCAGCTTTGCCGTATCTATCAGACCATTTCTGTTCAGAACTCTCCTGCCGAAAGCCTCTATTACCTGTTCTTTAGCCTCACCCTGAAGAACGGACTTTCCAATCTCATCGGCATCAAAAACGTGGAAACCTTTTAACTTCAGGAACCTTGAAAGCGAAGACTTACCGGAACCTATATTACCCGTTATCCCCACCAGCAACTTCCAGTCCTCTCTTCTTCTCCAGAAAACTGTTGAATATGGGAATGAGAATAACGGCTAAAGGAACAGCCACAACAACGCCCAGAAAACCGCCCAGATATCCTCCAACGAAGATGAAGAGAATGACGAGGATGGGGTTAACCCCTGTTGTTCTGCTCATAACCAGAGGATAGATGAGATTCTCCAGACCAGCTTCCGTGAGGAATACGATTAGAACCCCCAGAACTGCTTCAAGAGAAGCGTTATCAAAGATCGCCAGAAGCATGGAAGGAAGAAGACCGGAGAAAAAGCCGACGTAGGGAA
Source organism: Desulfurobacteriaceae bacterium (assembly GCA_027013575.1). Classification (GTDB taxonomy): domain Bacteria; phylum Aquificota; class Aquificia; order Desulfurobacteriales; family Desulfurobacteriaceae; genus Balnearium. The sequence goes on from JALWGN010000079.1 coordinate 6,133, forward strand.
TCATGTTGAGAACACCTGCAACGAAACCTATTAAAATGGAATACCTGATCCCTACAAGAGAGAGACCAACTGCTATGTACGTACCAACGAAAAAGGCAACCGCCATCTGACCGATAAGATAACTGGAGAGTGCCGAATGAACTCTATCAAGCAGTACTTCAAGTTCGCTCTGAATGGACTTTGGAGCGACAGACAGGTAAACATCCACAATTACTTTAGAATCTACGAGAAAGTAGTAAGCCAGAAAAGGAACAACAACTATGTTAACTACTATGGAAAGAACAGAGAAAACCCCGGAAAACAGTTTAGACACTATATTCCCTATAGGAAGAGCCCCCAGCTTGGAGTAAATCTCCTGAATGAAATCCGTTAGACTCATAGACTTGAAGGGATGTAGAAGAGACCAGTGTTTTCCGAAATGGGAAAAAAAGAAGTTGTCCAACTTACCTGCAAGAGTAGGCAGGTAGCTGATAAAACTCTGAACCTGCTCAATAACCGTAGGAATAACAACAAACAGTGCAATCAGGAAGGCAAAAAACGCTGTCATCAGGGTAAGTAAAGCCGAAATTCTCACCCTGTTTCCCGTTATTCCTTTAAAGAAGGAAAAGATGGGAGATGAAACGTACGCAAGGGCAAACGCAACAAAAAAAGGCAGTAGGGCCGGCTCAAGCAAGAACAGTAGAACTAGAAGAAGAACAACAGTGGAGAAGAGATAAATTTCCGGAAGGTACTTACCCACCATTAAGCTCCTTTATCCCCCTGTAAGTATACTGAATTGCAGACATAACAGTAAATATTCCAGTAAGGTAGAACAGTATATAAAGTCCTGATTTCAGGAAAAAGTGGCAGTTTATATTTACCAGAACGACTAGAACCGTTATAAACTGCAGAAATGCTGTGGCCTTTCCAAGAAAAGTCGGCCTTATTTTTTCAACCTTCCCGAAAATTGACAGAAGCCAGCTACCAAACAGAATTAAAATATCTCTGCTTACAACAATAACTGTAAGCCAAACCGGAATTACCTTCTCAAAGAAAGAGAAAAGTAAATACCCTGAATCTATAAGTGACTTGTCAGCAATGGGATCCAGAATTATCCCCACAGTCGTAACCTGCTTGAGCTTACGGGCTAAGAACCCGTCCAGAGCATCACTCAGGGACGCAAGAAGAAACACCAGAAGTGCCAGCTTGAATCTACCGTAAAAAACAGTCATAATGAAAACCGGCACCAGGAAGACCCTTATAACCGTCACAACGTTAGGAACAGTTACCACTTTTCCTCCGGAGGGACTGATGAACCGTATTTACCTGGAGAGTTTAATTGTAAACTTTCTCAACGAAGATCTGGGAATGGCAGGAGATATAACAAGCAACGCTCTTCCAGATGTTAAAGGCAGGGCTGTCCTGATATCCAGAGAAAGAGGTATCCTGTGCGGAAAAGGAATATTCAACGCCGTCTTCAAAACTGTAGACTCCACAACGGAAGTCAGATGGTTCAAAAAAGAGGGAGAATGTTTTGAGAACGGCGACCTGATCTGTCGCATTGAAGGACCTTTAAAGTCCATTCTCACAGCCGAGAGGACAGCTCTCAACCTGATCCAGAAACTCAGCGGCATAGCAACCAGAACGAGAGAATTTGTCAGGGAACTCAATGGTTCAAGCGTAAAGCTCCTCGACACCAGGAAAACCACCCCCGGTTTGAGGCTACTGGAGAAATACGCAACAAGAGTGGGAGGAGCAGCCAACCACCGTCTGGGACTTTACGATGCTGTAATGGTAAAAGACAACCATATAAAAGCTTTCGGAGGAGTTAAGAACGCCGTTAAGACCATTGTTGAGAAAATACCGGTAACGGCAAAAGTAGAAGTAGAAATTGAGAACTGGCAACAGCTGCAGGAAGCACTGGAAGTATTGGAATTAATTGACATAGTAATGCTCGACAACTGGCCACTGGAAGAGATTGAGAGGGGAGTAAGGGAACTGAAGGCAGTTAAACCCCACATAAAAGTGGAAGTTTCAGGTGGTATAACACTGGAAAACCTTAAAAAGCTAAAGAACCTTCCGATAGACTATATTTCCACAAGTAAAATTATTACCACTGCAAACTGGATAGACATGAGCCTGGAGGTGGAGTGAACCTTACAACACTTAACGTTCTAGATGGATTGATAATAGTGATTCTGGGCTGGAACTTCATAAGAGGGTTTAACAAAGGTTTTGTCGAGGAAGTTATATCTGTAGCAGGACTGGCCCTCAGTATCTACTTGTCATACCAGCTGGCAACACCGGTTGCCAGTTTGATCGTAAGCAGACCAGACCAGACATCTACCATTGTTACCGGAATACTCCTGTTCGGTACAATGTTCGTGGTGACCAAATACGTAGCATTCTACTTAAACAGGAAACTTAACGAAACAGGCCTGGGAGTTATCAATAACATCCTGGGATTCCTCTTTGGAGTACTCAGAGGCTGGTTGCTGGCTTCAGTCTTCGTTTTCCTCATAGCAACACTTGCCCCCGACAGCTACCTGATAAAGAAAAGCTCTTTGGGAGGAATGGCCGTTCCGGTAATAGACAAAGTCGTCAACATTCTCCCCCTGAGAAACAGGAAAAGCGACCCTCTCCTCAGAAACTGGGAAAGGGCCAGAGGAACACTCTGGAGAAATTTCATTTTAAACAAACACTTGAAGAGGAAAAATTCCGTACCATCAAACGCCAACACTGGATACGTACTTAATAAGGTCAACCAGCCTATTTGAGTAACCCCACTCGTTATCATACCAGGCAATCACTTTAACCAGGTTACCGTTTATAACATCCGTACTCAAGCCGTCAACTATTGAGGAGTGAGGATCTCCAAGGTAATCAACAGAAACGAGAGGCTCCTCCGAGTAAGCTAGAATACCTTTAAGCTCTCCTTCTGCAGCCTCTTTCAAAGCTCCGTTAACCTCATCAACTGTTGCCTCTTTCTCTACAACACACACAAAGTCAACAATAGATACATCTGGAGTGGGAACTCTTATAGAAATGCCGTTAAACTTACCCTTTAGCTCAGGTATAACAAGACCAACAGCCTTAGCTGCACCGGTAGTCGTTGGAACCATAGAAACAGCAGCTGCTCTTGCCCTCCTGAGATCTTTATGGGGAGCATCGAGAATCCTCTGATCCATGGTATAGGCGTGAACTGTAGTGAGGAAGCCGGAAACAATACCGAAGTTCTCAAGTAGAACCTTTGCAACGGGAGCCAGACAGTTCGTAGTACAGGAAGCATTGGAGATAATCCTATGCCTTTCAGGATCGTACTCCCTCTGGTTAACGCCCATAACAATCGTTATATCGGGTTCTTTTGCTGGAGCAGAAATAACAACCCTTTTGGCACCAGCCTTCAGGTGCTTGCTTGCTCCCTCCCTATCCCTGAAACGACCTGTAGCTTCAAGAACGATATCAACCTCAAGATCCTTCCAGGGAAGCTCCTCTGGATTCGGGTTTGCATAAACCTTAATTCTCCTGCCATCAACAACTATTTCATCTCCATCGGCGTAAACCTCAGCGTCAAACTTTCGATGGACAGAATCGTACTTGAGAAGGTGAGCAAGGGTTTTCGCATCTGTAAGGTCGTTGATAGCAACAACTTCAACCTCTGGATCTGAGTGGACAAGTCTGTAGAAACTTCTGCCAATCCTCCCGAAACCGTTAATGGCCACCCTTACTGTCATAGCTCCTCCCTGATAGAACGATTTATACCTTTAAATGATAAACTATAAGCTCACACCACATCAATCAGGAGCAGAGTTTGAACCAGCTACTGATAGCACTGTCTATTTTCCTGTTCCTGCTTCTCCTTGTATTCATTTCGGTGGCACTGAGCGAAAGGCGGAAGAGGCTTCAACTCCTGAGGAAAATTAGAAAGAAAGGAAAAGACAGGCAGCCCCCTCCCATCGATAGGTCAAAGCTACTGGCCAGGGCTTTGAGCCTCATAAAAGAAGGCATTGTAATAATGGATCCGTACGGTCGGATAGTCTTTACAAACAGATTCGCGAGAGAACTGCTGGGAATAGACAAAGAAGACAATGGGAAGTTTTTCTACCAGGCAATCAGAGACTTTGACATAGTCTCTATGATCAACGAAGCGTTTAACGAGAGTTACCGGGTATGGCAGGATAAGAAAATAAAGGACAGATACGTTCAGGTAATCTTTGGCTCAGACATGGATGAGAAAGTACTACTTCTCATAGATCAGACACCGATGAAAAAGTACGAAAATTTAAAGAAAGATTTTATAGCCAATGCGTCCCACGAACTAAAAACGCCCTTGGCAGCCATGAAAATATCCCTGGAGACACTGGAAGATCTCTGCAGTGAAAATCCGAAAGCCTTAAAATATACGACAAAAGCTCTCGAAAGAGTAAAATACATGGAACAACTGATAGAAGATCTAATAACTCTCTCACTGCTTGAAAGCACAAATCTTACGTTAAAGTTGGAAAAGTTGAAACTATTACCTCTTGTAAAGGAAATACTTAACAACATGTCAGAACTTCTATCGAGCAGGAGAATCAAACTATCGATAAAGATCCCGGAAAATGCCGAAGTTTATGCAGACAGGAAACTTCTACACGCCATTTTAAAGAACCTTATCGATAACGCTATAAAGTACAACCGGGAAGGGGGAAGCCTGGAAATCTCGTTCAACTCACTCAGAAACGAAGATGAAATAAGAGTATGTGATTCAGGATACGGAATTCCGAAGTCCCACATTCCCTTCATATTCGAGAGGTTCTACAGAGTAGAACGTTCCCGATCGAGAAGGTCAGGAGGAACTGGCCTTGGCCTCTCCATAGTTAAACTGGCAACGGAAAAACTGGGAGGAAAGGTAGAAGTAGAAAGTAAAGAAGGCATAGGAACATGCTTTTCCGTATACATTCCCAAAAGGTATGATATCATTACCTCCGACCTTTGAAACTGGGGGAAAGATGAGGAACGTTTTACTGAGTTTACTTTTAGTCTTATCCTTTTTCCAGGTATCATATGGAGGACAGCAGAAGGTAGAGAAAGTTCTGGTTATTGGAAATGAAAGTGTCCCTACCAGTACTATTCTCTACTACATATCGGAAAAACCCGGAAAACCTTTTTCAAAGAAAATGGTAGCCAGGGATATCAAACGCCTTTTTAAACTCGGATACTTCGAAAACATATCTGTTGATGTTAAAAAAGGGAAAAATGGAGTAATCCTCAGATACTTCGTTAAGGAAAAACCAATAATAACAGACATTGTCTTTAAAGGAAACAACAAAATATCAACGAAAACCTTAAAAGAGGAACTGGGGTTAATAACCGAAGAAGGGAAAGAAACGAAACTCCAGAAACCCCTTGACTATAAATACCTGGATACCCTGGTTCAGAAAATAGAAAACCTATATGCAAGCAAAGGATATGGAGGAACTCAAGTCGACTACACGATAGACAGGATTTCTCCTACCAGAGCTGTGGTTACATTCATAATAAACGAAGGGAAGAAAGCCGAAGTTTGCGACATAGAAATAAGAGGAAACAGAGCAATCAGCTCTGGAGATATAAAAGACATCCTCCTTACAAAGACTAAATCCATTATCCACCTCAGGTTCAGCGCTCCTCTTTCCAGAGAAAACCTGGAGGAAGACGTAAAGAGAATTGAAGAACTGTATAAAGAACGGGGATACTTAGACGTAGTTGTAGGAAAACCTGACGTGGAGCTGGAAAAAGATTCATGCTACAAGGTTGTTTACACAATAGTCAACGAAGGTAAACCGTACAGGTTTGGAAAAATTGAGTTTATAGGAAACAAACTCTTCAGTTCCAGAGATTTCCTTAAACTTGAGAAGAAACTCCGACCAGGAAAAAGATTCAACCAGAAGCTGGTTGACGACCTTGCAAGGAAAATTGTGAGGAAGTACGGTGAACTGGGATTCATATTCGCAAATGCAGTACCAAAGGTGAAAATCCACCCTGAAACCCATACTGCAGACGTGATCTTTCACATCTACGAAGGAAAAAGGGCCTACGTTCGTTGGATAAGAATTAACGGAAACATCTCTACAAGAGACAGAACGATAAGAAGAGAACTGGATCTATACGAAACAGGTATCTTCAATACAGTAAGGCTTGAAAGGTCAATAAGGAGACTGTTCAACACAGGTTATTTCGAAAATGTAGACGTGAAACCAAAAGTAGTGGAAGGGACAAACAAAGTTGACGTCAACGTTAACGTTAAAGAGAGGCTTACAGGCGTCTTTTCGGTGGGTGCCGGCTACAGCTCGGTTTCCAAACTGGTTGGAATGGTCAGTGTCTCCAAAGGAAACCTCTTTGGAACGGGAGATTCAGGCTCTGTGAACCTACAGCTGGGTTCAAGGGTCGTTGACTTCTACATCAACTACAACCACAGGTGGTGGCTTGATAAACCCCAAACTCTCTCCCTTAGCCTTTACAACACCAGGTACGAATACTTCACTTACACCAGTAAAAAAACAGGTTTCTCCACTATGGTTTCAAGGCGGCTGTGGGAGGACTGGAAGGTAGGAGTAGGTTACCTCTTTGAAAAGGACAGAATTTCAGACATAGATGAAGATGCTCCAGACACCATCAAAGAAGAGGAAGGAACAGAAACAATAGGAATGGCAACGACGTTTATCTCCAGAGACTTGAGAGACAACAGGTTCCTTCCCCATAAAGGAAACTACTTCAGAGTAACAACTCAGCTTGCAGGAAACTTCCTAGGTGGAGATAAGGATTTCTACAAGGTAATTGGAGAGTACGCCTACTATTTTAACTTCAATGACCTACCCATAGACATTGACCTGCCGTTCATAGCTTCAGTCCACACCAAAATCGGATACGCGGACGCATTTGGAAACACCAGCAGACTCCCCATTGACTACAGGTTCTACGTAGGAGGAGACACAACCATAAGGGGCTTTAGCTGGGGTGAAGCAGGACCTAAAGATAAAAACGGAGATCCTGAAGGTGCAAACAGAGAGTTAATCTTCAACTTCGAACTGGGTTACGACGTAACAAACATGCTAAGGCTTATAGGTTTTGTAGACATTGGTGGAGGCTGGTGGGATAACTACAAACTGGGAGATATGAGAAAGTCTGCCGGCGTTGGTTTGAGAGTTCTCACTCCCATGGGACCCATCAGGTTAGACCTTGGTTGGAAGTTAGACAGAAGAACTGGGGAAAGCTCTTCAGAGTGGCACTTTGGAATGGGTAGTTATTTCTAAACCAACTGGAGGTATGAAAACATGAAAAAATTTATTCTGAGCCTGCTTATCTCAACATCACTGATAGCCGGCACTTCTTTCCCCTCTCTGGCAGCAGGAAAGAAGAACCAGCAAACGTTCGCAGTTTACTACGTTGATATGCAGAGGATCATCAACGAATCCGTAAAAGGGAAAGAAGCAAGAACCCTAATAAATAACAAGATCTCCCAGGCAAGAAAAAAAATTAAAAATATGGAGAAGGAAATTGAACAGATTAAGAAGAAACTACAGAGTCCCGTTATAAGCAAGCAGGAAAAGAGCAAGCTTGAGGACAAACTCCAGCAGAAAATGGTGGAACTTCAGCGATATCAGCAGGATGCCCAACTCCAGATAGTAAAATTGGAGAGGAAATACACTGTCGAACTTGTAAAAGAAGTATTTAAACTCATACGAAGCTACCAAAAGGAGAAAAATATCCCGATGATCGTTGACGCAAGAGAGGCAGGAATTATAGCTGCTTCTCCAAAATACGACTTAACAGATACAATCATTAAGCTCTACAACCAGCAGACGAAATATAGTCAACATACTGATACAACAAGAAAGTCCAGAAATTCAATGAAATTTACAGCTACAATAGATGGATGGAGCGAAGTTGTTAAGAAAGCTAAACAACTTGGGATTTACGATTCTCTCATTAAAATAGCAAACAAAATATCAAGTCAAGACCCAGAAACTTATAAAGCAAATTCTTGGCTATCTCAGTCTGCTCCCCCTGAACAAATGGAGATGTTAAAAATACAGCAAGCCTATAGTTTAAGTCCAGAATTCAGGCAGCTAGTTATAAGCATAATAGACGACAACAAAGAAAAAACAAAGCAGCTATTAACTTTTCTAAGTGAGAAAATTGGAAAATGAAATTAAAGGAAATTGCTGAGCTTATCGGCTGCACAGTTGTAGGAGATGAAGGTATAGAGATAACGGGCGTTTCTGAGATCCACAGGGCAAGAGAGGGAGAGATAACCTTTCTGACAAACCCTAAATACAGGAAGTTCCTGAAGGGAACAAAAGCCTCTGCTGTTCTGACGGGAGCTCCCCTAAAAGATCTTAAAATCCCCCAGCTCATCTGCAACGAACCTTACGTTGCCTTTGCAAAGCTCCTTGAGATCTTCTACCCGGAGGAGCTCCCCGAACCGGGCATCTGCCTAAATGCAAGGATAGAGGAGGGCGTTGAGCTTGGAGAGAACTGCTACGTTGGAAACGGCGTCCACATATCAAGGGGGACAAGGATAGGGAATAACGTCTACATCTTCCCCGGAACTTACATAGGAAGGGACTGCGAGATAGGAGACAACACCGTAATCTTCCCAAACGTAACCGTCTATGATAGGGTGAAAATAGGGAGGTTTGTAAGGATCCACTCAGGGGCGGTAATCGGCTCAGACGGTTTCGGCTACGCCTTCAGCAAAAAGGAGATGAAAATACACAAAATTCCCCAGGTTGGGGGAGTAGTAATTGAGGACTTTGTTGAGATAGGTGCAAACACAACGATAGACAGGGGAACTCTTGGAGACACTGTAATTGGAGAGGGAACGAAGATAGATAACCTCGTCCAGATAGGCCATAACGTAAAGATCGGCAAATACTGTTTCATCGTTTCTCAGGTAGGAATTTCAGGAAGCACGAAGATAGGAGACTTTGTAACGCTGGCCGGAAAAGTAGGAGTTGCAGGCCACATAGAGATAGGAAGCAACATAACCGTTGCCGCCAAATCGGGAATAACAAAGAGCCTGAAAGAACCGGGAACGTATGCAGGATTCCCCGCAAGACCTTATAGAGAGTGGAGGAAGATCCAGGCCTTAGTTGACAGGCTACCTGAGATCTACGAGAAGATAAGGAAGTTTCTAAGAGGAGGCGAGTAATGGAATACCACGTTAAAGACCTATCACTGGCAGACCTTGGAAAGAACAGGATTGAGTGGGCAGAGATGGACATGCCCGTTCTGAGAAAAGAGATAAGGAAGAGGTTTATAGAGGAGAAACCCTTAAAGGGAATAAGGATAGGAGCGTGCCTCCACGTAACAACGGAAACGGCAAACCTGATGAGAACGCTGAAGGAGGGAGGAGCCGAGGTTTACCTGTGTGCATCAAACCCCCTCTCTACTCAGGACGACGTTGCGGCAGCACTCGTTAAACACTACGACATACCGGTTTTCGCAATTAAAGGGGAAGACGAAGAGACCTACTACATGCACATAGAGGAGGTTTTAAAGAGGAAACCCCACATAACGATGGACGACGGGGCAGACCTCATCTCAACTCTCCACATGAAACACCAGGAGCTGATTGAGAACGTGATAGGGGGAACAGAGGAGACAACAACAGGAGTTATCAGACTGAAGGCGATGGCGAAGGAGGGAGCTCTCCGCTACCCCGTTATAGCCGTTAACGAGGCAATGACGAAACACCTGTTTGACAACCGCTACGGAACAGGACAGTCAACGATAGACGGTATCTTAAGGGCAACAAACAGGCTCCTTGCAGGCTCGGTCTTCGTCGTTGCCGGCTACGGCTGGTGCGGTAAGGGAGTAGCGATGAGGGCAAAAGGAATGGGAGCCGAAGTAATAGTAACAGAGGTTGACCCCATAAAGGCCATAGAGGCCAGAATGGACGGCTACAGAGTGATGCCGATGGAGAAGGCAGCAGAAATCGGAGACATCTTCTGCACGGTAACAGGGAACATTCACGTTATAAGGAAAGAGCACTTTGAGAGAATGAAGGACGGAGCAATCGTCTGCAACTCAGGACACTTTAACGTTGAGATAGACATACCGGCTCTTGAGGAAATGGCCGTTGAGAAGAGAAGAGTAAGGCCGTTTGTAGACGAGTACAGAATGGCAGACGGAAGGAGAATTTACCTCTTAGCAGAGGGAAGGCTTGTAAACCTTGCGGCAGCAGAGGGGCACCCTGCATCTGTAATGGATATGAGCTTTGCGAACCAGGCACTCTCTGCAGAGTACCTCGTTAAAGAGGGTAAGAACCTGAAGCCAGACGTTTACGTTGTTCCAGAGCATATAGACAGGAAAGTTGCAGAGCTGAAGCTAAAGGCAATGGGAATAGAGATAGATCAGCTGACTCCCGAACAGGTTGAGTATCTAAACTCCTGGGAGATGGGAACTTAAAAGGGGGGGTAGTCCCCCTTTATCCCATTTAAAACTGCAGAGAAAGTTCCTAAGACTTCAGGCTTTTTTAACTCCTCAAAAATTTCTTTCGCTCTTTCCTCGTCGTAAACGTGAACAAGTTCATTCCTCAGAACAATTAGCCTTGAAAGAGTTCCCTCGTAATCCTCTGTGACAACACCCTCCTTTATCAGTTCTCTGAAGCAGCTTCTCGGGGAGTTGCACTCTATTCCTCTTACCTTCAGGAACTCCTTCACGCACTTCCACATAGCTTCATACGTGTACTCAAACCGCTTTGTCGTTATTTCAACGATAAACTCCTCTCTAAAGAACTCAAAAAGGGAGGGATTGGTAATTACTTCCTTAAACTTTCTAAACGCCCTCTCAAATCTCTCACAAGCTCTTCTCTTCTTTTCCAAAAGAGCCCCTCCTCAAGAACTCTCCTTAAGAATTCAGGGTTTTTTACAGTTTCAAGGTTAACTATATCAACCTCCCTTAAGATGGGGAGCTCCTCTAAAGCGTCGTAGAGCTTTAGAAAGTCTGAATCTGAAAGGCCGGGAGAGTAAACGGCTACATCTATGTCTGAAGTTCTGGAGAACCTGTCTGTAAGAACTGAACCGAAGAAGATTATTAGGGAGTTTTCAGGGAGAGCTCCCTCAAGAGCCCTCCCGACGAGCTTTATGTAATCCTCTTTCGTGTACTTCCTTATCAAGGCTTAACCTTTCTTCGTCTTTGCCAGACGAACCTCTCCCGTCTTCTTGTCGTACTCAATTCTCGGGAAGAGAATTCCTCCCTTCTCAACCTCTTTTCCGGGCTCTATTCCTCCCCACTCTTCAAACTCGGCAGCCCGCAAGTCCTCAACTTTTCTGCCAAGCCTTAAAAGGTCTGCCATCTTCTGGGCAGATTCAGGCATGTACGGGTAAAGGAAGGCCGTTATGAACCTTAAAGACTCAACCATGTTGTAGAGAACCCTGTCAAGCTCCTCCCTTCCCTCTTTGTTGAGGCTCCAGGGAGCTCTCCTGTCTATGTAGTAGTTCACAAAACCAACAAACTGCCAGATTTCGTCTAAGGCTCTCGTCAGCTCAGCTTTAGGAATGAGCTCCTTTAACGCTTCAAGTGTTGCAAGTGCTTTATTCTTCAGCTTAACGTCAAGCTCCTCTTCCACTCCCCTTGGCTCCGGAACAACGCTCTTCCTGTACTTTTTCAGCATTGAGAGGGTTCTGTTAAAGAGGTTCCCAAGGTCGTTTGCAAGCTCACCGTTTATCCTTGCAACTAGTTTTTCGTAGGAGAAGTCTCCATCCAGCCCGAAAGAGACCTCCCTGAAGAGGAAGAACCTGACCTGGTCAACTCCGAACTTATCAACGAGCTGGAAAGGATCTATTACGTTCCCCTTAGACTTACTCATCTTCTCGCCTTCAACAGTCCACCAGCCGTGGGCGAAAACTCTCTCTGGAACTGGAAGCCCGGCAGACATGAGGAAGGCAGGCCAGTAAACGGCGTGGAACCGGAGGATGTCTTTACCGACCAGGTGGAGGTCTGCAGGCCAGTAGCGGTTGAACCTTTCCGTATCGTCTGGGTAGCCGATTGCAGAAAGGTAGTTGGTTAAGGCATCAAACCAAACGTAGATAACGTGTTTTGGGTTTATGGGAACGGGAATTCCCCAGGTAAAGCTCGTCCTTGAGATGGAGAGGTCTTTAAGCCCCTGTTTGACGAAGTTTATGACCTCGTTCCTCCTGAACTCGGGAGCTATAAAGTCAGGTTTCTTCTCGTAGAGCTCCAAAAGCTTATCCTGGTACTTGCTGAGCCTGAAGAAGTAACTCTCCTCCTTAACCCTTACAACTTCCCTCTTACAGGCGGGGCAGAGCTTACCCTCTAAGAGGTCCTTTTCTGTGTAGTAGGTCTCACAGGGAATACAGTACCAGCCTTCGTACTCTCCAAGGTAGATGTCTCCCTTTTTGTAGCACTCCATAAAGATGTGCTGAACGGCCTTAACGTGGTAAGGATCCGTCGTCCTTATGAAGTGGTCGTAGGAGATGTTCAGCTTCTTCCAGAGCTCTTTAAAAACAGGAACGAGAGAGTCAACAAACTCCTTGGGAGACATTCCTCTCTTTTCAGCAGCCTGCTGTATTTTCTGGCCGTGTTCGTCAGTTCCTGTAAGGAAGAAGACGTCCTTCCCTAAAAACCTGTTAAAACGGGCAACGATGTCTGCAGCCGTAGTTGTGTAGGCGTGCCCGAGGTGTGGCTTATCGTTAACGTAGTAGATAGGCGTTGTTACGTAAAACTTGCCGCTCAAGGCTTCCTCCTTTTTAAACTGGAACGTTAAATTCCCTGAGAACTTCGTTCAGTGATGTCTTTTTATCCGTTGACTCCTTCCTCTTTCCGATAATGAGAGCACAGGGAATGTGGTACTCCCCTGCAGGGAACTTCTTAACCCTCGTTCCCGGAATAACAACGCTCCTTGCAGGAACCCTTCCCCTGTACTCAACGGGCTCGTCTCCCGTCACGTCAATTATCTTAGTTGAAGCTGTTATAACAACTCCGGCCCCCAAAACGGCCTCCTCTTCAATAACAGCCCCTTCAACGATGATGCACCTTGAACCGATGAAACAGTTATCCTCAATAATTACGGGAGTTGCGTTTGGAGGTTCAAGGACTCCCCCTATTCCAACTCCACCTGAGAGGTGAACGTTCCTGCCTATCTGAGCACAAGAGCCAACTGTTGCCCAGGTGTCAACCATCGTCCCAGAACCAACGTACGCGCCGATGTTTACGTAAGAGGGCATGAGAATGGCTCCGCTCTCTATAAAGGAACCGTAACGGGCAGTAGCAGGAGGAACAACCCTTACGCCTAACTTATCCCATCCCTTCTTCAAGGGTATTTTGTCGTAGTACTCAAATGGTCCAACTTCCATAACTTTCATCTCTGAGATGGGGAAGAAGAGGAGAATCGCCTTCTTAACCCAGTCGTTTACCTTCCAGTTTCCTACGCTTATCCTCTCTGCAACTCTTACCTTTCCCTTATCAAGAAGATCAACAACTTCCCTTACTGCCTCTTTATACTTTTCGTCTTTGAGGAGCTCCCTGTTCTCCCAGGCCTCTTCAATCATCTTCTTAAGCTGCTCCATTACAGAACCTCCCTGCAGTTTGTGTTGATTATCTTACAAAATTCAAAACCTAAAAGACTCTACCGATAATGGAAACTGACAAACTGAACGGAGGAAACTATGGTAGGAAAGATAGGGAGCTCTCCGCTCTACACTAACTATGCCACACTCCTCAGCCAGAAGAATGACATGACCTCCCTCGTAGGCAAGATGCCTGAAGGCACTAAAGAAGAGGCGATCTCTGAAATCAGAGAGCTCTTTGCCCTCTCTAAAGCCCAGGAGGTTACCTACCAGATGGTAACGACACTGCTTGACTCTCTAAAACAGAACGGAGAAAGCGAAGGCTCCATCAACATCTACGCCTGAAGTTCAAATACAGCATAGACAGGAGCGTGGTCTGAGGGGAGAAGGTTCCCCTTTCTCTTCCTCGCCTCGTAGTCAACATCACACTCAACACAGGCCTTAAGCAGAGGCTCTGTTACAAAGATGTAGTCTATTCTCAGACCTCTGTGTTTTGAAAAGGCTCCCGTCTCTATGTCAAACCAGGTAAACTTCTGAACATCAGGGTTTTTCTCCCTGAAGAGGTCGTAAAGGCCAAAGGAGAGGAGCTCCTCCAAAGCTTCCCTCTCGTCGTCCATAAACCCCGGCCTACCTTTCCATATGGTCGGGTCGTAAACGTCAAGTTCAGAGCGGGCAACGTTAAAGTCTCCCAGAACGATTAAAGGGTCTGAGGGAGAGAAGTTCTCAGTCAAGAAAACCTTAAGCTTTGCTAAGAAGTAGATCTTGTAAGCGTGTCTCTCCGTTCCCCTCTCTCCACCCCTTGGAACATAAACGTTAACAACGGTAAAGTCCTTAAAAAAGGCGGTTATAACTCTTCTCTCGTCGTCCTCACCGTCAGGCCAGCCCTTTATAACCTTTTGCGGAGTCTCTTCAGAGCAGACAGCTACGCCGTTGTACGCCTTCTGGCCGTGAACGCTACAGTGATAACCTGCCTCCTTAAAGGCAGAGTAGGGGTAGAGCTCCTCCTCAACCTTTATCTCCTGCATTCCCAGGCAGTTTACTGCACTTTCCTGAAGCCAACTTAGAACGAGAGGCAGACGAACCCTTACCGAGTTAACGTTCCAGGTTGCAACCTTCATCACTTAAGGCCTTTAAAGTTGTTGGCAAGGAGAACCCCAGCCGCTTCTACTTCAGCAGCTATCTTGTCAAGCTTTTTATTGAAAATGTTGTACATAACAACTGCCGGGATGGCGACAACAAGTCCCAAAATTGTTGTAAGCAGTGCCTCGGCTATACCGGCAGAGAGTTCCTGAGGGCTACCAATAGCTCCTCCTCCCGTAAGAACTCCAAAGATCTTAACCATTCCAAGGACAGTACCCAGAAGACCAAGAAGAGGGGAAACGGCAGCTGTGGTGGCAAGCAGGGGCATTCCCCTCTCCAGCTCCATAAAACGCCTCCTTGCACTTACCTCAAAAGCGTGTAAGAAGTTCTCCTTAGTTGGCTCCCCCAGGTTCTTAATAGTGTCAAGAACGATTAGAGAGAGGAAACTCTTCCTCCTCTTACAGAGTTCAACGGCATCTCCCAAGTTACCCTGTCTGAAGAAATCAAGGAGAAGTTTTAGGTCCTCTTTTGGAATCAGCCTCTTTAACCTTAAAGTCAGTAACTTCTCAATTACCACGGCGAGGGCAAGAACAGAAAGGAAGAAGATAGCGTAACCGACAATTCCCGACTTCTGGAGTACCTCAAACCCCTCCATTACGAAAGAACCCCCTCGGGAACCTTCCTTGCAAAAATTAAGTACGCCGTATGGGCCGGCATTCTGTCTTCTGGTCTAAAACGCTCGGGAACTGTCTTATACTTCCTTAGGAGAATTTCTGAAACTTCTAGATCTATAAATGGCAATTTTTCCAAACCCTTGAGGGTTTCAATTACCTGGTTGGCCGTAGGAACTAGAATTCCCATAAACCTCCCGGGCTTAAGGGCGCTGTAAGCACTCTCCAGGTAGAGCCAAGGTTCCCTAACGTCCAGGAAGAGTGCATCTGCCTCTTCCTCTTCATCAAACCCTTCTGAGATGTCCCTGTGCTTTACCTCCACTCTTGAATCAAGGCCTACTCTTCTCAAGTTTGAGAGTGCATTCTTTATAAACTCTTCCCTCTTTTCATAGCTGATTACTTTCCCGGTATCTCCTACGGCCTGGGCAAAAACCGCGGTGAGAGCTCCACTCCCGATGCCGCTCTCAACCACAAGGTCGCCAGGCTTAACGTCCAGCCGAAGAAGTATGTAAGCGGCATCTTTGGGGTAAACTATCTGGGTAAGCCTGTTCAGTTTAAACATTATGTACTCGTAGAGGGAACAGGGAAGGAGCACGTATGGGTGTCCTTTATGGGTTTTAACAACTGAGCCGTAAGGCATCCCTACGAGCTGTGAAAGGTCTATCTCTCCCTTTTCGGTGTTGAACTTACCCTTTGTTAAGGAGAGGTTCAGAAAGTATTTCTTACCCTTTTCCGGATCTAAAAGCACAATCGTATCTGTCTCTTTAACCGTTTCCATCTCTCCTCTTCTCAGCTAACTTTACTATTACAAGAGGCTGTCCCCTAAATGCTACGTTGTACCTCAACCTGTTTATCTCTTTTATCAACCTGGGAGAAACTCCAAACCTACGAGCTATTGTGGATAGTCTCTCCCTCCTTTTTGGAACGTAAACGTAAAGGTTGGAGCTCTTCGCATACCTAAGGAGAGCGTAGTTCTTAACAGAGGAGGCCGGCAGATAGACGCGGTACCCTCTGGGAACTACTCCCCTCTTAAACTGTCTGTTGTACCTCCGTACGGTAGAGTAGGAAACTCTTAAAGCCTTAGCAACTCTGTAGAGAGTTGTTCTGGAGGCAACTTTCACCGTTATGAGCCTATCCTTTGCAGGTCTGTCTAGAACGCCAGAGGCCTTTACAACGGAGAGAACGGCGTAGAACTTCGGCACGTACTCAAGGGTCTCGTCGGGAAGTTTCGTTAAATCCCAGAACTGATTAGCTCCAAGGACTTTCAGTCTTCTCTTTATAGTCCCAGGTCCTGCATTGTAAGCCGCTATTGCAAGGTCCCACCTACCGAACATTGAGTGGAGCTCTTTTAAGTAACGGGCTGCAGCAACCGTTGATTTAACTATGTCAAAACGTTCGTCTAAGTACCTATTTACCTTCAATCCCAACCGCCTTGCAGTTCCTGGCATTAACTGCCACAGACCTGCAGCCCCCGCCTTTGAGACGGCAGAGGGGTTACCGTTACTCTCAACAATGGCAAGCAAAGAGAGGTCCTCTGGAAGACCCTCTTTCCTGAAAATTTCTCTAACTAACGGGTATATCACTCTGTAGGAATCCACCTGGGAGAGGAGTTTAACCCTGTTCCACCTGTTCCTGTAGTAAGAGAGCCAGAACTGGAAAGACGGCTTGTCCCACGGAAGGTCAAGAAAGGTCTCCCTGGAGTGGGAGGTTAAGGAGAAGAGGGAGAGCTCCCTCGCCTCCTGCTGAACAACCGAGTCAAGATCGGCTCCGTAAGAGGGTGCTGCCACAAGAAGGAACAGCAGGGGCAGCAGTTTACGCATTATTCATAACCTCTTCCGGCATGTCAAAGTTGGAGTAGACCTCCTGAACGTCGTCAAGGTCTTCAAGGGCCTCAAGGAGCTTTAAAACCTTAAGAGCAGTCTCTCCCTCAACCCTCGTTGTGGTTGTCGGGATAAGGTCAAGTTTGGCCTCTTCAACCTCTATTCCTGCATCTATCAGGCCTTTCCTCACGGCCTCAAGTTCCGAAGGCTGGGTGTAGATAACGAACTTACCATCTTCAGAAACGACGTCGTCTGCTCCGGCATCAATAGCCGTAAGCATAACTGTCTCCTCGTCGTAGCTGTCTGCCGGAACGACAATCACCCCTTTCCTCTCAAACATCCAGGAGACGCACCCGGAAGTTCCAAGGTTTCCTCCGTGCTTGGAGAAGGCATGCCTTACCTCTGCAGCTGTTCTGTTCCTGTTGTCGGTCAGACACTTAACGATTATTGCAACTCCTCCGGGGCCGTAACCCTCGTAGGTTACCTCCTCAAAGGTCTCTCCGGCTATCTCTCCCGTTCCCCTCTTTATGGCTCTCTCTATGTTCTCTTTTGGCATGTTGAACTTACGGGCTCTCTCTATAGCAGCTCTGAGCCTCGGGTTGGACTCGGGGTCTCCTCCTCCTTCCCTTGCTGCAACTGTAATTTCCCTTGCAAGTTTTGTGAAGATCTTACCCCTCTTTGCGTCCTGTGCTGCTTTTTTATGGCGAATGTTTGCCCATTTGGAGTGGCCTGCCATTTTTAAACCTCCCGATTTTGTTACTGGCAAGGGAATATAGACAGATTGCTCTACGGTTCAACACCGGTAAAGACCAGCTTTGAGTGCTTTACCCCTTTAAGGGAAGAAATTCTGTCGGCAAGCTCCTTTATCTCCCTTACTTTCCCCTTAACCGCCACTATCTCCAAGCAGTGGTGGTGGTCTATGTGGATGTGCATGGTTGAGATTATGTTGTCAAGGTAGCTGTGCTCTATCTCTGTAATCTTCTCAGAGAGCTCCCTCTGGTGGTGGTCGTAAACTATCGTCAGGGTTCCGAAGGCAAAGCTCTCAGGCTTTAAGTCTTTCTCAATTAGAGCCGACCTTATAAGGTCTCTTATCGCCTCGGATCTGTTTACGTAGCCCTTCTCCTCTATGAAGGAGTCAAACTTCTCAAGGAGCTTCTCGTCTATTGAAACCGTAAACCTGACTACTCTTCCCAAGGTTTAAACCTCTTAAATGGTCTTATCCTAAAGTTTACACCAAGTTCCTCTGCAAATCTTTTGAAGGCTTCCCTGTCAAAACCGGGGTAATCAACTGCAGTAACGGTTACATCGTAGCCCTTCTCCTTCGCGTCTCTTATGAAGGCAAGGAGCTCCCTCCAGCTCTCCTCACCGAACTTCGGCCTCACAACCCTCATGTACTCTTCTCTGTTTGAAGCGTTGACGCTTACGCTGAAGGAGTCAACGAGGCCCTTCAGCTCATCTAAAACTCTCCTGTTTCCCGTTATCAGGTAGGCAAGCCCGCAGGTATCAACTCTAACGGGAACCTCTTTTGCAAACTTCTTCACCCAGCTGGCAACGCTCTTTAAGGTTTCATACCTCTCAAACGGTTCACCGTAACCGCAGAAAACGATTTCACTGTAAACCTTCGGGTTTTTTATTCTGTACATGTACTCTTCGGCTATCGGCTCCCTTGAGAGGTTAAGTTTGTAACCCAGTACGTAGTCCTCCACTCCCCTGAAGCAGAACTTACAGCTACACGGACACTTAAAGGTAAGGTTTACGTAGAGCCTGTCTCCAACCTGATAGACGAGCCTCTCCTTCTCCTCCTCGGGAGTCATGGGAAGGTTAAATAGCCTCTTGGCGTTTACTGTGGTTATCCTGTCTACATCTGTAAACGAGAGGCCGAGAACCTCTGCAACCTTCATTGCAGTGTAGGCTACGTAGGTGGGCTTGTTCCTCTTCCCCCGAACGGGCTGAGGTGAGAGGTAAGGGGAGTCGGTCTCTACAAGGAGCCTTGAAGAGGGCACGTACTTTAAAGTCTCCCTTAACTCCTCGTTTTTGGGGTAGGTAACGATGCCGGCGTACGAAATGTAGAGCCCTGCGTCTAAGGCCGCTTCAAGGAGCTCCCTCTCACCGCTGAAGCAGTGGATAACTCCTCTAACGCCGTCAAAGTTCTTCCTTATAAACTCAGCCATCTCTTTAGCGGCGTTTCTGGTGTGAATTATCACGGGAAGGTTCAGCTCTCTTGCTGCCTCAACCTGCATACTGAATATCTCGTACTGCTTCTCTTTCGGCGAGAGGTTTCTGTAAAAGTCAAGTCCCATCTCCCCCAGCGCCACAACTTTGGGAGACTTTGCCAGTTCAACCAGTCTGTCGTAGTCCTTCTCCGAGTAGTTTCTGGCTTCGTGGGGGTGAATTCCAACAGAGGCGTAGATGTTCTTTCCCTTTAAAGCAACGGATACTGCTTTCTTGCTGTCTTCAAGGTCGCACCCTACGGTGATTACGGCGTCTAACTTCTCCTCACACTCCTTTACTATTTCGTCCCTGTCTTTATCAAACTGGGGGAAGTGAATGTGGGCGTGGGTATCTATCACTCTTTCCTCCACCTGAGAATGGAGTTGAACCCGGCTGAGCGGAGCTCCCTCTGAATAACTCTGGCCTGGTGTGGTGAATCAAAGTAACCAACGATAACCTTTGCGTAACCTCTCTCAAAGAGGGTCTTTGCCTGAAAACCTTTCTTAAGGAGTTCCTGAGTAAGCTTTATAGCATTCTCCCTGTTTTTAAAAAGGCCAACCTGAAGGTAGTAAACGGTCTTATCTTTCTTCTCTGCCGAAACAGTTTGAGTAGTCTTAACCAGAGACGGCTTTTCCGGAGAGGCTTTTTCACTCTTAACCGCCTGTTGAACTACGGGAACCTTACTCTCAGGCTTAGCTGCGACTTTCTGATCCTCAGGAGTAACTCTCTTCTCAGGAGCAGATTCAGTTTCAGAGCTCTTTACCTTCTCATCGCTCTTCTGCGGGTTCTCCAGAAGTTCTTTTGACTGAGCGGGAGCTCCCACAACCTTCTCCTCAACAGGCTCGGGCCTTGAAACAGGAGTCATACTGGAAAGGGTTTTTATGAGCTGTCTCTTCTCCACCTCACAGATCTTCTTCTCCTCTTTAATTCCGGAACTTTTTCCAACGTAGTAACCAACTCCGTAGGCAAAAGTCAGAAGAACTACAGCAATAGCGGCGATTAGAACCTGAACCCTCCTCTCTCCTTCCATTACATCCTCCTTGGCGCTTTAACGTTCAGTATTCCAAGGCCTACCTCAAGGGTCTTCCTCACACCTTCAACCAGGTAGAGGCGGGCAGAGGTAAGCTCTCCATTCTCACCATCCACAACTCTGTGTTTGTTGTAGAAACGGTGAAGGGCAGAGGCAAGCTCTATCAGGTAGTAGGTCAACCTGTGAGGCTCCCTCTTTACGGCCACCTGCTGAAGTTCGTACTTTAAACTGTAACACCTCAGTATGAGCTCCCTCTCCTCTTCGGTGGTTAAGAGATTTAAAGAGTTTGAAGAGGGCTTAAAACCTTCCTCTTTCGCCTTATCAAGCACGCTACAGAGCCTTGCGTGGGCGTACTGGACGTAGTAAACGGGGTTTTCGCTCTTAGTAGAGAGGGCAAGGTCTAAGTCAAAGTCAAGGGGAGTGTCGTGGCGCTTGAGGAGGAAGAAGAAACGGACTGCGTCAACTCCAACCTCGTCTATGAGCCACTTAAGGGGAATAAAGTTCCCCTTCCTCTTAGACATCTTTATCTCTGCGCCATTTCTAAAGAGCTTTACAAGCTGTATAAGGATAATCTCAAGCCAGTTCGGGTCTTTACCGAGAGCAGCTATTGCAGCCTTTACCCTTGGAATGTAGCCGTGGTGGTCTGCTCCCCAGATGTCTATTCCCCTGTCGTAACCTCTCTCTATCTTGTTGTAGTGGTAGGCTATGTCTGAGGCGAAGTAGGTGTACTCTCCGTTTGAGCGGCGGACAACCCTGTCTTTGTCGTCTCCAAAGAGGGTTGTTTTGAGCCAGAGAGCTCCCTCCTTCTCGTAGAGGTAACCCTTCTCCTCTAAAATCCTTAAAACCCTCTCAACCTCTCCCTTCTCGTAGAGCTCCCTCTCGCTGAACCAGTGGTCAAACTCAACACGGAGCTCCCTTAAGTCCTCCTGAATCTGCTTAAGGAGCTCCTCTTTTCCGAACTCTGCAGCTATCTCAACTGCCTCCTCTTCGGGGAGCTCCAAAAGGTCTGGCTTCAGTTTCAACAGTTTCTCTGCAAGCTCAAAAATGTAGTTCCTCTTCCATATCTCAATCTCTCCCGAGTAGGCATCCTCGGGAAGGGTTACCTTCTCACCCTTCAGCTCCTTAGCCCTCAGGTAAATAGAAAGACCCAGAAGCTTAATCTGCCTGCCGGCGTCGTTGATGTAAAATTCCCTCTCGGGTCTATAGCCTGTAAGTTTCATAACCCTGTAAAGAACATCCCCTACAACGGCTCCCCTTCCGTGTCCAACGTGTAGGGGACCTGTTGGATTTGCCGAAACGTACTCAAGGAGAACCCTCTCACCCCTTCCAACGTCTGAAAGGTAGAAGTCCGTCTCAACAACCGCATTCAGAATCTCCTCGTAGAGAGACTGAGAGAGCTTAAAGTTTATGAACCCTCTCCCTGCAACTTCTACACTCTCAAAGTCCCTGCTTCCCCTTAAAACCCGAACGATCTCTTCAGCTATAGCCCGTGGAGACTGCCTTAAGACCTTTGCAAGGAGAAAAGCCACGTTTGTGGCAATGTCACCGAACTCCTTCCTCTTGGGTTTCTCAAAAGAGGCTCTCTCAAGAACGGCTACGGCATCCTCTCCGTAAACCTTCCTTACGGCTTCAGCCACCCTTTCCTTAACAAGCTCTTTCATCGTCTCACCTTTAAAGCCTTGAGTTTTGGACTGAATTATATTTCAACTCTGATAAAATAGAGCCACTTTTT
>JALWGN010000080.1 GCA_027013575.1 Desulfurobacteriaceae bacterium
GCCCTTTAAACAGGTTATTCATATTTGAGACTGAGGACGGCTACAGGGTTGAGTCTGTTTTCTACAAGGGGGAGAGGCTCTGCGTCTCCTCTCAGGTTGGCTGTCCTGTAAGGTGTCTCTTCTGTGCCTCGGGGAAGAAGGGGCTTAAGAGAGACCTGACGGCTGAGGAGATCTTTAAACAGTACGAGCTGCTAAAAGGGGAGCTCCCCGTTAAAGGCGTTGCAGTTGCCGGAATAGGTGAACCCTCTGTCAACGCAGACGAAGTCGTTAAAGCTGTAGAGATGTTCAAAAAGGAAGGCCTTAAAGTAACTGTAAGTACAACAGGTTACCCCCTTGAAGGTTTTAAAAAGCTCCTGAGAGCTCCCCACGACGGCCTCACCATCTCCGTTCACGCCGTTTCTGAAGAGAAGAGGAGACAGATTTTTGGAGTTTCAGTTCCCCTTGAAGAGATCTTCTCAGAGCTTGAGAGATACTTCTCTCAAGTCTCCTCATCAAGGAGGAAGAAGTTTCAGATAGGGTACCTTCTGATAAAGGGGGTAAACGACTCAGAGGAAGAGCTGAGAGCCTTAGGAGAGCTTGCCAGGAAGTACAGAATGACCGTGATGCTTATGGCGTATAACCCCGTTCCCGGGGTTGAGCTTGAAGGCCTGACAGATGAGGAGTACGAACAGGCCTTCTTAAAGCTCAGAGAGATGGGAGTGAGAGTAACCCTCAGTAACAGGTTCAGGAGAGACCCGCTGGGAGGCTGTGGAACCCTTACAATTGCAAGGGAGGTGTAGGGTGAAGAGGCTCTTCTTTCTCCTCGTTCCCTTTGCAGTTTTCGGCTGTGCTCACACTCAGAGCTCCCTTACCAAAACGGAGAGGGAAAAGGCTGTAGAGATAGGAAACGCAGCCGTTGTAAAGCTCATGGGAGAGCTGAAGAGAAACCTTGGAATGGCCTTGAAGGAGGGAGGCTTCCCCGAAGCCATAAGGTTCTGTGCTCAGAAGGCCCAGGAGCTTACGCAGAGGGTAAACAGGGAACTGGTGGTTGTGAAGGTGAAGAGGGTTTCAGACCGCTACAGGAACCCGGGTAACAGGCCTGATTCTCTAGACATGAAAGTTATTAACTACTTTAAGGAGAAGCTGAAAGAAGGAAAAATCCCTCCCTACTACCTTACAGAGGTGAAAGAGGGAGGAAAGCGGTTTGTCGTTTACTACAAGCCCATAAGGGTTGCTCCGTTCTGTCTCAACTGCCACGGAGACCCAGCCAGAATGAACCCGGAAGTTTTAAGGATTCTAAAGGAGAAGTACCCCCACGACAGAGCTCTCGGCTACAAACCCGGAGACCTGAGGGGAGTCTTTAAGGTCGTTATTCCTGAAGAAGAGCTGAAGGAGGGTTAGATGTTCGTAAAGGAAGGGGAACTGCCGGGAATAGGTAAGAAGTACTCAATGAAGACAGAGAGCGGAGACACTATCGTCGTTGTTATCCACTACACCGGCAAGAGGGAGATCTACTACTTTGAGGACGACAGCGAGGAGCCTACAGCTGTTATAGAGCTTACAGACGAGGAGGCGAGGACTTTAGGGACGATTCTAGTGGGGGCTCTCTTCCAGCCCACCTCCGACGAGGAGAAGATAGGCTTCCTTATGAAGCACCTTGTTTTTGAGTGGGTAAAGGTTCCGGAGAACTCGTTCCTTGCAGGTAAAACAATAAAAGAGCTTGACATCAGGAAGAAGTACGGGGTTATCGTCGTTGCCGTTATCAGAGACGAGAACGTTATCGTCTCTCCGTCTCCCCTCTTCAGGATAGAGCCGGGGGATACCCTCGTCGTTGTTGGAACCCTTGAAAACGTTAAGAGATTCGTTAAAGAGGTAGAAGGGGAGTGTAAGTAATGGAGCACTTTTTAACTCTACTTGCTCTCTTTATGGGAGCTCTCCTCTTCTCTTACCTCGTCTCACACTACCTGAAGTTTCCTGTTATCCCCATATACATACTCTCGGGGGTTCTCCTCTCGCTCTTTATCCACGCTGAAGACGTCCACATCTTTGAGGTCTTAGGCGTCGTTCTCCTCCTCTTCTACATAGGGCTTGAGTTCTCGCTTGCAGAGATGGAGAAGAACCTGAAGAACATCCTCTCTGTTGGAGCGGTTGACCTGGTCTTAAACCTCATTCCCGCCTTTTTCCTCCTGAGGCTTTTGGGTTTTGACGGCATCTCAGCCTTTACTCTGGCCGTTGCCCTCTACCCCAGCTCTTCTGCGATAGTCTCAAAGCTCCTTATAGACCTTAAAAAACTTGCAAACCCCGAGGTTGAGCCTGTTCTTGCCATTTTAGTTTTTGAGGACATTGCCGCGGCAACGCTCCTTGCCGTTCTCGTAGGGCTGTCTGGTGGAGGAACAGACCCCGTAGCCATCTTGAAGGTTGTTGTGAAGATAGCCCTCTTTATCTTCCTGGCCGTTGTTTTCGTTAAGAACTTTAACAGGGTTGTTGACCTTGCCTTCGGGAAGTTCGGAACGGCAACGGAGTTTACGGTTCTTCTGGTTGGAACTCTCCTCTTCGTTCTGGTTGAGATTTCCCTTGGCTTTGGACTCTCTGAGGCAATAGGCGCCTTTGCCGTAGGAACCCTCTTTGCAGAGAGCTCCCACAAGGAGCAGATAGAAT
This sequence comes from Desulfurobacteriaceae bacterium, assembly GCA_027013575.1. Lineage (GTDB taxonomy): Bacteria > Aquificota > Aquificia > Desulfurobacteriales > Desulfurobacteriaceae > Balnearium. The sequence continues at coordinate 2,638 of JALWGN010000080.1, forward strand.
CTGCCGTGATCCCCTATAGAGACCTGTTCGGAGCTCTCTTCTTCCTCACCTTCGGCCTTACGACAGACCTGTCCAGTTTCTCCCTCTCCCTCGTCGTTCCCCTTACCGTTCTCCTCCTCTTTACCTTTGGAACGAAACTCCTTACAGGCGTTCTTGCCGGAAAGCTCTACGGGCTCTCCCTGAAGAGGGGACTCTCTGCCGGGTTTATGCTCCTTCCCAGGGGAGAGTTCTCCATTCTCGTTGCAGCAACAAACAGTGCGGTTGTTCCCATAACTGCCGTTTACGTTCTCCTCTCCTCAGTACTCGGCTCACTTGCCGTTAAAGAGTCTGGCAGGATTTTAAGTCTCTTCTTTAAGAAGAAGCCGAAGAAGAAGAGCAGACTTACCCGCTCGGAACTTCTGGGGGATTAGATGTTTGTAACCTTTGAAGGTATAGAGGGTTGCGGAAAGACGACCCAGGCGAAACTGCTGTGTGAAGCCCTTGTTGACAGGGGATACTCCGTAGTCTTTACGAGGGAGCCGGGGGGAACGCCGGCTGCAGAGGAGCTCCGCTCCTTCCTTCTGAAGCCGAGGGAGGAGAGGTTTCCTCCGTTTGCGGAGCTCTCCGTTTATGAGGCTGCAAGGGCTTTTCATGTAGAGAACCTGATAAAGCCCTCTTTAAAGGAGGGAGCCGTAGTTATCTGCGACAGGTTTATAGACTCAACCCTTGCCTATCAGGGTTATGGAAGGGGAATTGACCTCTCCCTCGTTGAGAGGTTAAACCGGGAGGCCACCGGAGGCTTAAAGCCCGACTTAACGGTTCTCATAGACCTTCCGGTTGAAGAGGCCTTCAAAAGGATATCTGAGAGGCGAAAGGATAGAATGGAGTCTGAAAGTCTTAAATTTCACCAGAGTGTCAGGGAAGGTTTCCTTGAGATTGCCAGACGGGAACCGGAGAGGTTTCTAATTGTTGACGGAATGAGGGAGGTTGAGGAGCTCCACACCCTTATACTTGGCGAGGTTTTAGGGAGGCTTGGTGCTCTTTAACGAGATTGTAGGCCACTCAAAACAGATCAACCTGATAAGGAGGCTCGTTGAGGGGGGAGTCTTTCCTCAGAGCTCCCTCTTTGTTGGCCCTGAAGGGGTTGGTAAGAGGAGGATTGCTAGGGAGCTTTTCCAGAACCTCTGCGGCAGTCTGAACGTTACAGAGGTGGGGGTTGAGAAGCCAGTTACGGTTGACCAGGTAAGGGAGATCTCCAGCTGGCTCTTTAGAAAGCCCACCTCTGGTTCCGGGAAGGCGGTTATTATAGACAGAGCGGACGAGATGAGGGGAGAGGCGGCGAACGCCCTTTTAAAGACCCTTGAGGAGCCCCCCTCCTACGGTTACATCTGCCTCATTTCAAGGAGTGAAAGCGGCGTTCTGCCAACCATACGCTCCCGGTGCCGTATCTTCCGTTTCGCTCCTCTTCCAGACTCTTCCGTTTCATACCTGTTGGAGAAACAGGGATTAAAGGCCGATAAGAGGGTCGTTAAGCTCTCAAGGGGTAGCGTCGGTACTGCGCTGAAACTCCTTGAGAGCCCGGTTGTTGACCTTGTGGAAGAGTTTACCTCCCTCTTAAAGAGTAGCGACAGGCTCAGAAAGGTTCTTCCCTTTGCCGAGAAGTTCGCCAGGTTGACCAGGGAAGAGACGCTTCTCTTCTTTGACTCTCTGGAGGCGGTCGTTTTTGAGAGGGGGGGAGCTCCCCGCTGGGAAGAGCTTATAAATAGTGCCCGCTACTACCTGAAGTTCTACGGCAAACCCCAGTCCGTTGTGGAGTGGTTCCTTATATCTGCACTTAATCTCTGATAAACTGGTAAACCTTAGAGAGGTAGCTTACGAGAGCTGCCCTGTTTGAGCAGCCCGTCTTCTTAAAGAGCTGGTTCAGGTAGTACTTTATCGTCTGCTCGGCAAGTCCCAGTTCCCTCCCTATCTCCTTGTTTGTCTTCCCCTGTATGAGGAGCTCCACAATCTGCCTCTCCTTGTCTGTTAGCTGAGAGATGTATAGGGTCTCTTTCCTCCTTGATACTACGGAGAGGAAATCTCTCTTAAACCAGCTCTCTCTGTTGTTAACTCTCTCTACACACTTTTTAAGGAGGTCTGTCTCCATTTCGGGGTAGACGATTCCGGAGATGGGAAAGTTCTTAACCAGGAACACCGCCTCCTCTTCAGAGAGTCCTGTGTCTATCAGTAGTGTTTTAACTCCCCTGTTAAAAGCCTCTTTAACGGTTTTCTCGTTTACAACCGGTTTGTCAATGAAGAGGAGGGAGCACTCGGGAACTTCTGAAATTTCTATCCCCTCTATCCCCTTCAGGAGGGTTTTAAATGTCTCCGTCAGTATTCTGTTGTAGAGTAAAACTCCAACCTTTACTTTCAACAGCACCCCTTTAGAAGTTTTGGCAATTCTACCAGAGGTCAGAGGAGCTCCTTCTGATACCCTAAAACCGCTCCGGGGAAGAGCTCCTCAATAAGCTCAACGCTCTTTTCAAGGGTTGCGTCAACAACTTTGGAGCTCGTTCCTACGGTTACAACGGCTATTGTGCTCCTCTGCCACTTGTCCTGCTGCCCGATTTCGCTTACAGAAACGTTGAACTTCCCCTTCAACCTTTCAACGATTCTCTTTACAACTGCCCTCTTCTCTTTCAGTGAGTGTGCGTGGGGAATCTGAACCTCTATCTCAAGGTATCCGATGACGGAGGCCATCTACCCCTCCTTCAGAAGTCTGTTCCACTCTTCCCTTATTGAGTCCCTGATGTCCATGTAGTCCTTACCCTCCTCGTAAGCCTTCTCAATCGCCGGACGGAACACCTTTTCGTAGAACTCCCTTCCCATTCTCTCTACTATCTTCTCGTCAAACTCCTGAGGAGTTGCAAGCTTCCTCCACCACTTCTCCTCTGTCTTCCCTTCAAGGAAGGCTTTCGTTGCTCCCCTGTACTTTATCCTGTGGCCGTAGAACTTCCTTGCTGCAACAACCTTTGCCACGGCCAGACCGTAGGCTTTCGCCTCGTCCTCAGGGAATCCAAACTCCTTCACCGCTTTAATCCTGTTCCACTCGGCGAAAACGTCAAACCGCCTTATGGGAGCCTGAGGTTTTAAGACTTCCAGTTTTGGAGCTTTCTCTTTTACCTTTTCAGCCATCTCTCCCTCCATTTTATTTTCTTATACTTAAAACTATAACTCTTAAACTGGAGGAGACTGTGGAGGTAAGGCATAAACTCTGGCGCTGCACCGTTTGCGGCTACATCTACAACGTTGATGAGGGAGACCCCGAAAACAACATCCCTCCGGGAACGCCCTTTGAGGCTTTACCGGTTGACTGGGTCTGCCCGGTGTGTGGAGCCACAAAGGACAAGTTTGAACCAGTGGATGAATGAGAGCTCTGGTAGTCAGACTCTCCTCTTTAGGAGACGTTATCCTTACAACCTCTGTTCTTCCGGCCTTGAAGAGGGCCGGCTTTGAGGTTCACTTTCTCACCTTTAAGCCCTTCGGCGAGGTTCTCAGGGAACAGCCCTTCGTAGACGGCGTTATTGAGGTGGAGAAGGAGAGGCTCAGGACTTTTTCAGACCTCAGGAAGTTTGCAGGGGAGCTCCCCCCCTTTGACGTCGGCTTTGACCTTCACGACGTTCTTAGAACGAAACTCCTCAGGAAGTTTTTGCCTTTTAAGTTCTACACCTACTCAAAGAACGCACTTTTAAGGCGCCTTATGGTTCTCTTTAAACCGTTTAAGGCAAAGTGGCTTTTCGTTCCGGAACTCTACGCAACCGCCCTGAAAAAGGCGGGCATAGAGGTTGAAAGCCCCCGGCCTTACCTATTTGTAAAAGAGGAACTAAAGAGGAGGGTTTCAAAGCTCCTTCCTGAAAGACCTGTTGTTGTTGCACCGGGAGCCCGCTGGAAGACGAAGCGTTACCCTTTAGAGAAGTTTGCCAGGGTGGTTGAAATTTTAAAAGGGAAAGGCTTCAGCCCGGTTGTTGTAGGCGGAAAGGGTGAGGTGGAGCTGGGGAGGTTCCTTGAGGAGAGGGGAGCCGTTAACCTTTCGGGGGAGCTCTCCATAATGGAGAGCGTAGCTGCCGTCTCCCTCTCTCTAGGGGTCGTCTCAAACGACTCAGCGGTAGTCCACATGGCAAGAGCGGTGAAGAGACCTGTCGTAGCCATATTCGGCCCTACCCATCCGGCCTTTGGATTCGCTCCCTACCCCAACGAGGGAGTGGCGCTAACCAGAAACCTGCCCTGCTCTCCCTGTTCCCTCCACGGTAAAACCCGCTGCAGAGAGCAGAGGTGCTTTGAAATTGAACCGGAAACGGTTGTTGAGAAACTCCTGTCTCTGGTAGAATCCCGCTGATATGAGACTGAAGAGGCTGCTTTTAGAGTTTTTCGTCATATTTGCCGTTAGCTGGGTTATTGAGTTCCTCTACATGGGGATAAAGGGGGTTTTTGAGGGAACCACCCTTTCCCTCCTTGAGATGTCCCTCTCGTTTGACAACGCGGTTATGAACGCCGTTATACTCTCAGGCCTTTCCCAGGTATGGCGCCGCCGTTTTCTGACCTGGGGTATGGTTATAGCCGTTTTCGGAATGAGGTTTCTCTTTCCCGTTCTCATCGTAACTGTAACTTCCGGCCTCCCAGTTGAGAAGGTTTTAGAGCTTGCCTTTAAAGAGCCTGAAGTTTACGGCCACTACCTTGAGTCTGCAGAGCCTCTGATACTGGCCTTTGGAGGTTCCTTCCTCCTCATGGTATTTGTTAACTGGCTCTTTGACGCAGGGAGGGAGCTCCACTGGATAGGCCTCCTTGAGAACTTCGCCTCAAGGATAGCCAAGTTAGGAGAGGTTAAGCTGATAATAGCACTTGCCGTTGTTTTTACCGTCGGCTTCTTCAAAAGAGACCCCAACGTTATACTTGCAATGATTCTAGGAGTTCTCCTCTTTGAAATAGTCCACTTTATTAAGAGTTCCATTGAGTACTTTAAGGAGAAGAGGGGAATAGACAGCGGAATCGGTGCGTTTATCTACCTTGAGCTTTTAGATGCCTCCTGCTCTTTAGACGGAACTGTAGGAGCCTTTGCCATCAGCCAGAACCTTATAATCATCACCGTTGGTCTGTCTGTAGGAGCTTTCATACTGAGGTCTTTAACCCTCTACTTCGTTGAGTCTGGAAAGCTCAGCCAGCTTCCCTACCTTGAGCACGGCGCCCACTGGGGGATAGGAGCTCTGGGAATAATGATGCTCCTTGAGCTCTTCTTCCACATCCCCGAAGTCGTTATGAGCTCTCTGGCGCTCCTCTTTATCCTCTCGTCCCTCTACTCCTCAATTAAGAGGACAAAGCACCTTTTAAGTTAACCTCTCAAGGAGTGAGAGAGCTCCGTTTATACCGTCAACTGCAGAGCTCGTTATCCCGCCTGCGTAGCCGGCTCCTTCGCCTATCGGGTAGAGGTTTTCGGCGGACACAGAGGTAAAGTCCTCGTTTCTCACTATCCGAACCGGAGACGAGGTTCTCGTTTCAACTCCCACAAGGGTTGCGTTTGACGGAACGAAGAAGGAGACCTTCTCGTACCAGTGGAGGAAAGCCTCCTTCAAAGGCTGGGATATCTCTGGAGGAAGGAGCCTGTCAAGCCTTGCACTCCTTATCTCAGGAATGTATCCGCCCTCTATAAGGTCTGAGGAGCTCTCCCCGTTTATAAAGTCCCAGACGGTCTGAGCCGGCATTGAGTAGTTGCCTCCTCCCACAACGAAGGCTGCCCTCTCTAAGGAGCGCTGAAAGGCTATCGCCTCAAACGGATCGTTTCCAAAGTCCTCGGGGAAGAGCTGGACGACCACTGCGCTGTTGGCGTATCCGCTGTCCCTTGCGTGGTTGCTCATCCCGTTTGTAACAACTGTGTGCTTCTCTGAAGAGGCGCAGATTACGTAACCGCCCGGGCACATACAGAAAGTGTAAACGTTCCTCTCCTTCCCCTTGTAGGTAAAGAGGTACTCGGCCGGCGGCAGTTTTGGGTTTTTGAACCACTTCCTGCCGTACTGAATCCTGTTGATAGTCTTCTGTCTGTGGATTACCCGCAGGCCTACGGCGAAAGGTTTGGCAGAGAGCTCCACCCCAGCCCTCT
>JALWGN010000081.1 GCA_027013575.1 Desulfurobacteriaceae bacterium
CAATCCTCTGGAACAAGAGGAAGATACTCTCTGCCAGCGTTTACCTTGACGGAGAGATAGGCGAGTACTACGGAGCCTCCGGCCTCTGCGTTGGCGTTCCCATAATTCTCGGAAAAGAAGGGGTTGAGGAGATTATTAAGCTTGACCTCTCTGAAGAGGAGTGGCAGGCCTGGAGGAAGTCTGTTGACTCTGTAAGGAAGCTGGTAGAGAAACTGCCCCTTTAAGGAGTGAGATATGAGAGAAGTACACGTAGATAAAGTGAGGGAAACCGTTAAGCGTCTCTGTATGGAGGCCAACTACTTCCTTCCTCAGGACGTTTTAAACGCCTTTAAGGAGGGAAAGGAGAGAGAAGTCTCTCCTGTAGGTAAGAACGTCTTTGACATTCTACAGGAGAACGCAAAGATAGCGGCAACAGAGGAGATTCCCTACTGTCAGGATACAGGGTTTGCCGTAGTTTTCGTTGAGGTAGGACAGGAGGTCAGGTTTGTCGGCGGAAGCCTTGAAGATGCCATAAACCAGGGAGTTGCCGAAGGTTATACAGAGGGGTACCTGAGGAAGTCAATCGTTTCAGACCCCCTCTTTGATAGGAAGAATACGGGAAACAACACCCCCGCCGTTATCCACTACTCAATCGTTTCCGGAGACAGAGTAAAGATTACCGTTGCTGCAAAAGGCGGCGGAAGTGAGAACATGAGCAGGCTTGCAATGCTTAAGCCTGCCGACGGTGTAGAGGGTGTTAAAAGGTTTGTCTTAAAGACCGTTAGCGACGCAGGACCCAACCCCTGCCCTCCAATCACAGTTGGAGTAGGCATCGGGGGAACCTTTGAGAAGGTCGCCTACCTGGCGAAGAAGGCACTTTTAAGACCTATCGGCCACAGGAACCCTGACCCCCGTTACGCACGGCTTGAGGAGGAGCTCTTAGAGGAGATAAACAAACTCGGTATAGGCCCTTCAGGCTTTGGCGGAAAGGTAACGGCTTTAGACGTGAAGATTGAGTGGTACCCCTGCCACATCGCCTCCCTTCCTGTTGCCGTAAATATTCAGTGCCACGCCTCAAGACACAAGGAGGCGGAGATTTAGGTCTTTCTGGCTACGGCGAGGAAGACCCTGTACTCAACTACGGGGTCTTCCCCGTAGATCTCTCTAAACCTCTTTGCCTCTTTAAAACTTGCCCTTACGAAGGGGTTTTTAGCCCCTATTCCCGTTACCCTCTTTAAAGCCTCCCTTGGTGAGTTAAACCTCTCTATGAGGAATAGCCTTCTGAAAGTTAAAACTTCAAAGAGTTCCGCCGTTTTCCTGAAGATCTCCTCTTCTTTCGGAAAACGAAAGCCCGGAGCTCTCCCCGAAGCCCTCCTCCACGCATTAAACAGCGTTTCAAGGCTTCCCTCTACGGGAACGGAGAGGAAGAAGAGCCCTCCCTTCTCTAAAACTCTGAACACCTCTTCCGTTACCCGGTCAATCTCTGTCCACTGGAGGGAGAAGTTTGTGAAAACTCCTTTAAAGCTTCCCTTCCTGAAGGGAAGGAGCTCCCCGTTTCCACACACAGAGAGGTTTCCCCTCTTCCTGCAGAGCCTTGCCATTCCGGGTGCTATGTCAAGGCTTACAACCCCTTTACCGGAAAGGAGTCTTCCCGTTCCGGCTCCAAGGTCTAAAACCGGTTTTGGAGCTCCTGCCATCTCGTAAAGCCTGAGGAGCTCCCTCCCGGCCTTCTCCTGGAGGGTTGCGAGACTATCGTACTTTTCAGCCGCCTTAGAGAAGTTCCTCTTAACCTTATCTTTCATGGAGGTTAAAATATAGCCAATTCCCGAAAGGAGAACCCTTTGAGCTGGATAGAGAGGAGGAAAACCAGAACTGTCTGGGTTGGAAGCGTTCCGATAGGGAGCTCCCACCCTGTCGTTGTTCAGTCTATGACAAACACCTTTACCGAAGACGTTGACACGACGGTTGCCCAGATTAAAGAGCTTGAGAGGGTTGGCTGCGAAGTTGTAAGGGTTGCGGTTCCCTCCGTAAAGGCAGCGGAAGCTTTACCGGAGATAAAGAGAAGAATCTCCATACCTCTCATAGCCGACGTCCACTTTGACCACAAACTGGCGCTCCTTGCGATAGAGAACGGAGCAGACTGCGTCAGGATAAACCCGGGAAACATAGGGGAGTGGTGGAAGGTTAAAGAGATTGCGAAGCTCGCTGCCGAGAGGGGAATCTCCATAAGGGTAGGGGTAAACTCCGGATCAATTCCAAAGGAGGTTCTGAGAAGGTACGGAGCTCCCACCCCGGAAGCCCTCGCTGAAACAGCCCTTGATTACGCAAAACGCTTTGAAGACATAGGCTTTACCAACCTAAAGTTCTCGCTGAAAGGATCAGAGGTTAAAACAACCGTAATTGCAAATAAACTCTTTGCAAAAAAGACCGACTACCCAATCCACATAGGCATAACAGAGGCGGGAACCTTCATCTCCGGAGCCGTCAAGTCTGCCGTTGGAATGGGAATACTCCTCTACGAGGGGATAGGGGACACGGTAAGGGTATCCCTCTCAACCCACCCAAAGGAGGAGGTGAAGATAGCCTACAAAATCCTTTCTGCCCTTGAGCTGAGAAAGAGAGGAGTTGAGGTTATCTCCTGCCCCACCTGTGGCAGGTGCCTCGTTGACGTTGAGACCCTTGCAGAAGAGGTGGAGAGGAGGCTTGAGCACATAGAGGTTCCCTTAAAAATTGCGGTTATGGGGTGTGCGGTAAACGGCCCCGGAGAGGCCAGCTTTGCCGACGTAGGGATAGCCGGCGCCGGAGACTACTTCATCCTCTTTGTTAAGGGGAAAGTGATTGACAAACTCTCTCAGGAAGAGGCTTTAGAGAGACTGGTAAAGGAGGCAGAGAGAGTTGCAGAGGAGAGGAAAGCTCAGGAGGACGGTCTTTATAGAGGGGCTGAAACTTCACCTTAAGTGTGGCGTTTACCCTGAGGAGAGAAAACTGGGGGTAGAGGTAGAGCTGACCGTTGAGATAACGGCCGAAACCTTTGTTGACTACGAGGAGCTCCACTCTACGCTTATTCAGGTCTCTTCAGGAACGTTTACCTACATTGAGGAGTTTCAAGATATTTTATTAAACACTATTCTTGAAAAATGGAATCCTGAATCTGTTAGAATAAAGACTGTTAAACTCAGCATGCCCTTCCAGAACAGCTTTAAGGGAGCGGGGGTGGAGCTGCTATGGGAGAGAGAAAAATAGAGTGCAAACTGCTGAAACAGGTAAGGGAGAAGAAAAAACTGACCCCTTCAGAGCTTCAGAAGATAACAGAGATAGCCAAGGAGGAGCTCCGGTTCCTCGCCAGGAACAACATACCCCTCATTCCGGAAAACTACGTTCTCTGGTTTGAGATATTCTGCTACATCGTTGAGAACAACTTGGAGCTTTCAGACCTTGAGATAATGGGACTCTTCAAGGAGAAGTACCCCACAACAACCGAAGTTGAGAACGTTTTGATTAAAGTTGAGCCTGAAGAGAGGGAGCTCATTAAAAAGGTTGCTTCAGAGATAGTCTCTGAAATTGACGGAGTAATTGAGAGCCTTGAGAAGCACAACAGGAGCCTCTCAAAGAAGGAGGAGTCCTTTAAGGAGATAAAGGAGAACGTAGAAGACCGTTCAGTAAAGGACATGGTCGGTCAGGTTCTCGTGGAGCTCCAGGAGATAAGAAAGCAGAACGAGGAGCTTAAAAAACGGCTTGAGGAGGCAAACAGCCAGATAAAAAAGTTGACAGAAGAGCTTGAGGAGAGGGAGAAGGAAGCGACGGTAGATTTTTTAACGCAGGTTGCAAACAGAGCCAGCTTTGACAGAGCCCTCTCCGACATGGTAAACGACTTCTACAGACGGAACTACCCCTTTGCCCTCATAATGATTGACATAGACAACTTCAAGAAGGTAAACGACACCTACGGACACCAGGCCGGAGACTACGTTCTCCAGGAGCTTGCACGGGTTCTTAAAAGCCAGCTGAGAGCCAGAGACGTTATAGCCCGCTACGGCGGAGAGGAGTTTGCAATTCTCCTTCCCGGTGTTACCTTCAGCCAGGCTTTAAGGGTTGCAGAGAGGCTCAGGAAGTCAATAGAGAAACACCTTTTCAAGTACAAAGACGTTCAGATACCTGTAACGATAAGCCTCGGCGTTGCGATGATGAGAGACGGACTTGACGAAACGGCGATAGTTGAAAAGGCCGATAAAGCCCTCTACCTTGCAAAGCGTTCCGGCAAAAACCAGGTAAAGACAGACCTTGACGTGGAGCTTGAGGAGTGAGAGTTCTCCTTCACATCTGCTGTGCCCCCTGTGCCTGCTACCCTGTAAAGTGGCTGAAAGAGAAGGGGTACGAAGTAGTAGGTCTCTGGTACAACCCCAACATCCACCCCTGTACGGAGTTCGTTAAGCGGATGGAAACAGTTAAAAAGTTTGAAAGAATTGAGAATATTAAGGTTATCTACTTTGACACCTACGAGCCTGAAAAGTGGTTCAGAGCCGTTGCCTTCAGGGAGGAGAAGCCTGTAAGGTGTCAGATCTGCTACTCAATGCGCCTTGAGATGGCGGCGGCTGTGGCAAAGAAGGGGAAGTTTGACGCCTTTACCTCCACCCTCTTCTACTCAAAGTATCAGAAGAGGGAGCTGATGGTTCCCCTTGCAGAGAGTGCAGCCCAGAAGTTCGGCGTAAAGTTCTTAAACGTTGACTTCAGGGAAGGCTGGAAGGAGGGGATAGAGATTTCAAAGGCAGAAGGTCTCTACCGTCAGCAGTACTGCGGCTGCCTCTACTCTGAAAAGGAGCGCTACTGCCCTAAGGGAAAACCGAAGTCTGATTGGGTTGTCGGTCAGGTTCTTGAAGAGGCTGAAAGGGTAATTTCCCACTTTAAAGAGTAGTCCTTTCCGCTGCTATAATTCCCTCAGTTTAAAAACTTTTCAGGAGGCAGACTTGTCAAAAAACCCCTTCTTGGAATCTGAGCGTATCTGGGTTTTAGACGGCGGAATGGGAACAATGCTTATGAAGAAGGGGGTTGACGTTAACTACGCGCCGGAGCTCCTCAACGTAGAAAAACCGGAAGTTCTAAAGGAGATTCACTCTGAGTACATAGAGGCTGGAGCAGACATAATAGAGACAAACACTTTTGGCAGCAACAGGATAAAGCTCTCCCACTACGGTCTGGAAGACAGGGTAAAGGAGCTTACAGCGGCAGGGGTGAGAGTTGCAAAGGAGGTTGCCAGGGGGAGAGCTCTCGTTGCCCTCTCCGTAGGCCCCACCGGCGTTTTCGTTGAGCCCGTTGGAGACTACACCTTTGACGAGATAGTAGAGGTCTTTAAGGAGCAGATAGAGGCGGGAGCAGAGGCTGGAGCAGACCTAATCCTGATTGAAACCATGTCTGATACAAAGGAGGCAAAGGCTGCAGTTGTTGCAGCACAAGGAACTTGCGACCTCCCCGTTATGGTCAGTATGACCTATCAGGAGGACGGAAGAACACTCCTTGGAACTCCCCCTGAAGTCTCTGCTGCCATATTTGAAGGTTTTAAAGTTGCCGCAGTTGGAGCAAACTGCTCGCTGGGCCCTGAGAGCTTTGTAGACCTTGTGAAAAGAATGGCATCTGTAACCGAAACGCCAATAGTCGTTTACGCTAACGCCGGCCTCCCGGTTCTAAAAGACGGAAAAACTATCTACCCTGAACCTCCTGAGACTTTTGGTAAGTACGCTGTTGAGTTTGTAAAGGCAGGAGCGAACATAATAGGGGGCTGCTGCGGAACGACTCCAGACCACATAAGGGCTATAAAAGAGGCGGTTAAGGAGCTGAAACCTGTAAAGAGGGACCCGGTTAGGGGAGTAAAAGTTGCAAGCAGAACAAGGCTCGTCTTTTTAGGAAGCGGCCATCCTACGAGGATGATAGGTGAGAGGATAAACCCAACCGGTAAAAAGAGGCTTCAGGAAGCCCTGAAAAAAGGGGACTTTTCAGTAGTAAAGGAGGAGGCGAAGAGACAGACAGAGGAGGGAGCAGACCTTTTAGACGTTAACGTTGGCGTTCCCGGAATAGACGAGCCCTCTGCAATGAGAGAGGCGGTAAAAGTTGTAATGGAAACGACAGACCTTCCCCTCGTTATTGACAGTAAAGACCCTAAGGCCGTTGAAGAAGCCCTGAAGATGTGCGACGGTAGGCCGATCGTTAACTCCTGTTCGGGAGAGGAGAAGGACGTAGAGAGCATCCTCCCTCTGGTAAAGAAATACGGAGCCAACGTTCTGCTCCTTGCCATAGACGACGAGGGACTGAAGGAGAAGGCAGAGGATAGGGTTGAGATAGTAGAGAGGCTCTTAAGGGAGTGTGAGAAGTTAGGAATATCAAAGGATTCAACGGTTGCAGACGTTTTAAACCTTGCAGTCAGCGCAATGCCAGACTCCACAGTTGAGACTTTAAAGGCTATAAGGCTCGTTAAGGAGCGGTTTGGAATAGCCACAACTTTAGGGGTAAGTAACGTCTCCTTCGGCCTTCCTGCCCGCCCACTTATAAACTCGGCCTTTATGGCAATGGCCATCTACAACGGCCTTGACTCTGGAATAGTCAACACAGGCGACTCCAGAATGGTTGAGACCATATACGCCTCAGACGTTTTAGTAGGCAAAGACAGAGGAGCCCAGAGGTTCGTTGAGAAGTTCCAGAACTATAAGCCAAAGGGAGAGGATAGAGAGTGCAGGGAGCTCCTCAGGAAAATCTGCCAGCTTACCTGCTCTTTCGTCGGCGGGGAGAAAATCTCTTTAGAGTTTGAGCCAAAGGGAGAGAAAAAGGAGGAGAAGGGAGAGTCTAAAGAGGATGAGGGAGCTCCCCCCGGCGTTTTAGGTGAGGTATTCAGGAAAGTTTTAGAAGGAGACAGGGAGGGAATTGTTGAGCCGACGGAGAGAGCTCTCTCAGAGTTTGACCCGGTTGAGATAAGCGACAGAGCCCTGATTCCCGCCTTAGACGTTGTCGGAAAGAGGTTTGAGAAGGGAGAAATATTCCTTCCCCAGATGCTTCGCTCTGCTCAGGCCGTTCAGTCTGCCTTTGAGATTCTAAAGAGGGAGATGAAGAAGAAGGGAGGAGACGTTAAGCTTGGCGGGAAAATAGTTATGGCAACAGTTCACGGAGACGTTCACGAGATAGGAAAGAACATCGTTATAACCATGCTTGAGAACAGCGGTTTTGACGTTGTTGACCTCGGGACAAACGTCCCCCCTGAAAAGGTTGTTGAGGCAGCTAAAGAGGAGGAGGCAGACGTCGTTGGCCTCAGCGCCCTTATGACGACAACCCTTCCCGCCATGGAGGAGACGATAAAAGCCATAAGGAGAGCAGGGCTTGATATACCCGTAATTGTAGGGGGAGCCGTTGTGACTCCCGAGTATGCCGAGTCAATAGGCGGCATCTACGGCGGAGACGCCCAGCAAGCTGTTAAAATTGTCAAAAAACTGCTCAACCTGGAGGAGAAATGAGCTTTAACGAGACAGACTTAAACATCCACAAGGAGATAGAGGAGCTTAAGTCCCTCATAAGAGACGTTCCAGACTTTCCAAAACCTGGAATAGTCTTTAAAGACATAACCCCGCTTCTCCATACGCCCTGGGCTTTTCAAAAAGTTATAGACTACATAGGAAACAGGTACATCGGTGCAGGAGTTGAGATAGTTGCAGGGATAGAGTCAAGGGGGTTTATACTTGCAGCAGCCCTTGCCTACAAAATAGGAGCCGGACTTGCAATAATTAGAAAGCCCGGAAAACTTCCCTACAAAACCATTAAGGCCACCTATACGCTGGAGTACGGGGAGGACAGCATAGAGATACACGAGGATGCCATACAGGAGGGAACGAAAGTCGTTCTCATAGACGACGTTCTCGCAACAGGCGGAACGATGAGTGCGGCAATAGACCTTGTTGAGAAGTTGGGAGGGAACATTATAAGCGTTGACTTCCTCTTAGAGCTTACCTTCCTTGGAGGAAGGAAGAAGATTGAAGAGAGGGGATACCCTGTATTCTCACTTATAAAGTTCTAAATCGGGAGCAGTGAAATGGGAAGGAGAGTTGTTGTTACAGGACTGGGAGTTGTTTCTCCGGTGGGGAGTACCGTAGAGAAGTTCTGGGAGAACCTGACGGCGGGAAAGTCCGGAATCGGCAGAATCACAAAGTTTGACCCGGAAGGCTACCCCGTCCAGATAGCCGGAGAGGTAAAGGACTTTGACCCACTGGAGTACTTTGACAAGAAAGAGGTCAGAAGGACAGACCCCTTCATCCAGTTTGCAGTTGGAGCTGCCGTTCAGGCAGTTGAGGACTCCGGCCTTGAAAAGTCGGACGTGGACAAAACCAGGGTAGGGGTTCTTATAGGTTCGGGAATCGGCGGCCTTACAACCATAGAACAGCAGCTAAAGATACTGTGGGAGAAGGGACCAAGGCGCGTATCTCCTTTCTGCGTTCCCATGGAGATAATAAACATGGCTTCAGGCCTCGTCTCAATAAGGTTCGGGTATAAAGGTCCCAACATCTCCGTCGTTACTGCCTGTGCAACGGGAACCCACGCAATAGGAGAAGCCTACAGGACTATCCAGTACGGCGACGCAGACGTTATGGTTGCCGGAGGAGCTGAAAGCTGTATAACTCCCTTAGCAGTTGCAGGTTTTGCTGCCGCTAAAGCCCTCTCAACCCGAAACGACGAGCCCGAAAAGGCCAG
>JALWGN010000082.1 GCA_027013575.1 Desulfurobacteriaceae bacterium
ACCCAAACATCACCGTTGTTGACTCTCTCTCTGAGCTCCTCTTTCTCCTCCCCCGTCTGGGTACTCCCCTCTACTTCTCCGTTGACATAGACTTCTTTGACCCCTCTTACGCTCCAGGAACGGGAACTCCCGAGCCTCCTGGTGCCTCTCCGGTTGAATTCTTTGACCTTATCTATAAATTACCAGCCGTCAACGTAGTGGGCTTTGACGTTGTTGAGGTCTCTCCCCCTTACGACCCGAGCGGCATTACCCAGATGCTCGCGGCGAAGATTGTAAGGGAGCTCTTAATAAAGTTCTGGGGGTGAGAATGCTCTGGTTTACCGAGTACTACTCTGGAGAGGGGATGGAGCTCTCCGGAACAGGCCTAACCGTTAAGGTGAAGTCTGCCCTCAGGAAGAGGACGCCGTACCAGGAGCTCCTCCTCCTTGAGACAGAAGACTGGGGGAAGATGCTGGTTTTAGACGGAGCTATTCAGACCACCGAGAGGGACGAGTTCATCTACCACGAGATGATAGTTCACCCTGCCGCCTTTACCTTTACCCGACAGATAGAGAGGGTACTCGTTATAGGAGGTGGAGACGGAGGAACTGTTAGGGAGGTTCTGAAACACGAGCCCAAACAGATAGACATGGTTGAAATAGACAGAGACGTTGTTGAGTTTGCTAAAGAGTACCTGCCTTCAATCTCCTGCGGGCTTAAAGACGAAAGGGTCAACCTGGTATTTGGAGACGGAAGGGAGTTTGTAAGGGATAAGGAAGATACTTACGACCTGATAATCGTTGACTGTTCAGACCCTGTAGGCCCCTCAAAGGTTCTCTACGAGGAGGAGTTTTATAAAGATGCTGCAAAGGCGTTAAAACCAGACGGAATTTTTGTAACGCAGTCTGAATCTCCCTTTGCCCAGAGGAGAGTTCATAAAAAGGTTGTTGAGGAGCTCTCCAGAGTCTTTAAAATCGTCCGCCCTTACCTTGCCTTTATTCCCACCTACCCTTCCGGTATCTGGAGCTTTACAATCGCTTCAAACAGGTTAGATCCGCTGGGAGCTCCCCCTTCAGCCCTGGGAAAGCTCTACAGGGAGTTTGTTGAGAAGAACGGGGAGCTTAAGTACTACAACCCGGAAGTCCACTACGGAGCCTTTGCAATACCAAACTTCGTATACAGGGAGGAGTAGAAATGGAAATACTTGAGCAGATTGCAAGGGAGGCAGAGGCCAACACACAGGTTCCCGCCTACCCCAGAAGCGTTGAGAAGGTTATTGCAGCCGTAATGTCCTCTCCAAGCTTCTGGAAGATCGTTGACCTCTCAGACGAACCTCTTCCGCTGGTTGCTGAGATTTTGAAGCTCCTGAACAAACACGACCTTGTGGCCTTTGAGGGAACCCAGATACTCCTCACAGAGGCCGGAGCTGAGCTTGCCAGAAGGCTGGGAATTGAGCCCTTCGTTTCACATAGGTGTCCAACCTGTAAGGGAAGGGGTGTAATCATTGACGACTCCTTAAGGCCTGCCTTTGAGAAGTTCTTAAAGATTCAGGAGAACAGACCTCCTGCTATTCACCAGTACGACCAGGGTTACGTTACCCCCGAGAACACTTTTGCAAGGGTAGCCCTTGCTGACGACAGGGGAGACCTGAGAGGTAAGAAGGTAGTAGTCCTCGGAGACGACGACCTTATGAGTATTGCCCTTGCTTTAACTGGGCTTCCTGCTAAGGTAACGATCCTTGAGATTGACGAGAGGCTCGTAAACTTCATTAAAGAAGTTTCTGACGAGTACAACCTGGGAATAGATGCAAGGGTTCACGACCTCCGCCAGCCCCTTCCTGAAGACGTCGTTGGAGCTTACGACACCTTCTTTACAGACCCTCCTGAGACTGTTGAGGCGATAAAGGCCTTTGTAGGAAGAGGTGTTGCAACTCTCAAAGGTCCCAGGTGTGCAGGTTACTTTGGAGTTACCCGCAGGGAGTCCTCTGTTGACAAGTGGAGGAGGATCCAGGAAGTTCTGATTGACATGGGACTTGTTATTACTGATCTGCTTCACAACTTCAACGAGTACGTTAACTGGGACTACTACCAGGAGATGAGAGGCTGGCAGCTTACTCCTGTTAAGGAGCCTCCAAAGGAGATATGGTACAGGTCAACCCAGTTTAGAGTTGAAACTGTAAGAGGTTTTAAGGGATTCAACGAACCCATCGTTGGAGACATCTACAACGACGCAGAGAGTTCCACAACTTAGTTGACCCTTCTTGCGGGCTCCTGGCCCGCAAATCTCAGTATAATCCTAACCTTACGGCATTCTGGTACGAAGAAGAGAGGAGAAGATGAGAGCATTGCTGTTTTCTGTACTGTTGGTAACGATGATTCATAATTCATTAGCCGAAACATCCACTCCAGCTACATCAGGAGTACAGCCTTCTTCCCTTTCCAGTTCAGCAGTTACACCTCAGGAGAGTTTTCCAATCTGGACACCTTGTAAGGACTGTAGGCACGTTTGGTACTTAACCTGTAAAACCCCTGGAAAGAAAGGTTGTATCGTTAACGGTAGAGAAGTTCCCTGGAGTGAGTTTGTTAAGAAGGCTAACAAGAGAGCTGAAGTTGTGGCCGTTGAAAGGTTAAGGGATGGAACTGTTGTAGTCTGGTTTAAGTGGTAGTTGTTATTTTGGTGGAGGTGGCGGGATTCGAACCCGCGTCCGGAGATGCGGCCCGAGTAGCTTCTACAGGCTTAGCCTGTGTTTTACCGTCTCGCTCCGGGGTTAGCCCACAGGCAGGCGCCCCGGAGCCAGCC
>JALWGN010000083.1 GCA_027013575.1 Desulfurobacteriaceae bacterium
ATTACACATAATATCTTCAATGATATTTCTGATGATTTTTTCTTCGTTGGAAACCAAATAATATTTTTCAACCGGAAACACACCGCTCTGAATCGCCGCTTCGTATTTTTTAAGGTCTTTGGTGTTTTGCAGGTAAGCATTTTCCATTTGACTGATACCACTCACACCCAAAGCATAGACCTGTCCGGTGGTTTCCAAAGTGCAATAACCCTGAAAGTTGCGATGTAATTTTTTGTTGTTCAAAGCGATGCTCAAATCGTCATCGGGTTTGGCAAAATGATCCAATCCGATGATTTCATAATGATTTTCGGACAACAGATTGTAAGCCATTTCAAACAATGCAATTTTTTCTTCGGCAGTCGGCAATCCGTATTTTTCCAAAGATTTTTGCTGTTTTTTAACCCAAGGCACATGTGCATAAGAAAATACCGCCAATCTGTTCGGTTGCAAAGCAAGGGCTTTTTGCATAGTTTTTTGGTAGGAATCTAATGTTTGGTAAGGCAATCCGTAGATAAAATCAAGATTTAAGGACAGATTTTTAAAAGATTGGATATAAGCCACCATTTCTTCAATAGGAATAATCGGTTTTTCACGATGCACCGTTTCCAAGACTTTATCGGAAAAATCCTGCACGCCGAAACTCAAACGGTTAAATCCCATTTCGACCAGCTTGTCGGTATAAGCTTTGGTCAAATGCGCCGGATGACATTCCATGGCAATTTCGGGCGTAGCGATAAAATCGAAATGCGTATGCAAGCGCTGCATAATGCGTTCCACTTCTTCGACCGGCAAATAATTGGGCGTGCCACCGCCCCAATGCACCTGCGACACTTTGCGGTTATTGTTCAAATGTTTGGCGAACAAATCAATCTCTTTCAATAAAGTATCCACATAGCGCCGCATGCTTTCTTTGTCTTGCGTGATGTGCGTGTTGCAACCGCAATACAAGCAAAGTTGTCCGCAAAACGGAATATGGATGTACAAAGAAATATTTCGGGGTTGATCCTTGTTGGATTGTTCGATAATGGATTTTATGTCCGGCTTGTCCGCTTCGGCATCTTTAAAATAATTTGCCGGCGGATAACTTGTATATCGTGGGGTCGGTATGTTGTATTTTTCAAAAAGTTCAACCTGAAATTTCATATTGCAAAGATTTTTTATATAATAAAGGAATGATAATCAACAAGATAAGACTAGCAGCTACGCCGGTTAAAAATAAGCCCGAATAACCCAAAACATGTGCTAATTTGCCACTCAACACGGCTATAAAAAGACTGCCGATGTGCGCCAGCACGATTTGCAAAGTAAAATCGGTACCTTCACGTCCGGCTCTGATGCTGTTCATCAAAAAAGTGTAAACAAATACCGTAGTCATACTGTAAATGCCCCAAATGCCTATAATACCGATTTGCAACAATATATAAGAAGGCGTTTGCCGGCTGATCAAAAAGAAATATAAATTGATGATAAGAAAGGCATACAGAAGCCATTTTAACATGAATTTTTGTCCTTTGCGTTTAATTATTTTGCCCGCTACATAAGCAAACAAAGCCCCCGAAGCCGGTCCTATCAAGCCCGAATATATCCCGATTTGTTTGATATTGTAACCCAAATCCACCATCCAAGGTTTAAGCATGGTTAAGATACCGATGATTGCCGAGTAAATCAAAAGCAACATGCCAACACGATATTTCATAAAAGGTTGTTTAAAAAACCGGTATAAATCGCTGAATTTAATTTTCGGGATGTTTTTTTGAGCTTGAAAAGTCTGTCGCGGTTGATACAGCCAAAGCGGAATAAGTGCCAAAAGCACAAAAAGGGCAAGTGCGGCAATCAATATGTTCCAACCGAAATAATGGTAGATAATTAACAACAATCCGCTACCGATGACAGTTCCCAGAAAATGCCCTATTGTTTGTGTGCTACCACCGGTTCCCCTTTCGTTTTTCTTTAAAATCAAATAAGAAAATGCATCGGTGGCAATGTCTTGCGTAGCCGATGCCGTAAAAGCCAATAACAATAGTATGACAATTAATTTAAAATCAGTTTGTAAATCGAAAAAAGCAATGCTGAAAATAACCAATGCGTAGAACAATTCCGAACCGAAAATCCATTTTTTGTAGGACGAAATACGTCCTTGCGACGTATCGACCAAGGGTGCCCACGCAAATTTTAACAACCACGGCAATTTTACCAACTGAATCAAGCCGATAGATGTCAGTGAAAAATGATTTTCGCGCATAATCACCGGCAAAACCGTTGCAAAAAAACTCATCGGAATGGATTGTGCCAAATACAGATTCAGCATCACGCCGTATTTGATATGTTCTTTGGTTGGGTTCATTTATATTATAAAATCTATTAGCTTTCGATATCGATTTATGCTTTTATGATTTAAATTGAGGAATTGAGGATTTATTTGTAGTTCATAAAAGGTTTTACTTTTAAATTGTCATTTTGTACTTCAAACTATACAACTGCTTTTTATTTGAGGAAATGAGGAAGTTCTTTAATGATTTAATAGTTTTATCATCTAAACCTAGCAGGTTTTGGAAACCTACTAGGTTGGTTAGAACAGATTAACTTTTGCATAGATACCAAAACTGACAGGTCTGGACAGTTCGGCATAAGCTTTTTGCAAAGTTGATATGGTAAAATAGTATTTGATAAATTTTTCGTTAGTTATGTTTTTTGCCCACAAACCTATGCTGGCGTTTCTTGTTTTCAAACTGATGTTGGCATTCAATACGCCATAAGGATTTT
>JALWGN010000084.1 GCA_027013575.1 Desulfurobacteriaceae bacterium
GTTTGACGCAGGAATGAAGGTTGCACGGAGCTCCTACCTAACCGGCTTTGACGGAACTTCAAACGTTCTGGCAGGGAAGGTTTACGGAATTCCCGTTGTTGGAACCGTTGCCCACTCTTTCATAATGTCATTTGAGAGCGAGGAGGAGGCCTTCAGAGCCTACCTTGAGGCCTTCCCCAACAACGGCGTTCTCTTGGTTGATACCTACGACACCGTTGAGGGAGTTAAAAAAGCGATAAAAGTTGCAAAAGAGATGGGAGTTCCCCTTAAAGGGATAAGGCTTGACAGCGGAGATGTTGTAGAGCTCTCCAAAATAGCCAGAAAACTCTTAGACGAGGCAGGGTTTACAGAGACAAAAATCATAGTCAGCGGCGGTTTAGACGAGTACAGAGTGAAGGAGATTTTAGAGAGGGGAGCTCCCGTTGACGCCTTCGGAGTAGGAACGAAGGTCGGAACATCTGCAGACTCCCCGTACATAGACTTTGTCTACAAGTTAGTTGAGTTTAACGGAAGGCCTGTAATGAAGACCAGCTCCGGGAAGAAGATGTACCCGGGAAGGAAACAGGTCTTCAGGGAGGAGAACGGAGACACAGTTGGCGTTTTTGGAGAGGAGCTCCCCGGAGAGCCGCTCCTTGAGAAGGTGATGGAGAACGGCCAGCCGGTAAAAAGACTCCCAACCCTAAAAGAGTCAAGGGAGTACTTCCTTGAAAGGTTCTCAAAACTGCCAGACGAGTTAAAGAGAATAGACCAGAAGGTAGAATATCCCGTCAGAATCAGCGAGAAACTGAGAGAGCTCTACCGGAAAACACTTTCAGAGATAGAGAGGGAGCGTTGATAAACCCTGAAATAATCACGATAGACGGACCTGCAGGAGCGGGAAAGAGCACTCTGGCAAAGGAGATAGCGAAAAGGTTCGGATATATGCATTTAGATTCGGGAGCTCTCTACAGAGCAATCGGCTACGGCTGTAAACTGGCAGGAGTTGACCTTAAAAACAGAGAGGCCGTTCTAAAAGTTGCCGAAAACCTGAAAGTTGAGCTCCTGCCAGACGGCAGAGTTCTACTAGACGAAAAAGATGTAACCGCAAAGATAAGAACCCCCGAAGGTGGTCTTCTAGCCTCTCAGGTTGCACAGTTTCCTGAAGTGAGGGAGATAGTTGTAAAGCTCCTCAGGAAAATGGCTAAAGGGAAAAAGATAGTGATAGACGGCAGAGACGCAGGCACCTACATCTTCCCCAACGCAGAGCTGAAAATCTACCTGACGGCAAGCCCGGAGGAGAGGGCAAGGAGGCGGTACGAGGAGCTGAAAAAGAAAGGCTACAGCGTAACCTACGAGGAAGTTCTAAAAGAGGTAATAGAGAGGGACAGGCAGGACGAGAACAGACCCTTTGCCCCCCTCAGAGTTCCAGACGGAGCCGTTGTAATTGACACAACGGGTAAAACCCTTGAAGAAGTCCTCTCTGAAGTTGAAAAGCTGATAGACCCCTAAGCTTTTAGGAGCTTATCCTCTCCAGAAAGTCGTTAATTGTGATTATCTCAAAGTCAAGTTTTGGAGCTCCGCACTCCCTCACCCACTCAAGAGCCGTTCTCCTGCACCAGTCAAGGTCTATGTCGGGAGCAAAACTTGCAAGGTAAATTCTCGCCTCAAAGAACTTAGAAAGTTCATAGGCCAGCTGGTTCAGGTAGAGTATCTTCTCCCTCACCTTCCTCGCCTTCTCCCCTCCGTGGAAGGCCAGCCTCATGAAAAACTCAGCATTACCCTTACACTCGTAGGCCTCAACATATCCCTTCCCCCAGAAGGCAACGTCAACGTTCTTCCCCGAGAGCTCCCTCCCCCTGCAGAAAATCTTCAGCCGCTTTCGGTTAACCATAGGTTGACAGTGCATAGAGAGGAGCTCCACCCTTCCCTTCTCAACAGGCCCCAGGTGAAAAACCAGCTCCTCAAAAAGCCTTCCCTTCCTCAAAGAGACAACGTCGTCCTGCGGTATAGGCCTGCCTGAAGAGTTCTCGGCGTGTTTAAGGAAGAAGTTCTCTATCAGGTTCCAGAGGATTCTCTTTTCTGCAACGGATATGGGGAGAGCTCCTAAAAACTCCTCTTTCTTCTCCTTTTTAAACTGGTGAAACTGATTAACGTGGTCAACGTACTGAAAAAAACGGGCTATGTGGGTAATAACGGGAAACCGCTCTTTTCTGCGAAGACAGATAAGGAAGTGAACCAGCTCTTTAACAGGCTCTCCTAAAAACCGTTCAACGTCAACGTAACAGCTAAAAAGGTGCATTCAACTCCTACTTAAAGTAGTTAAGGAGAGAGAGGTTCTGAGTCTGAGTAATTGCAGCCAGCAGCGCCTGATAGGCAGTCTTTGCCTTCTCATACTCGGCAATCACCCCCGTGTAGTCCGCATCCTCTATCTTTGATTTTAACTCTTTAAAGTGAACGGCAACGGCGTCGTTCTGGTTCTTAACGTCCTCAACAACCCTCTGCTGGGTTCCCAGTATTGAACGGTAGGTCTCTATCTGTGAAAGGCCTTTGTCAAAGGCATCAAGAAGTTTCAGGTTCTCAACGCCCTCTCCAAGGTCAACCTGAACAGTTTCGGTATTCAAAGCGTTTAAGTCTCCAGCCTCTATAAGGTCTGCAATCCTATTGAGAACCTCAACAACCGTTATTCTGTTGGTTACCCTGTTAACCCCAAAGTAGTCTGAGCCGTTAAAGGTGGTGTTAACCTCTACCCCGTTGGCAACCGGAACCGTCGTTTCCTGAGTCTCTCCGTTGTAGGTTCCGTCTGAAGAGAATGGAGCAGATTGGGTCTTAACCCCTCCGAACAGGTAAGAGTCTCCTATCTTCGTGTTTGCCATGTTAACAACGTAGGCAGCAACGTTTCTGAAGTAGTCGGCCAGAACTTTTGCGTCATCTCCGTTGAGAGCTCCCGTGTTCAGAACCTGAACTATCTTAACCTTCGCCTCCTGAAGAACGTTAATAGCAGAAGTCATGGCCGTTTCGGCAGTCTTCAGAGTGTTGTCCGTAAGGTCAATGTTCCTGTTGAACCTCTCAATGTGGTCAACAAAACGCTGAAGCCTTAGAGCTCTTGCAAAGTCAACAGGGTTGTCTGAGGGTTTAAGAATGGCCTTTCCTGAGGAGAGCTCCTCCGTACTCCTCTTCAGCTGCTCCTCCCTAAGCCTGTCGTACCTGAGGAGTATGTCGTATATCATTCCGTCTGTTACCCTCATACTCATAACCTACCCCACCATACCTAAAACGGTTTGAAGAAGCTCGTCGGTTACAGTAACAACCCTTGCTGCAGCCTCGTAGGCTCTCTGATACCTCGTTAAGTTGACAAGCTCTTCGTCCACGTTAACGCCGGAAAGCTCCTTCACCTTCTCCTCAATAGCATCAAGCCTGAACTGAGAGGCCTTTAAAAGGTCGTCCACCGATTTAACCTCAGAACCGATAGAAGAGGCTATCTCTGTTCCATAATACTCTGCAAAGCTCAGGTCTGAAAGCTCGCTGAACTTCTCCTCTCCAAGGCTGATAAGGTTTTTAACGTTTGTATTGTCAGAAGCCAGATAGTTGGGATCAGAGGCCGCCGCAACCTTCTTAGGGTCTTCAAAAGCGAGAGTTATGTTTGAAGCGTCTATCGGCTGGCCGTTGTCGGAAGAGAAGAGAGCTACTCCTGTATCACCGTAAAGGTCGTAACCTGCCTCGTGCTGCTGGTTAACCTTCTCTGCAAAGGTTGAAACCAGGTTATTTAGCTTTTGCTTAAACTCCTCAACGGCCTTTATGCCTGCAATGGTTCCCCCCACCTCCCCTTTGGCAAAATCGCCCGTTACGTCTATACCGTCTGCAAGAACCTTAACGCCATCTGCCGACTCCTCAACAGAGAGGTCAAAACTCCTCTCCTCAGAAACCAGGGGAAAACCTTTAGCAGTAAAAACCCTGACCCTTTCATCTGGAAGGTAAACAACCTTAACGTCAACCAGCGAACTGAGCTCTTTTAGCGTCCTGTCCCTCTCGTCAAGGTACTGGTTATAACGCTCGGGGGAGTCTTTGTACAGGAGCATGTTCTTATTTATTTCTGCAAGCTTCTCCGTAAGCCTGTTAACTTCTGAAACAACGTCTTTCAGGTGAGAAACAGAAGTGGTCTCAATCTCTTCAAGGGAAGAGTAAGTGTCTCTGATTCTTCCAACGAGGGTTTTAGCAACGGCCAGAAAGTTCTCTCTGGCGGCTATGTCGTCTGGTTTAACGGCTATGTCGTTAAGAGAGTTGAAAAACTGGTTGATAGCATCGGAAAGACCGCTTCCCATAGGGTCGTTAAAGAGGCTCTCTATCTGAGAAAGAACGTTCTTATAGGCCGAAAGCTGAGAATACTCTCCGTTTTCATCTATGAGGCGTTTAAAGTAGGCTCTGCTGAAAACCCTCTTTACCGTCTCAACCTGAACTCCCATTCCCGGAACGTCGGCAAATACCGGAGCTTCTCGGGAGTAGCCGTCTGTATAAACGTTACTCAGGTTTCTGTTTGTTGTTGTTATACCAACCTTTTGAGAGAGAAGAGCCTGACTTGCAGCCGTGAGAGCTCCAAAAAGAGACATACTCCCTCCAGAACAGGGTATCTGATTCTATTATCGCAAACTCCCCAAACAATTTGAGCCTCAGTCAGAAAGCCCTTAAAGAAGTTCAGGATTAGATTTAGAAAGTAGGATGACTTCAGTTGAAACAATATTAGGCTGGTTTTGGGCTCTATGCATCTTCAGCGTGGTAATAGCATTTATAGTTGCTCTTATTGTTATCGCCCTCTCTCCTGCATTAGCAATACTCTACTTCCTAGCCTGCTGGTACGACGAGAAAACAAACAAAAACCCAAATCCCACTAGTTCAGATAAAAGTTGCAGGAGCAGCAGCTTACTACGCAAGTAAGGACGAGTTTAAATCCCACTAGTTCAGATAAAAGGAGCCTGCTGAACCCGAACCTGAAGAGGAACTCCGTGTTTAAATCCCACTAGTTCAGATAAAAGAAAACTTCGTTGATATATCCGAACTTCCATTCCACTAGTTTAAATCCCACTAGTTCAGATAAAAGTGAAGTTTTTGAAGGGTGGAAAAATAACTGTAGATGCGTTTAAATCCCACTAGTTCAGATAAAAGACCCAGATTTAGCGTATTCTAAATGTCAAAGAGCTACAAGCGCTTTTTTAATTATAGCGGAGCTCCCGGGGAAAGGTCAACTGCAGCGAACCGTCTATGAGTTGTTTATAAAAGTCTAATAGAACTTAGCAAAGCAGTTATGTTCCAAAGGCTAAATAGAACTCCTTCTCAAATTTCGCTCGCTGCAGAGTTAGGAAATGCTAACTAAATAATGTCGTCAATCGGGTTTTTAGAAACTCCAATAACTTCTTTTTGGGGAGCTCCCCTAACAACGTAAAAGTAAACAGAATCCTCTCCGTCTATCACCTGAGAAATTTCAGCCTTACACCGTGCAAGGTTTGAAACGGTTATCTCCCCCTCAAAAACGGAGTTCTGAACCCAGCAGAGGTATTTCCTTAAAATCTTCCTTACTCTGTCTATCCTTTTAACGTCCACGTCGTAAGTAACTATAACGAACATCACCACCAGGCCTTTAACGGTTTATAAGTGGTTTCTCCAATCAGGTGTTTTATCAGCTTGTAACACTCAAGACGTATGAGATACCTGTAGGAAACGTTCCTTCTTAATTTTCTGTGTCTAACTGTAGTATTAAGTTTTTCCTTAAAAGCCGATACAACTTTTTTTCTGCCGTCCTCTGTCAGGTAAGCGTAGTTTAAGGAGCTATCAAAGTCTTTCCTGTTCAAGCGTTTTCCCTTTATAAGGGAGATAATTACCGAATCTCCTAAAAGAGGTTTAAATATCTCTGAGATGTCTAAAGAGAGGGAAAAACGGCCAGTTGAAGGCTCGTGAAGGTAGCTTATTGTTGGATCAAGCTGGGTTTTGTATATCTCTGAAAGGGTAGCCGTATAGACCAGCGAGTTAACAAATGAGATAAGTGCGTTTGCAGCGTTGGAAGGAGGCCTCTTCTCCCGCTTTCCTATTTTGAAAAACTCATCTTCAATGAGGGTATCAATTAAAGAGTAATAAATTTCCTTTGCTCTTCCCTCAACGGCCATTATCTCTGAAACAGACGAAGCTCTGTAGAGGTGGAAAGGGAGCTCCCTCAGCTCCTCAAGCTCCTCTTCTGGAATGTTTCTCTTTTTAAGGTTCCTGGCGGCATGATATATGGCTCCATCAACAAAGGAGGCAGCAAGAAACTTTCTCTCTTCACCGTCAAGGTAGTGTTCTACCTGCTTAACGGTCAGAAACCCTGAAATACTGGACTTCCTTGGAACAAAACTCCCGGAGTAGTAACCGTAGTAGTTGAAAACGTGAAGAATTATCCCGCTTTGTGAAACAAAGTTCAGCACCTTGCTGTTTAAGTCAACCTCAGAAAAGATGTATATCTCCTTAACGTTCTCAACGGGAATAAACTTGCTCCCCTTCTCCCCCTCAAAGTAGAGGGTATTATCTCTTCTTTTAAGCCTGCCAGGTGAAAAGATGTAAAACCTCTCCATCTCAATCTTCCGAGAAACAGAAATCGTAATAGGCACACGCTCTACAGTAGGAACGCTTTTCCGCCTCTGGAGGTTTCGGAAGAGAAACCACCCTCTCTATATCCTCCAGAACCTCAATCAGCTTTTCCCTTATCTCATCTGTAAGCCTTACTCTCTCAACCCTTTTCTCTTTCGGATAGGCTATCTCCCCCTCCCGTTTAATTCCTAACTGCTCTAAGTAAAAGAGGTAGTAGTAAACCTGCCACCTATCGGCCTCTTCCATCTTAGACGAGAGCTTCGTCTCCCTTACAGCCCTTCGGGATACAACGTCTATTCGGATAAGGTTATCTATTAAAACTTCCCTCTTTCTGGCTGAAGGGTAAACAACTTCGTGTAAAAGTTTCCCTAAAGCCACCTTTTCAGATGAACTCTCAAACGCCAAGCCGTGGGAAAAGAGCCAGAGCTTCCTCTTACAGACAAAGTAGTAGTTAACCTTTACCCCTGTTATTCTTACATTCTCAAAATCAGATAAACTCGGCATCTTCTCCTTCTTCAAGAATATCTTCAAGGCCAAGGTTTACAGAGTAAGGAAGGTTAACCAGGAAAATACCGTGCTTTTTGAACCCAGGGAGTTTCACTACAGAAGCACCTCTGTTTTTCTGCAGGAGGAAAACGGGAACACTTACTGTTAACTCCTTCAACCTGTAGAGAGCTTTTAAGCGCTCCTTTCGGTCTAACGAGTAGTCCTGAACTGTATTTATGCAGCTTTCTACGGTTTCTCTCATTCTCCTGTAGATAACTTCCGGAATGGCGGAAATGTTAGCAATCCTTCTGAAGAACTTCTGAGCTTCCTGTCTGTTTTTTGATCTGAACCCATACTTTAGAAGGTCTATATTGCTTTTAAATTTCCTGTAAAAGTCTGTGTTCTGAATTTGTGAAGGGGAGTAGAGCTCCCCCATAATCTCAAACTTCTCAATCTCTCTGAGAGTCTTTCCGGAAAAGGGTTTCAGAGCTTCAATCGCTGCATCAACAAGCTCTCTGTGGTAAACAGAGTTTGAACCGACTCCTGAGGCTTCTGTGTAGATGTAAACGTTTGGAGTTCTTCCCTCGTAAGTCCTTTTTCTGTAAACTCTACCCATTCTCTGAACAAGTGAATCAAAAGAGGCTGCCTCTGTTATTAGAACGTCGTAGTCTATGTCTAAAGAGGCCTCTGCAAGTTGAGTAGTTATCCAGACCACCGGAGCGTTTCTTCTCTGGTCGGCGTAGATTTTATCTTCAAGGCGGGAACGGTCTCTCTGAATAAAACGGGAGTGAAGGAGTTTGACAGGAGCTCCCACACTGTCCTTTAAAAGCCTGTAAACCTCCTTTGCCCGAGGAACGGTATTTACAATGACGAGAACCCGTTTTCTTGAACTTATGAGAGAGGAGATAAGGTCGGCAGAACTGAGAATGGAATCTTCCACAACCTCAATCTGGTGTTTTCTCGGGTATTCTTCGTAGAGCTCCTCGTTCTCTAAAACGTCAAAGTTCTTTAACTCATCCTGAAGGAAGGGAAAAAGTGTTGCACTCATTACGCAGAACTTTCCACCAAGCTCTGAAACCTCTTTTATTCCCTGAACTATGCAGGCAAGGGTGTCTGGCGAGTAGCCCTGCGGCTCGTCAACTACAACTGAGGAGTAGCTCATTGTTGAGTAGAGCTTCTCAAACCCCGGATACTTAAAGACAGAGGTGAAAAGCTGGTCGGCAGTTGAGACTGTAACCGGCATGGAGAGCTGAAGGGACAGGTTATACTGGGTAAAGTTAGCCTCAAGGCCTTCGTCTTCAGAGCCAAGGAGGTATTCAGCTGCAGCGTCTCCGTGGAGGAGAGCCACTCCATTGGGGAAGTACTCACTTAAACGCTTGAACATGGCATTTACAGAGGTTCTAACCGGAAGGGTATAAAAGGTTTTCCTGTCTTTAGCCCAGTTGAGAGCAAACTCCGTTTTACCGCTTCCCGTTGGAGCGGCAACTATCAGGTTCTCCCCAGATCTCTCTTTTCCTCTAATCTGAAACGGTTTAAACTCTGCTTTTTTCCCAAGTTTTTCTGAGAGTTTCCTTAAAACAGTCTTATCTTTTCCCTTTATCGGCTCTATCTCAACGGGAACTCCTGCCGAGGCGGAGTGGTCAAGTCTGTGGAGAAGACCTTTTGTAAAAATAATTGTTCTTTCAGAAACTACGCCGTTCCAGTGATTTTTTAGAAGGCTGTAGGGAGCTCCCGAGTTATAGATGTCGTAGAGCTCTAAAAGAATTCTGTAAACGTCCTCAAGTGCTAACTCCTCTATCTCCCCAAGTTTTTCTTCGTGTTTATTCAGGAAACTCTCTATGTACGGGAACTTTCCTTTTAAATCCTCATAGCTCTCTTTAAAGCGTTCCAGCGAAAAGTCAAGTTCCCTCTCGTGGTGAAAAGCAACGGCAAAGAGAAGAACGTCCCACAGGTCAAACTTAAAGGAGCTCTCCCCAAGGAGAAAGATGGCGGAAAGGTAATTGTGGGGAATCTCTTTCCCTTCCGGCTTTTTAAAATTCTCCTTCCAACCTAAACTCTTTCTGATTTTATACTGAAAGTGAGAGGAGGCTTTCCCTAAATCGTGGTAGAGAGCCGCTTTCTTGAGGAGCTCCCAGAAATCTCCCGCTTCTCCTTCAAGGTTTTCCCCAATCTCGTCTCCGTAAAAGTTTCTAAGAATTTCAAGATTTTTAAGGAGCTCCTCTGTATGTTCCTCAATAGTTTGATAGGTTTTCCTTTCTTTTCCTTTAAGAACCTTCGCTAAAAGTTTCACCACACGCCTCTAAATTTACCATTTCAACCTCTCTACCATCTTCAGGGTCGGTATAAACGGAATTAAGGGGTTGAGTTACTCTCCTTGATATCGGGTTTGTAAGCAGGAAGTCCCTCTTATTCACAAAATAGCGCCACCCTACAAGCCTTTTGAGATCCTCGTCGTAACAGATCCCGAGCCTATAATAGGTTCCACTCAGTTTTAACTTTTTGGCAGTTTCTCTCGTTAAATAAGTAAGCTCTCTAATACGGAGAAAGCGCGGAGCTTTAAAAGGTTCAAGTTCCACAAACTCTGGTTCCTCAACAAGGAGAGCAAGGTCTTCCCTCCTTCCAAGGGAGATAAAATCCTTTATCAAAAGGTTTTGACGGAACTTTTGAAGGAGTTCTCTATCTGCCGATAAATAAATCGTAAGGTTAACGTCAAACAGTTCCTGAACGTAGATGGGAGAACTTATCAGGGTTTTACCGAAAGCGGGAACTTCCGGCTGACCCTCTCTCTTTCTGTCAAACTTCTTAAACTTCTGGAGTTGATAACCTACAGTTCCAAAGCTACCGTGGATGCTTACTTTCATGGAATACTCTTTCTCTACACCTGCCGTGTAGTGAACCCAGCCTTTAACTGTTGAGAATGGGGGAAGGAGAAAGGTCTCCACTACCCCGAAGGAGAGAGGCTTTCTGTAACAGGCAACAGGCTGGTAGAGTCTAATTTTTAAGGCTTCCATTGTTTACTCCAGACCTTTCCTGACTTCCTCTTTAACTTTGCTAAAGAATCCGGCAACATCTCCAACGAAGTTACCCTCCGGTAGCTGGAGCTCCTTCTTAAAGTTGTTCTCCCAAAATCCACTTACAAAGCCGCAGTGGGTATATTTGCCAACAGGTTCCCCTTTGAAGGCTAAACCGAAGATGCTGTTTAAAACAGCAGTGTTTACAGAGTACTTATCGGTGTTGCGGTTGTAACTTACGCCGACCCTTCCCATAAAGAAGGGGTTTTTAACCGGGTAAACGCCGCCTACGGCAAAAAGTGGAGATAGGTTTTCGGTTCTTCCCTTCACCTCTCTTACTAAAAAGGGAAGTGCATCTAAAACCATCTCTACCCTTCTGAGCTTTTCCTCTTTCGGGAGCTCCGCTATCTTTTTCCCGCTCCTGTCAAACTCGCAGCCTAACCTGTCAAGGTCAACAGTTACGGTGTAGGTGTATAAGGAGGAGTGGTGCTCAAACTGGAACGGGTTGGGATTTGCTCCTGTTCTATCTGCAAAGTTCTTGTTAGTTCCGAACTCTGTATCTAAGAGCATCGGCTCAAGGGAGATGGCCGGAGAGAGCCTTACAACTGCCGAACGGGTAGCTGCGTTCTCCCCCTGCTGTGTCTTCATGTAGCCGAAAAGGTCTGCCTCAACGCAGTTCAGAGCGTTAACAGAAGGGTGAAATTGAACTACTTCCTGCTCCGCGTGGAGTATATCGGAAGGAGGGAGTTCTGCAGGAAGCCCGACTCTCTGGAGCTCCTCTTTCACCTGTTCAGCAATCTGGGGACGGGAGCTCCAGTATTCGGGAGTATCTATCCCGAACTGCTCCTTTAAAAACTTCCAGAGCTCATACCTTATCGCCTGACGGGAAATGAATGAGTAAAGGTTTCCCTTCTTAGATATCTTCTTCAGCTCGGAAACGTTCCCAACTGTTTCACCGTAGTTTCCGCTCATAGCGTCAAAAACAACTGTTAGAGTAACAGCTCTCGGTTTCATTCCTCCTCCCTTTCAGAACTGTTTTTCTCCTCACCTAAAAAGCCGGCCACGAAGCTGTAGCCAAGAAGCTGAAAAACTTCAGGGTTTTGAGCTCCTTTAACCAGCAGAGAGGGAACCTCTTTTGAAAAACCGGCATAGACCCTGAGGAGAATATCCATAAAACGGGGGTAGTTTGCAGTTCGTAAGGCGTTTAAGAGTTTAAATGCTATTGAATCAATCTTGTTTTCCTGACCTGCACTTTTAAAGAAAGTGCGGAGCTCCTTCCCTTTACCCCACGCCTGCCAGAGCTCCCTTTCCTCAAGAGTTTTCATACTCCCTCCGCCAAAGAGTTTAAGGTACTGAAAGTAAGCGTTTAAAATCTGAAGAACCTGGAAAGGGTTGAAATGAACTTCAACATCACTACTCTGTTCAATCTTGCTGCTACCGGCTCTCAGGTAGTATCTGAACAGCTTATAGACAAACGCGAAAGATGTAGAATCTGTAAGAAGCTGGTTAACTACCTCCTCAAGAAGGTTTACAGTCCTGCTTCCCTTTCCTTCCTTTAGTTTAAATGAGGCTTTACTCAGTTTTCTTAAACTCTCTGTAAGTTTTTCCTGCGTAAACAGTCTTGCTTTTTCATAAGAAACGTTGAAGTTTTTAACTCTGGGTTTCTGCGCCTCAAGTTCAACAACGGATATACCGCTAAGGGTTAGTGGAGAAGTCCTCTCATGAGCAAGTATTACCTTCTCGGTAAAGAATTCAATTAGTGGATTTTCTTTCTCTTTCCCGAGAATGGATTCAAGCCTTACGTTGTCCTTAAACAGTTCCTCAACAGATGCACTGTTGTTAACAAAGAGAAACCTATTATCGTAGTAGTTACCAACAGGAACAAACCCTAAAGGAGCTGAAAAGAGAACAGCGTTACAGACTTCGCATATAGGAAGTTGCCTGTTTTGAGTATAGATATAGATAAAGTTTATGTTATCCTCATTGAATCCGGCAAAGTTTGAAATTGAAGTAGAGTAACGCAAACTTTTTTTAGATTTCTGCGTAGGGTCAATCTTAGAGTATCTGTCTGCACACACTACACAAGGTAATAAAACTTTATTTCTTCCTCTACCAACTGCAAACTCCTCTGGAGGGTGAAGGAGGGGTTTTTCTACCTTTTCTCTGATGAGCTCCTCTGAAAGACTTCTCGTTAAGTTGCTGTGATAGAAACCTTTGGTTAGCCAGCCTTTGGCAAAGTTGTAAATTTCGCGAGAGGGGAGCTCCTTTAAGTATCCTTCCAGCTCTTTAACAACTAAGTTTAGCTTTCTAATATCTTCATCAAAGTTTTTCTTTGTAACTTTCAGTACTTCAACTTTAAGCTCTAGCTTTTTGACGAAGTTCTGAAGTTTTTCTCTCAGTCTTTTTGCTTCTTCAAGATTTGAAGGCGCTGAGGTTGAAATGTTCTCAAAATAAGGCTTTATGTAATACCGGTAGTGCTTCTCAGCTGCAGCTTTTAGAAATTTTTCAGTAAACCCCTTTACAACTTCCCTGTCAAACTCAAAGTAGTTGTCGCCTATTTTTACTCCTTCAATTTCTCTGCCGCTGGCGTCTAAAAGTTTTCCGTTTTCAATGTCGCGGCCGCCGAGAGCTCTGAGAAATCCCACTATCCCTGCGTTGTAGAGCCAGTCTGCTATGTAAACCCTCTCCACTACCCTATAACCTCCACCATGCCGAAGCCTTCGCCGGTTCGGGCGCCTAAACCGGTCATTGTTAAGAGGCTCAAGTCTTCCGGATCTCCGGTTAAACTGAAGACTCCCTCGTTTACGGTTAGGGTCATTATGGGAAGGCCGGTCTTTTCCCTGAAGGCTTTGAAAGTATGTTTGATTTTCTTTGACTTTGCCTTTATAGGTTTTAGAGTTATTGGCTGTTTGGGAGCTCTCCCGTGGAGCGTTTTAAATATCTTCTCTGTAAGTGTTGTGAAGGCTTCTGAAAACTCTGGAGAGTCAACGGTTACGGGAACCTTTTTTCCTCCCTTCTTTCTCTCAATTAGTATCGGAGAGCAGGTCTTTACGGTTACCTCACTCTTTGTTACAGGTCTGTCCCTTAAAGGAAAGACCCTCTTTATTTTCCAGATTAACCTCTCTCCATCTACGAGCATCTCTTCGTTTCCGCTGAAGCTGAACTCCTTAAGCGTCATCAGTCCGTTAAAGAGGGAGATGAGAAACCGGTAGTCGGAGGAGCTTATCCAGAGGGAGAGGGGAGCTCCCCCCTCAAACTCAAAAACCGGAACTTCCCGTAAAACCGGAAACTTCTCGGGGGTGAACTCTCCGTCTATCTGAACAGGTCTTTTTACAACTCTGTAGCCGGGGGGAAGGGAGATGTTAAAGGTGAAAGGTTTGGGAACGGAGCTCCCGTAAAAACTCTCTTTCAGTTCAGGATCTGTTCTTCTTAAGGCTTCCTTAAAGAGAGCCACTACACGGTGTCTGTAAATAACAGGAAGCTTTTCGGTTTCAAATAGGACACGAAATCTCATTCTTTAAGCCCCACATCATTCAAGTTTTTATAGCACTTATTTTTTGGAGTTTCTTTAAACAAAATTAACCAGTTTAAAGGCTCTCAACTATCTTAACGAAGTTTTCAAGGAGTTTCTGACCCGCTCTCTGGCTCTTTTCCGGGTGGAACTGGGTTGCAAAGATGTTCTCCTTCTCAACGGCCGAGGTGAAGTAGATGCCGTAGTCGGTTTCCGTTAGAACAACGCTTTTGTTCTTCGGTTTTACGTAGTAGGAGTGAACGAAGTAGAAGAACTCCCCCTCTTTTACTCCTCTAAGGAGCTCCGACTCCTTTTTCTTATAGACCTGATTCCACCCCATGTGGGGAATTTTGAAATCCGCTGGAAGGTCAAACTTAACGACCTCTCCCTCTATAAAGCCGAAACCTTCAGTCTCTCCAAACTCGTAGCTCTTTTCAAAGAGGAGTTGAAGCCCTAAACAGATTCCAAGGAACGGTTTACCCTTTTCAACCTCTCTGACTATGGCCTCCCACAGGCCGAACTCTTTCAGGTTCCTTACAGCGTCCTTAAAGGCTCCAACTCCTGGAAGGACAATTCCTTTAGCGTCTTTAAGGTCTTGAGGGTTTCTGGTTACTTTAACGGGAGCTCCCACGTGCTCTATGGCCTTACTTACGCTCCTTAAGTTCCCCATTCCGTAGTCAACAACCGCTATCACTTTATACCTCCGGGCATTGAACCTAAGAGGTACTTAATATCGTCGTCTCCGAAGAGAACGCCAAACCCTATATAAGCTCCTCTCCACTTGTGGTAGAGAAGCTCATCTCCTCCGCCGTAGACAAACCAGTTCTTCTTAAAGAAGTACCTGGCACCTATCCTGAGGTGAGGGGGTATGTCGTCCCCCTTAGCGTCTTTCCTGCCAGTATCCCACAGGTCAGAGGTAAATACAAGTTTAGGACTGTAAACGTAGTCAAGTCCTAAACCTCCGGTGCTCTCCTTCAATCCTCCCCTCAGAACAATCTTTGAACCGGGGTGGAACCACTTGTCCTCAAAGACTCTTGCGTACTGGAGAGTAAACTCTGTTCTGTAGTTGGTCTCTATCTCCTCTTCCCAGTGGGGAGTAGTGCCTGTCGTTATGTAGTACTTTTTCCTCTCCACTTTACCCTGGGAATCCCCTACAACCTCAAGCAGGTAGTAGTGGGTTTTGGCTGGAACGATCTTGAAGGAAAAGACCCCCCTTCCTTCCCCTGTTCTCGTGTTTACGTCTCCACGGAAACCTATGTAAGTTTTCGTCTTTTCAACTTTCTCTGCAAGCTTACCGAGCGTTTCTGTTGTTTTAGAAAGGTTCTGGTAGAGCTTCTCATCGTTAAAGAGCTTTCCTATGGTACCCTTACCCTCGTTCACTTTTGCAAGGAGCTCTTTAAGCTCTGCCGTTGTAGCCTTTATGTTGGCCAGAGTCTCTTCAATGTTTTTGGTGTTTTTCTGGTTGAGAAGTTTCTGGAGCTTCTGGGTCAAACGATCAAGGTTCTGGGCTATCTGAGGGGCTTTAGCCGTGGCTTCCTTCAGGTTTACTACTATCTGTCTTATGTCCTGTCGGTTCTCAAGGGTCATCTGTGAAAGCTGAGTGGTGAGAGTATTAACGTTGTCCATTATCTGAGGAAGATCCTCTTTAAGTATCTCGGAAAGGGCAAGAGCATTTTCAAGAACTTTTCTAACAGTCTTCCGATTCTCTGCAATAACCGTATCTACATCGTTCACAACTTTGTTAACGCTTTCTGTAAGTTGAGTAACTCTGTCCATAATAACTGCCAGACGGTTCTTCCCGTCGGGGGTTATAAGGGCCTGGTTGAACTTCGTAAGGAGCTGGTTCAGTGATGACATAACTTCGTCCATTGAAGCAGGAACCTGAGTATTCTGAATTGTTGACCCCGGAGGTAAAGGCGGAGCGGGAGGACTACCTGGGTCAATCTCAACGTACTTCTCTCCCATGAGGCCCATTGTCTCTATTTTTGCAACGGCATTCTTGTAGAGCTTAACAGGTTTTGTAAAGAGAAGTTCTACCTTAGCCTTACCGTCAACTACTCCTACGCTTATGACTTTGCCGACCGTAACGCCGGCCACTCTAACTGGCGCATCCTTCTCAAGACCTGCTGCGTTTTTAAAGTAAACCGTATAAATTTCAGAAACTTTTCCTCTCTGGAACTTGAGAGGTTCCAGAGTTGTTGCGATAACCCCAAGTCCTAAAAGGCCAGCAACTACAAACGCTCCAACTTTCGCCTCAAGGGAGAGCTTACCCATCTTCCTGCTCCAGAAGTTCTGTTATAGGTCCTTCAGGTTCTCCGTTGATGAACTGTTTAACTACAGGGTTTTCACTTCTCTTTATCTCTTCAGGAGTTCCAACTTCAACTATTTTTCCTTTAAAAAGTATTGCTATTCTATCGGCTATTCTAAACGCACTGTTTACGTCGTGGCTTACAACAACGCAGGTCTTTTTAAACTCGTTTCTCAGCCTGATTATGAGCCTGTCAAAGACGGCGGTCATAACCGGGTCTAAGCCGCTCGTCGGCTCGTCAAAGAGGATACACCTGGGGTTCATACAGAGAGCTCTCGCTACGGCAACCCTCTTTCTCATTCCTCCGGAGAGCTCCGAGGGGTAGAGATCTTCGGTTCCAGAGAGTCCCAGGAGAGATAGGTAGTAGCTAGCCTTCTCTCTTGCAACCTTCTCCTTTACTCCTTTCTTCTCAATAAGGTAGAAGGCAACGTTGTACCAGACCGGGTAGGAGTCAAAGAGAGATCCGCTCTGAAATACGTATGTGAGGATCTCTCTGTACCTCTCAAGCTCTGTTTCCTTAAGGCTCAAGATGTCAACTCCGTAAACGTAGATCTCTCCCTCATCTGGTTCTATAAGCCTTGCGATCTGCTTTAAGAGGACGCTCTTTCCCGTTCCGGAGGGTCCCATAATAACGAAAATCTCTCCGTCGTAAACGGTAAAAGAAACTCCGTCGTGAACAACCTTACTTCCGAAACGCTTCCTCAGGTTCTTAACAACAATTGCCTTCTCTCTCATAAGTTAAAGAGCCTCAGAATGTAGGTAATCAGGTAGTCAAAAATCAGAATTGCCATAGAAGACGTAACAACCGCTTTTGTCGTAGATTCCCCTACTCCCTTGGCCCCTCCTCTCGTATAGTAGCCGTAAAGACAGCTTATTGTAGCCAGCAGAAAGCCAAAAACTGCGGCCTTTATGAGGCCGTGGTAAACATCTGTCATCTCTGCAAGGTTCTGAGTATATCTCAGGAAGAGAACTTTATTTACTCCAAACAGGTAAACGCTTACCAAATAGCCACCTATATAGCCAACGATATCGGCCATTACAGTCAGAAGAACGAGTGAGATAACGGACGTGTAAATTCTTGGAGTTATCAGGAACTTAATCGGGTTTACAGCCATCATCTCAAGGGCGTCTATCTGCTCCGTTACCCTCATCGTTCCGATCTCTGCAGCCATTGCCGAGCCTGAACGGGCAGTTACGAGAAGGGCAGAGAGAACAGGTGCAAGCTCCCTTGCCATTGAAATCGCAACAACGGCGCCTATCATATACTCGGCGTTAAACCTGTGGAAAGCGTTGTAGGTTTCAAGGGCGATAACTCCACCTGTAAAGAGAGAGGTAATTCCAACGACAGGCAGAGAGCTAGCTCCTATATCGGCAAGGTAGTAGATGTACCTGTTAAAACGAAGCGGTCTCTTAAAAGCCAAGGAAAGAGCCTTTACCGATAGGAGAAACCACCTACCCCAGAACTCCAGAAAGGAGATAACAGCTCTACCTATCGTTTCTAGAACTTTCAGGAACAATCCTCTTGCCTCTAAAAGGAATATTTTTCACACTTTTCGGGTGTTTTGGATTATACAAAACACAAGTATTAAAATTGTTGGGTTTACTTCCTGTTAACAAGGAGAGGAAAATGGCTGAAGAGAGGATACTGGAGCAGAGAAAGGAGAAGGTTGAGAAGCTGAAAGAGCTCGGTTACGAACCATACGCGTACAGGTACGAGGTTAACGCAAAGGCCGGGGAGCTCCTTCAAAGGTTTGGAAAAGTGAAGAGTGAAGAGGAGAGGGAGAAGGAGGAGCTCCCCAAAGATGAGCTCTCTCTGGCCGGCCGTATTATGTCTATGAGGATAATGGGTAAGGCCGCCTTCTTCCACATTCAGGACGAGTCTGGCAGGATCCAGTGCTACATAAGGCGAGACACAGTTGGAGCAGACTTTTACAACAAAGTCTTCAAGAAGCTGATAGATATCGGAGACATCGTTGGAGTTAGGGGAACCCTCTTTAGAACGAGAACCGGAGAGCTCACTTTAGAGGTTAAGGAGCTCATCCCACTTACGAAATCTCTAAGACCTCTACCTGAAAAGTGGCACGGACTAAAGGATACTGAAAAACGCTACCGCCAGAGGTACCTAGATCTAATCGTTAACCCGGAAGTTAGAGATATCTTCAGAACGAGAACGAAGGTAATCAAGAAGATCAGGGAGTTTTTAGACAGCAGAGGTTTTATTGAGGTTGAAACCCCAATCCTTCAGCCGATAGCCTCGGGAGCTGCCGCAAGGCCGTTCATCACCCACTACAACGCCTTAGACATAGACGTTTACCTGAGGATTGCGCCGGAGCTCTACCTGAAAAGGCTGCTCGTTGGCGGATTTGAGAGGGTTTACGAGCTTGGAAAGAACTTCAGGAACGAGGGAATCTCAACCCGCCACAACCCAGAGTTTACGATGGTTGAGTGGTACATGGCCTACGCCGACTACAACGACCTTATGGAGATGACGGAGGAGCTCTTTGAGTTCCTCTTAGACGAGATATTCGGGAAGGGCGTTCGTGAGATAGAGTACCAGGGAACGAAGATCTCCTTTGAAAGGCCGTTCAGGAGGATCTCCTACCTTGGGGAGCTCTCAAAGAAAACAGGGCTTACAGAGGAGGAGCTCCTCCACGACGAGGAAAAAGTCCTTGCAAAGGCAAAGGAGCTCGGAATAGAGAAGGCGGAGGAACTCTCCCACTTTAAGAGGGTTCAGGAGCTCTTTGAGGCTCTGGTTGAGCCTGAGCTCATCCAGCCAACCTTCGTTATAGACTTTCCCAAGGCCATCTCCCCCCTTGCAAAGGAAAAGAGAGGAAACCCTGAGCTTGTTGAGAGGTTTGAACTCTTCATCTTCGGAAGGGAGATTGCAAACGCCTACACAGAGCTCAACAACCCGAAAGAGCAGGAAGAGAGGTTCAAGCAGCAGCTTGAGGAGAAGGCAAAGGGTGACGAGGAAGCTATGGAGTACGACGCCGACTTCATAACCGCCCTTGAGTACGGAATGCCTCCTACTGCCGGAGAGGGAATCGGTATAGACAGACTCGTAATGCTCTTCACAGATAAAGACTCAATCAGAGAGGTTCTCCTCTTTCCACAGCTTCGCCCGGAAAAGAGGTGCGGAGAGGAGATCTGCGAGGTTGAACCGGAGAAGAAGGAAGAATGAACCCCCTTTTAAGGTGGTTAGCCCTTAGAGGACTGAAACTGAGGAGAGGTTACCTCTCCTTCGCCTTCTTCATAGCGGTTTTGGGGGTGGTGGTGGGAGTCGCCGCCCTCATAATAGTTAACTCAGTAATGACAGGTTTCCAGGACGCCATAAAAGAGAGGCTCCTCTCTGCAAACGC
Source organism: Desulfurobacteriaceae bacterium (assembly GCA_027013575.1). Taxonomy (GTDB): domain Bacteria; phylum Aquificota; class Aquificia; order Desulfurobacteriales; family Desulfurobacteriaceae; genus Balnearium. The sequence continues at coordinate 19,264 of JALWGN010000084.1, forward strand.
CGACATAATCGTTATGAGAAAAGACGGCAGACCTTTCTACCGCTACGACTACGCAGAGAGGAAAATCTCAGAGCTGAAACACGTTGTAGGAACGGAGCCATTCCTCTACGTTCCCGTTATGGCGGCAAGCAGCTCCGTTACCTCGGCAACGAGCGGAGCTCTCAGAGGCTGCATCCCGGACAAAGAGCCGAAAGTAACCTCCATACCGAAACACCTGATACTGGGAGACTGGGAGCTCTTCAAAAGGAGTAAACGGGGAGTCGTAATAGGGAAACAGCTTGCAGACACCCTCGGCGTTACCTTAGGAGACAGGATAAAGGTGATATCTCCCCTCGGAAGGAAGACCCCATTCGGAGTTATACCCAGAACGGCTACATACACGGTTGTTGGAATCTTTGAAGTGGGAATGTATCAGTTTGACTCTTCCCTCATACTTGCCCACTTTAAAACGGTTCAGAAAGATTTCGGTTTCGGAGACGTTGCAACGGGAATAATGGTAAAAGTTGACAGGCTGGAAAACGTAAAGAAGGTGGAAAAGGAGATAGAGAAGGTTTTAGGGAAAGACTACACGGCCGAAGACTGGATATCTCTAAACAAAAGCCTCTTTTCAGCCCTGAAACTTGAAAAACTTGCAATGTTCCTCATTTTAACCCTTATCGTTATAGTTGCTTCCTTCAACATCTCAAGCCTCTTAATGATGAACGTAAACTCAAGAGCGAGAGAGATTGCAATACTGAAAACGGTAGGAGCCCTCAACGGGTTCATCTTGAAAGTATTCGTATTTCAGGGATTTATAATCGGACTGATAGGAACCGTAATTGGAGAGTTTATAGGAATCTCCGTCTCCCTCTTAGGAGAGAAGTTTAAACTGATACCGCTTCCCCCCGACGTTTACTACATAGACCACCTGCCCTTCAAACTCCACCCGACAGACTGTGTGGTAGCGGCAGTTGCTGCTATACTGATAAGCGTTGCAGCAACCATCTACCCGGCTCTAAAGGCAGCAAAGACAGACCCCGTTAAAGTTCTTAGAATGGGAGAGAGCTGATTTGAAGGGGAAGATAAGGAAGGCAAGGATAAGAGACGCCGAGGCTATCCAGTTTCTAATAAACGAGTACGCCAAGTTGGGGCTTATGCTTCCCAGAACGATACACAGCATCTACGAGAACATCAGAGACTTCTGGGTTTACGAGGAAGAGGGGGAGATACTGGGAACCTGCGCTCTTACCGTTTTCTGGGAGAACCTTGCAGAGGTAAGGTCTTTAGCCGTCTCCCCCAAACACACAAGGAAAGGTATAGGGAGCTCCCTTGTTAAAACCGCCCTTAAAGAAGCCCAGGAGCTCGGAATCAGCCGGGTTTTCACGCTTACGTACCAGGTTGATTTCTTCAAAAAGCTAGGTTTCAGGGTAATAGATAAGGAGCTCCTCCCCCACAAAATCTGGAGGGACTGCATAAACTGTGTTAAATTTCCCAACTGCGACGAGACAGCGATGGAGATAAACCTTGACGGAGAAGGAGAGAATGAGGCCGGAAGAACAGCTGAAAGTAATAAAGCGGGGAACCGCTGAGATAATAAACGAGGAAGAGCTCTTAGAGAAACTGAAAAGCGGAAGGAAGTTAAGGGTAAAGGCTGGGTTTGACCCAACGGCTCCAGACCTCCACTTGGGCCACACGGTTCTTCTGTGGAAGCTGAGGGACTTTCAGGAGCTTGGCCACGAGGTCTACTTCCTCATAGGCGACTTTACAGCGATGATAGGAGACCCGACCGGGAAGAACGAGACGAGGCCTCCACTTACCAGGGAGCAGGTTTTAAAGAACGCAGAAACCTACGCCCAGCAGGTTTTCAAGATTCTGGACCCGGAAAAAACCGTTGTCGTTTTCAATAGCGAGTGGCTCGGCTCTATGACGGCCGCCGACCTCATAAAGCTTACATCAAAGTACACCGTTGCCAGAATGCTTGAAAGGGATGACTTCTCAAAGCGTTTCAGAGAGGGAAGACCCATCCACATCCACGAGTTTATCTACCCGCTCCTTCAGGGGTACGACTCCGTTGAGCTTAAGGCAGATGTGGAGCTTGGCGGAACAGACCAGAAGTTTAACCTGCTTGTTGGAAGGCACCTTCAGAGGGAGTTCGGACAGGAGGAGCAGGTCTGCATAATGATGCCCATTTTAGAGGGTTTAGACGGCGTTCAGAAGATGAGCAAGTCTTTAGGAAACTACATCGGGATTTTAGAGCCACCAGAGGAGCAGTTTGGAAAGGTTATGAGGATTTCAGACGAGCTGATGTGGCGCTACTACAGGCTGGTTACGAGGGTTCCGGAAGAAGAGATTGACGAGATGGAGAAGGCCGTTAAAGAGGGAAGGCTCCACCCGATGGAGGCGAAGAAGAAACTGGCAGAGACGATAGTCAGGACATTCCACGGAGAGGAAGCAGCAAAGAGAGCAAGAGAACACTTTGAGAGGGTATTCTCAAGGAGGGAGCTCCCCGAGAACATCCCAGAGCCGAAGGTAAAAGTTCCTGAAAACCCTGTATGGCTTCCCCGTCTTCTAAAAGAGGCAGGTCTTGTAAAGTCAACAAGTGAAGGCAGGCGACAGATAAAGGGAGGAGGCGTAAGGGTAAACGGAGAGAAAGTTCTAGACGACCAGGCCAAGATAGACGTTCTAAAAGGTGAGGTTATCCTTCAGGTAGGAAAGAGGCGGTTTGCAAAGATAAAGCCCGAAAACGTTACGGTAGAGGCAGACTGATAGAAGATGCTATTCATTCTCTCAAAGACTTTAGGAGTCTTTCTGGTTCCTCCCGGTCTCTTCGTCCTCCTCCTTTTTCTCTCCCTTTTACTCTTTCTAATAAAAAAACGGAAAATCGGACTGATTCTTCTCTCCCTCTCACTCTTTTTTATCTACTTCGTCTCAATAGAGCCGGGGAAAGACCTGATACTCTCTCCCCTTGAGAACGCCTACCCTCACCCGGATCTCTCTAAAGTTCAGTGCCGCTACATAGTTGTCCTTGGCGGAGGAGAGATTCCCCACTCGCCGGCAGAGAACGGTAAGGCCTCCGTAAGGCCAGCCGTTGCAAAGAGGCTCTACGAGGCATTTAAGCTCTACAGAGAGAGGGAGCTCCCCGTTCTGGTCTCCGGCGGGAAGGTTTACGGCCAGAACGCAGAGAGTGAAGCAGAAGCTATGGCACGGTTTTTAGAGACAGTAGGCGTTCCTGCCGAGAAGATAACCGAAGAGAGAAGAAGCAGGAACACCCTTGAAAACGGAATATACTCCTACCAAATACTTGCCAGAAAAGGAATAAAGGAGATCTGCCTCGTTACTTCTGCCTACCACATGCCAAGAAGCGTAATGATTTTCAGGGAGGTTGGGTTCAAAGTTACTCCAGTCCCGGCAGACTACAGGGTTTACAGGGAAAAGTACAGCTGGTACTCCTACCTTCCAAGGGTAGATTACCTTCAGGACTCAATGAACGGCTTCAGGGAATACGTTGGAATTCTTTACTTTGAGCTGTTACAGAAGAGGAAGGTTCTGAAGTGGCGGGCCCGGGAGGATTCGAACCTCCGACCTACGGATTAGAAGTCCGTTGCTCTATCCAGCTGAGCTACGGGCCCCTGAGGAATGGTCGGGGCAGCCCGATTTGAACGGGCGACCTCGTGCTCCCAAGGCACGCGCTCTAACCAAGCTGAGCTATGCCCCGAACTGACGGTATCGTAATTTAGGCATTAGTGTAAAATTTGGCAAGACATTTTAAGGGGGAAAGTAAGGAAGTGAGTGCAGAAAAGAGGATTGAAGAGTGGATCAGGAATCTAATAGCGGAGAAGAGACCTGTTGAACTTATAAGTTTCTACGAAGAACTCCCGGTAAGGGCAAAAGTGAAGCCCCTTTCACTTGAGGATAAGTTTGTCCAGTGGGAAAGCCACCCGAAACTGAAGTTAGCAGTGGGAAGTTTTGGAAGAGTCTATACCTACTTCCACGACCCTGCCTACAATCAGAAGAGGATTTTGGCCTCAGACGTAACGTACCACAGCGATAAGTTTATAGAAACCACAATGTTTAAACCCTTTGAAGAACCAAGGTTCAGCAGAGAGTTCCCAAGGGTTACAGTCTCCTCAAAACTCCCCGTTAAGGTGGTCTTAGAGGGACAGGAGTATCCGGTTAGGGACCTATCAGAAAACGGAGTAGGATTTCTGGCTCCAAAAGGTACCTTCTCCCCCGGAGATAAGCTCAAACTTGAGATCTTTCTCCCCTACGGTAATTTTTCATCTGAAGCCGAAGTAAGGTCTATAGAACCTGTAGAAGACAAAGAGAAGGTCGGAGTACAGTTCGTTAATCTCCATCAGCGTTTTAGAAACCTTCTCCACAAGTACGTTATGACAAGACAGAGAGAAATTTTAAATACAATAAGAATGCTTGCAGATTAGACATGACGGCAAGAGAGTTACTCTTAAAACTTAAGGAAATCATGGAGGAGGAGAGGGAGCTCCTCCTCTCCTTCCCCGTAAAGGAGATAGAGCGGTTTGAGAGAATTCAGGAGGAGAAGAGGGAGCTCCTTTTAAAAATCTCCTCTTTTGAAGTAGAGGAGCTGGAGAAAGAGAGCGAACTGCTGAAAGAAATCCAGTCACTTAACAGAACAATCTCCGCACTTATAGTGAACGGTATCTCGTTCTTTGAAGACCTGGAGAGAGAACTTTTTGGAGAGAAGACAACCTACACCTCTGGAAAGGATGGGAACCTCTTTAAGAGAAGAGTTTAATCTTTCGTTTAAGAAGAAAAAAAACTACCAATTAAAAACTTCTTAAAGCATAAAGTTTAATTTTAATTTAATTAAATTAAGATTCTTTAAAATTTGACAAATTTTATCAACTACTCTATACTGGAAAACAGAGAAATATACCTTTAAAACCATCTGGGGGAGAAAGGATGCTGAAAAAACTCCTTACTGTAGCTCTATCAACACTGATACTCGGTACAGGAGCCGTTGCCAGTGAACACTCTACAGAGAAAGTTTCACCGGCAGACGCACTAAAAGAGGTTGTTGAGTGGAACAACTCGTTCGTTAAGTCCCACTCCGAAGAGTACTTTAAACCTTACATGAACGCTCAACACCCAACAGTTACACTTGTTACCTGCTCCGACGCAAGAGTTCAGACAATGGCTCTATTTAAAGACCCTGTAGACAAAGTGTTCGTAATCAGGAACATCGGAAACCAGCTTGCAAACGCAAGGGGCTCTGTTGACTACGGAATCTACCACCTTCACACCCCTATACTCCTGATACTCGGATACACCCACTGCGGTGCCGTTAAGGCAGCACTCCACAACTACTCAAACGAAACTGAAGGAATAAAGGAGGAGTTAGACCACCTCCACCTGCCCCTCCTCCCTCTGGTAAGATGCCCTTCAGGTAACAACTTTGAGAAGACATGGCTTGATGGAGTTGAGAGGAACGTTAACTACCAGGTTCAGGAGGCAGTTAACTTCTACAAACCTTTCATAAAAGAGGGTAGGTTAGCGGTTGTAGGAGCGGTTTACGACTTTATCAACGCCTACGGCAAGGGGTATGGAAGGCTTGTGATTATCAACGTAAACGGTGAGACAGACCCCAAAAAGCTTGAGAACTCACCTGTTTTAAAGGAACTCTCAGAGCAGATGAAGAAAGAGGTTCTCGTTACCAGGTAGTTTAAAGGGGGAGGTAACCCCTCCCCTCTATTAGTAAACGGTTATCTCTCCACTTACAAGTCTCTTCCAGATGTCCTTCATCTCTGCCAGCTTATCGCTAACTATCTCCTCTACCCTCTTCTGGAAAGAGCTGGAAGGCTGGGAGCTCCTCACCTTAACGTCAACAGCCAGAGGCTGGTTAACAGGCTTACCTATCTGGCTAACCATGTAAACGTAAGCCTCTTCAACTTCTGAAATCTCCTTTACAACCTCTTTTGCAATCTCGTTGGCCGTTATGTTGTAGAGCTTTCCAACGTGGGTTATGGGATTCTTACCTGCAGCAGCCTCAAGGCTCATAGGCCTGTAAGGTGTTATGAGGCCGTTAACTCTGTTTCCTCTTCCAACTTCTCCGTCGTCTCCTGCTTCAGCAGAGGTTCCGGTAACGGTGATGTAGACGTTGGCGTTTTCAACGTCATCACCGGTATTTATGTCTACCTCAACCTCTCTCTCCGTAAACTCCTTTGCCACCTCAAGGGCTGTCTTCCTTACTTTCTCCCTCTTCTCAACGTAGTCGTTAATGTCTTTAATGAACCTATCAACAAAGGCGCAGGCTATAGTTATCTTTATCTTCTCTCCAACCCTTACGCCCATAACCTTTATATCTTCTCCAACCTCAGGGTGAGCTTTCTTAAACTCTTTGTCGTTAAGCCTCTTCTCCACGTGGTAAACAACGTTTTCAAGGTCGTCAAACGGAGCGTAACCTACGCCGAAAGAGGTATCGTTTGAGAGGGGAAGCCCCTCCCTAAGCTGCCTCATGTATATGTCAACGAGGTCAACAGATCCCGGCCTTATGTAGGTGTGAATTCTTACGTGCTTTTCGGGATCTATGGCGTGGATGTTCTCTTTAAGCCACTCCTTTGCACCCTCAACGGCTATCTCGTCAACTGGTACTTTTACTCCTTTGTACTCCTTTATCGCTCTTCCAGCCAGGAAGATCTCTATAGGCTCCGTTACCTCTCCACCGCCAAACCTGGGAAGAGCGCTACCACCAACTAATAGGTTCTTATCTACGTTGTGGTGAAGAACGAAACCGAACTTCTCGTAGTAGAACTTGCAGAGCTCCGCAGAGAGTTTCTCGGCAAGGGCGTCACATATGGTGTCGGGATGTCCCAGCCCTTTCCTCTCAACGATTTCAATCTCCTGCCTGTAAACAGGCTGGGTATCAAGTGGAGTTACCCTAACGTTCATTTAACCGCCTCCCGTATCTGATGTTTAGGTGAGGGAAATATACCAAGTTTTAAATCGCAGACAAAAGTTTTTCTGCTTTTTCTATAACAAGTTCCGGTTTTAAGTCCACCATACACCTGAAGTGCCCCTCAGGACACCTCTTTCCCCCGTGAATTCCACACGGGCGGCACTGGAGCCCTTCCAGCTGAACCACCTCTCCCATGCCGTAGGGGTAGAAACCAAAGTCGGGAACAGTTGCTCCGTAAATCTCCACTACGGGGGTTTTAACGGAAACTGCAACGTGAACCGGCGAGGAGTCGTTTGAGATCACAAGTTCTGCCCCCTTCACTAAGGAGAAGAACTCCCTCAGAGTGGTTTTTCCGCACAGGTTGAGAGCTCCCCCGTCTGAGAACTCCCAGGCCTTATTACAGTAAGGTAAGTCTCCCTTAGAACCTACAATCACAACGGTAAACCCTTTTTTACTGAAGTGTTTGATAACTTCACCGTAGTACTCTGGAAGCCATGCCTTTGTAGGCCAAACAGAGCCCGGGGCAACGACGATGTAGGGTCTTTCCAGAGAGAACTTCTTTAAAACCTCTACAACTTCTACTTCCAGTACGGGGAGCTCCGGCTCCCTGTCGTAGAGAACCGTTAACTCCCCCTCAAGGGGCTTGAGGAGTGAGAGGTTCCTCTCAACCTCGTGGAGCCCTTTTTGAAACCTGTGGGGAACCGTGTCTGTATAGAGAAACGAGAAACCGGCTCTATCAAAGCCTATTCTCCTGGGAACTCTTGACAGGAAGAGGGTCAGTGAAGCTCTGTGGGAGCGGTGGGGTGAGATTGCAACATCGGGGGAGAGCTCCCTTATCAGCCTGGAGAGGGAGAGAGGGGACGGTTTAGAGACCGAAATGGGTCTGATAAACTCAAACCCCTTAAACACATCCTCAAAACCTCTCCTGAGAACAAGGTGAACTTCTGATTCAGGAAAGGTTTTGTGGATAGACTTAAGGAGAGGGGAGGTCAGTATAAGATCCCCTAAAAAGGCCGTCTGATAGACCAGAACTCTCAATCCCGTTCCCTAAATCCAGTTCTTCCTTCTAAAGTAGACGAGAAGGCCGAAACTGAGAAAGAGCATGAAGAGAGAGATTATCAGTATTCCGTAAGGCTTTGAGGCAAACGGGAGGTTCTCCACGTTCATTCCGTAGTAGGAGGAGATAAACATCAGAGGTTCAAGAACGGCTACAAAGATCGTGAGGGTTTTCATAATGTCGTTGAGCTTGAAGTTAACAAGTGATGAGAAAACGTTCAGAACGTTCTGTATGAACTCGTGGAGCGTCTCTGCTCTATCGTAAAGGATGCTTATCTCGTCTAACAGGTCTCTGAAGTAGTGGACGTTCTCGGGGCTTGCAAACCTTCCCGAAAAGGACATGGCAAACTTATAGGCATCCCTTACCTGCTTTAGGGTTCTCCTCAGGGTAAGTATCTCGTAGGAAAGGTCTGAGATGTCCTCAAGGAGCTCCGGGCTCTGCTCCTTAAAGACCTTTGCCTCTATCTCGTCTGCCTGATCCTCTAAAAGGTCTGTTACGTAC
>JALWGN010000085.1 GCA_027013575.1 Desulfurobacteriaceae bacterium
GATTCAGGTTAACGAAATCGTAAGCTAATTGGAGGTTTGCCATGGCACATAAGAAAGGTATGGGTTCTACCAAAAACGGTAGGGACTCCATCGGAAAAAGGCTTGGAGTTAAAAGGCACGACGGCCAGATAGTTAAGGCCGGAAACATTATCGTTCGCCAGAGGGGAACTTCCATCCACCCGGGACAGAACGTTGGAATGGGAAGCGACTACACCCTCTTTGCCCTCATTGACGGCGTTGTCAAGTTTGAGACAAGGCGCAACAAGAAGTTCGTAAGCGTTTACCCCGTACAGTAAGCCCCCGCTCTTTTGGGGGCTTCCCCTCTAAACTACCAGGTAGAGAACAAGAACACCAATAACTTCTCCAACTGCAAGAAGAATAAATCCAGGAGTAACAAGCCTAAACAGCTCCCTCGTTCCCATAGAGATCGTTAAGAACCACTTAAAAAGAGTATTAACAAAAGCCGAAAGCAGGACTGCAATAACTGCCGGAATGAGTGCAACAGCACCTGAGGCGAAAAGTTTTGAAACAGAAAGGGTTAGAGGGTCAACGTCTGAAAGGCCAGACAGAGCCGCAACGGCATATAGGCCAAAGTTCCCAAAGTACTTGAGGGCTTCTCTGGAAACAAAGAGGATAAAGGCGTAAAAGAGTCCAAACTTAAAGGCTGTTGAGAGCTCAAACGGGTTGCTGACGTTAACCTGAGCCTGCCTCTTTGAGGTCTTCTTGGTCAACCAGTAGGCGTAAACAACTCCAAACCCGAAAGCAATCAGCGAAGGAATAACTAAGTACTTGGCAAAACCGGGACTTATTATAGCTGCAAGGACAGTCATCCTCGGGAACATTATTGCAGAAGCCCCAACGATGCCCGCAGCGTACTCCCTCGTAAGGATCGGGTTTATCCTGGCAAGTGGGGAGAACGTTGCAGTAACAGCAGTACTTGATACAAGACCGCCGATAAGCCCGGCTATGAGAACTCCCTTCTCCCCGGCAAACTTCGTAAGTATGTAGCCCAGAAAGTCTATAGAGGAGATTACGACAACCATCGTCCAGACTTCCCTGGGGTTTACGCCGTAGAAGCTCCTATCTGGGAGGAGGGGGTAGATAACAACGGTTACGGCTGCAAACTTCAGGAAAGCGTAGAGGTCTTCAAGGGTAAGGTGTTTAACGAAGGTGTGCATCTGCTCCTTGAACGAGAGAACCGTTAAAACGGAGATGGTAAGCAGTGCTGCAAGCTGGTAGTTTCCCGTGTAAGAGAGGAGACCTATCAGGTAGGTGATAAGCCCCGATATTTCAGAAGTAAGGCCGGGAGCTCTCTCAAGGAGTTCAGAAATCCCGATAAGGAGAACAAGGCCAAAGAAGGAGATGTAAACGAGGGGAAGTCCGAACTTTGAGGAGAGAGCTCCCGAGAGAGCTCCAAACAGCGAGATGAGGGTAAAAGTCCTCACCCCTCCGAAAAATGCCTTCTTCTCCCTCTGTTTCTTAAACTCCCTTTCAACCCCTACGAGCCCTCCCAGAAGGAGAGCCACAACGTAGGGCTCGTAGAGCTTCCAGACGTCTGAGTTTACGAGCTCTTTAAGTATTTCCACCGTAGAGCTCCCTCTTCAGAACCTCCCTCATAGTCTCAACCGGCGCCTTCTCTCCCGTCCAGATTTCAAAGGCCACCGCCCCCTGATGGACGAGCATTCCAAGGCCGTTAACCGTTTTGCACCCCTTCTCTCTGGCAGCCTTCAACAGGGGAGTTTCCGGCGGGTTGTAAATAATATCAACAACGGTAACGCCAGAAGGGATTTTAGAGTAGTCAAATAGGTGGGGGTCGTCGGGTTTCATCCCCAGAGAGGTTGTGTTTACAATCAGGTCAACGTCTTCTAAGAGAACCTCTACGGTTGACTCCTTGAGGGGATAAACCAGGACGTTGCCCAGCTTCCCGAGGAGCTCCCCCACCTCCTTACCCCTTGAGAAGTTCCTGTTAACTATATTGAGGAACTTAACGCCTCCCTTTAAGAGCGCGTAACCTACCGCTCTTGCGGCTCCTCCGGCACCGAACATGAGAGCTCTCTTTCCCTCAAGCTCAACCCCTTCCTCCAATAAAGACCGCAAAAAGCCTTCAGCATCTGTGTTGTAACCTGTAAGCTCTCCGTTTTCGTTCTTAACCGTGTTGACGGCGCCAAGGAGCTCCGCCTCGTCGGAGAGATAGTCAAGGTGCTCAACAATCCTCTCCTTGTGTGGAACGGTAACGTTAAGTCCCCTCACTCCTAAAGCTCTAACTCCATCAACCGCTTCCTTCAGGTTCTCCGGAGGAACCTCAAAGGGAACGTAAACTGCGTCTATAGCTTTTTTAGAAAAGGCAGCGTTCTGCATCAGCGGAGAGAGTGAGTGTTTAACGGGATACCCGAAAATACCGTAAACTGCCGTCTTCCCCGTTACCTTCATACCGCCTCCTTAAACCTGCACCTGGCTCCCTGATAGGTGTCCCTCTCCTCAAACCGTTTCCTTATAAGGTTAATTACCCTGTTCTTCTCCCTGTGGCTACACCAGGAGGGAGCGATTAAAAGGTCTTCAGGGGCTTCCCCCGTAATTCTCTGAATTACCGTCTTTTCAGGGAGTCTCTCAATGAAGTCAACAACCAGGTCAACGTAGTCCTCAAGTGAGAGAACGGGAAACCGCTCTTTCAGGTAGATCCTCTCAAGCTCTGTGTTCTTTATAACGTGCAAGGGGTGAATCTTTACGCCGTCAAGCCTTAAAGCGGCTAAAAAGTCTGCCGTCTCCATCATGTCGTCGTAGTCTTCCGTCGGAAGACCTAAAATAACGTGGGCGCAGATGTTTATCCCTTTAAACTTCCTCGTCCTTAAAACGGCGTCAATAAAGTCTGAAACTCCGTGCCCCCTGTTCATCCACCTTAACGATTTAAAGTGGGAGCTCTCAAGGCCGTACTCTATCCAGACGAGGTAGTCTTTTGAGTAAGAGGCAATGAGCTCAAGGGTTTCGTCGGGAACGCAGTCCGGCCGCGTTCCGACTATCAGACCCACAACCTCCGGAAACTCCCTTATAACGTCGTAGATAGGTTTAAGCTGAGAGGGAGGAGCGTAGGTGTTGGTGTAGGCCTGAAAGTAGACCAGAAACTTCTCGGCTCCGTAGCGCCGTCTTACCCTCTCTATACCCTCAGCTATCTGTTCCCTTACAGACCTTCTCCTCTTCTCAGGGTCGTAGTCAGACCCCGAGTAGCAGTAAATACAGCCGCCCGTTCCCTTCGTTCCGTCCCTGTTAGGGCAGGTAAAACCGGCATCTACCGTTACCCTGAAAACCTTCTCTCCAAAGAGCTCCTTCAGGTAATGGGAGTAGGAGTAGTAGCGCTCCAACTACTCCTCCTCTTCCTCTTCAAACTCAATTCCTATGGGAACAAACTCTGCAACGTCTGAGAGTCCCCACTTTTCAAACTTCTCCTTCCCGAGCTCTTCACATTCTATGGGGACAACAAATATGAAACCTTCCCCGGAGCGTCTGCAGTGGTCGGCAATGGCTTTTGCCCTCTTCTCTGCCTCTTCAGTCTCAAGTGTCTGGCAGTCTTCAACCTGAACGGCTATCTGCTGCTTCTCTCCCTCCTCGTTCTCAAAAACGGCCAGAAAGTCGGGAAGGTACTCCTCTCCTTCAGCCTCAGGTTCGTAGAGGTCAAACCCTTCCTCCTCCATAAGGATAGCCATAATCTCAACCAGTTCTTCCCTGGAAAGTCCTTTTTCCATGTCTACCTCCAGATTTCTGTTCCAGTTAACTTATGCCTTCACCCCCTACTAACCAAATTTTATAGCTTATAATTTTCTGACAAAGGGCTAAATACAGGAAAAAGGAAAAATGCTGAGTTCTTCCGGAATCAAAGAGAAAACGCAGGAAGTTCTGAAACCTTTTGCTGAAAATATCGGCAACCTCGGAATTTCTCCCAACGCCGTTACCTTAACAGGTTTTATTTTCTCAGCTCTGTCAGGCATACTCCTTGGAACGGGAAATTTCCTACACGGAACAGTTCTCTTAGCCCTTTCAGGAGCCTGTGACGTTCTTGATGGAGTCCTTGCCAGAACAATGAGAAAGACGACGAGATTCGGAGCATTCCTTGACTCCTTTTTAGACAGATACGCAGACTTTTTCCCTCTGGCAGGTCTCCTCTACTTTGGACACATTGTCGGAAACGAACTTCTTCTGTTGGGCTCTCTCTTTTCAATAGCCGGGGCGTTTGCCACAAGTTATGCAAGAGCAAGAGCCGAGTCTTTAGGGACTGAGTGTAAATCGGGAATCGTTGAAAGACCAGAAAGGGTTCTCCTTCTACTTGGAGGTCTGATTCTCGGCTATCCTGCCGAAACAACGCTCATTCTGGCGGCACTGTCTAACGCAACGGCCGTTCAGAGACTTCTCTGCGCCTCTGAGAGGCTCCGTTGAGGGGAGCTCTGCTGTTCATAATCACCCTACTCTTAGCTCTAATCCTCGGAATCCTTGGACTGTTCCTCATTCTAAACAGAGAGGTTAAAGAGGAAAGGGAAATTCACCTGAGCCTGAGGGTAGAGAAGGGAACTTCCCTCAAGGAAGTTATTGAAGAACTCTGGTTAAAAGGGATCGTTAAACACCCCAAACTGGCTTACTACTGGGCCCGTTACGAGAAAGTTCAGCCAAAGGCCGGCTGTTACACGCTGTCGGGGAAGATGAACCTTGAAGAGATACTAAAAGCTCTAGAAACGGGAAGACCGTGCCTAAAGAAGTTCACAATACCCCCTGGCTCAGACGTCTTCCTACTTGATAAGCTACTGTCAGAAGAAGGGATCTGCAGAAAAGGAGAAGTTGTTAAACTATCACAGGAAGAGAGCTTCTTGGCAGAGCTGAAAATCCCATCCCTTAATGGTTTCCTCTTCCCTGATACTTACTTTATAAACGAGAGCTCAGGGTGTAAAAAGGCCATAGAGCTAGCAGTAGAACAGTTTAAAAAGAAGGTTTTTCCACTGTACAGAGATTACTCACCACTTCCAAAGGTCAAGAAGGCCTTAGGAAAACCTTCTCTTCTCCAGATTGTAACTGTAGCCTCAATTGTTGAGAAGGAGACGTCTGTTCCAGAGGAGAGGCCCCTAATAGCAGCAGTCATATACAACAGACTTGCCAGGGGAATGAAGCTTCAGTGCGACCCTACAGTAATCTACGCGCTAAAGCTTGAAGGAAAACCTATTGACAGACTTACTTACAAAGACCTTAAAGTGAAGTCCCCTTATAACACTTACTACGTGAAAGGATTACCTCCAGCACCTATTTGTAACCCTTCACTCTCCTCAATAAAGGCTGCTCTTTACCCGGCAGACGTAGAGTACATCTACTTTGTCGCAAACGGCAGAGGGGGCCACGTTTTCAGCAGAAGCTATAATCAACACTTAAAAAACGTTGAGAAGCTAAGACAATGGCAAAGAAGAAACGGTTTGTAGTAGACAGCTCCGGAGAGAAGTACCCCTTTTCAAAAGGTGTTTTAGCAAGGTCTTTAATGAAGGTAGGCCTGTCCATTGAGGAGGCCTACAGGGTTGCCGACTCCGTGGCGTCTAAGTTTAAAGGAACAGTTTCTACAGAAGAGCTCATAAACCTCGTTTACGAAACCCTTAAAAAGAAATTCGGGAAAAAAGTAGCAAACAGGTACAGGGTTTTAGTAAGCGAAAGGGAAGTTCTGGTATGTGAAGAGTGCGGAAAGGCCTTTGTCCCTTTTTCAAGGGGAATACTCGCAGCCTCCATTAGGTCTGCCGGAGTTGACATAAACGAAGCCTTTGAAATCGCAAAAGAGGTTCACGACACCCTCGTTAAAAAGGGGAAGTTCAGGGTAAAGAGGGCGGAGCTCCGCCAGTTAACGGCGAAACTGCTTGAAAAACGGTTAGGTAAGGAGTTTGCAAAGAGGTACCTCCTGTGGCGAAAGGCTAAAAAGCTTGAGAAACCGATAATTATTCTGATAGGAGGAGCCACCGGAGTAGGAAAGTCAAGGCTTGCAGCAGAGCTTGCAGGCACCCTAGAGATAAACAGAACTGCCTCTACAGACTCCATAAGGGAAGTTATGAGGAAGATGGTCTCAAAGGAGCTCACCCCCTCACTCCACGTCTCCTCCTACGAGGCAGGGGAGTTCCTTCCGCAGCTCTCTGAAGCCCCCAAGGAAGACAGAATAATCTACGGGTTCCTTGACCAGAGCGAGAAGGTCTTAACTGGCGTAAAAGCCGTAGTCAACAGGGCAATAAAGGAAAACGTAAGCCTTGTTGTTGAGGGGATACACCTCATTCCGGGAGTTGCAGACCTCTTCAAGGACAAAGCCCACGTTGTCCACATCGTCCTGACAACCTTAGACGAGGAGCTCCACAGAGGAAGGTTTAAGTCAAGGGAGAAGAGCTCCCAGAGAACCAGTAAAAAGTACCTCAAGAACTTTAAAGCTATCAGGAAAATTCAGGATTTCATCTACCAGAAAGCAAAAGAGAGAGGCGTTCCCGTAATAGAGAACATAGACTTTGACGAGACCAGAAAGAGAGCCCTTGATATCATTACGGAACAACTCCTGAAAGAGGTTGAGGTGTAAGTTGACCTGGCTCTTTGTTGGACTGGGAGGTTTTTTCGGAGCAGTAGCAAGGTTTCTAATTGCCGGTTTCGCACAGAAAGTTGCAGGAACTACTTTTCCGGTTGGAACGCTAACCGTAAACGTTTTAGGAAGTTTCCTGATCGGATTCTTCGTACTGCTCTTTGAAAACCTGATAGCTCCCCAGTGGAAGGCATTCTTCATAACGGGTTTCCTGGGAGCTTTAACAACCTTCTCCACCTTCAGCTACGAAACGACGGTTCTTCTACAGGAAGGACTCTGGTTTAAAGCCCTCCTGAACGTATTTCTCAACGTTACCCTCTGTTTAACGGCAACCTTTTCCGGCATGGCACTCTTTAAAACCATCTTCAGAGTTTAATTTTTCACCTCTCCCTCC
The DNA here is from genome assembly GCA_027013575.1 of Desulfurobacteriaceae bacterium. Lineage (GTDB taxonomy): Bacteria > Aquificota > Aquificia > Desulfurobacteriales > Desulfurobacteriaceae > Balnearium. The sequence goes on from JALWGN010000085.1 coordinate 6,966, forward strand.
TACATTTAAAAACAGAACATAAAAGAGGAGGGAGAGATGCTGCTTGACCTTGAGAAGGGAAAATTCCTGGTAAAACTGGCAAGGGCAGCCGTTGAGGAGTACCTGAGGAGCGGAGTAAAGATAGAGCCTCCACCGGGCACGCCGCCGGAACTTTACGAGAAGAGAGGGGTCTTCGTAACGCTGAAAACCTACCCTCAGAGGGAGCTCCGCGGGTGTATAGGTTACCCGGAACCGATAATGCCCTTAGTCCTTGCAACGATAGATGCGGCAATATCTGCAGCAACCAGAGACCCTAGGTTCTACCCTGTAAGTATTGAAGAACTTCCCAAACTTCTCTTTGAAGTAACCGTTCTAACCCCACCTCAGCCGATAGACGTTCCCCCGGAGGAGCTCCCTAAAGCCATAAAAGTGGGTAGAGACGGCCTCATCGTCCGCTGCGGATACGCAAGTGGACTGCTTCTGCCTCAGGTTCCCGTTGAGTGGGGCTGGAACGAGGAGGAGTTCTTAGCCCAAACCTGCGTAAAAGCCGGCCTTCCTCCCAACTGTTGGCTTGACCCAAGGTGTCAGTTCTATAAGTTTCAGGGACAGATATTCACAGAGGTGGAACCCTACGGAGAGGTTGTAGAGGAGAAAATCTCTTAAGGAGGAGATGTTGCACGACTGGATACTCAACTTCCTGATAGCACTACCGGGAATCCTGTGGGCTATGACAATACACGAGTTCGCCCACGGTTACGTTGCCTACAAACTGGGAGATCCCACTCCAAAACTGGCCGGAAGGCTAACCCTCAATCCCCTGGCTCACATAGATATAATAGGATTCATAGCCCTGTTCCTCGTCCACTTCGGCTGGGCAAAACCGGTGCCCGTAAACCCCAGGAACTTCAGGAAAATCTCCTCGTGGAAGCTGGGAGAGATCCTCGTAGCCTTCGCCGGCCCCATGGCAAACTTCATAAGTGCGTTCGTTTTCGTCCTCTTACTTAAGTACCTGCCCTTCTCCTCACTCTCCCCCTCAGTGGCAGAACCCCTCTTCCTAATGCTCAAGTACGGAATATTCATAAACGTTGCTTTCGGTATCTTCAACCTACTTCCCATTCCTCCCCTTGACGGGTCAAAAATACTTGAAGCCCTGCTCCCACCGAAACTGTGGATAAAGTACAAGCAGATAGAGCCCTACGGCCCCATCATTCTGATAATACTCATCATAAGCCCTGTGTTAAACTGGATACTGATACCTCTGGTAAACGGAATGGTAAGGGCAATGTTCCTCTTAACCTGAATAGAAGAGGCAAAGATGCTCTTTAAAGAACTGATAAAGAAGAAGAGAGACGGAGAAGTACTCTCCAGGGAAGAGATTGAGTTTATAGTCAGGTCCTACACCTCAGGGGAAACTCCCGACTACCAGATGGCCGCCCTTTTAATGGCGATATTCTTTCAGGGTTTGAACTACGACGAAACCCTCCACCTTACAGACTCTATGCTCCGTTCGGGAAAGAGAGTAACGGTAAAGGCAGAAGGAACGCTTGTTGATAAACACAGTACCGGAGGAATAGGGGACAAAGTCTCCCTGGTTATAGCTCCGGTTCTTGCAGAGCTCGGTTTCAAAGCGCCTCTCCTTGCCGGGAGAGCTCTGGGCTTCACCGGAGGAACCATTGACAAGCTAGAGAGTACGGGAATGAAGGTGGAGCTCTCAGACGAGGAGATCTCCGAGGTAACAGAAAAGTTCGGTTTCTCCATTTCAGCCCAGACTCCAGAGATAGCTCCGGCCGACAGGAAGATATACGCCCTCAGAGATGCAACAGCCACAGTTGAGAGCATTCCGCTAATAGTTTCAAGTATCCTGAGCAAAAAGTTAGCCGTAAACACAGAAGCGATAGTCTTTGACGTTAAAGTGGGAAGTGGCGCCTTTATGAAAACGATGGAAAAGGCTAAAGAGCTTGCAGAAGGCCTTGTTCAGGTAAGCAAGCTCTACGGTAAGAAGGCGGGAGCTCTCATAACCGAAATGAGCCAGCCGCTGGGGCTCTTTGCAGGAAACGCTTTAGAAGTAAGGGAAGCGGCAGATGCCCTGAAAGGAACAGTCCAGCCAGACCTTCTAGAAGTGGTATCCTCACTCGTAGGACTTCTCTACGAGCTTACAGAGAAAGGAACCTTCTCCCGGGGTAAAACAGAAGCGGAAGAGGTTATAAAGAGCGGAAAAGCCATTAAGCGTTTTGAAGAGTGGGTTAAGTACCTGGGAGGCAACCCCTACCCCGAAATAAAGGCAAAACGGCTGGTAGTTGAATCTCCGGCCTCCGGCTACGTCTCCGACATAAACGGAGAAGCCTTAGGCTGGCTCATCGTTGAGATGGGAGGCGGAAGAAAGAGAGCCGACGACAGGATAGACTACTCCGTGGGCTTGGCCTTCTTCAAGAAGATCGGAGACAGGGTTGAGAAAGGAGAACCTATAGGAGAGATATACTGGAACACCGGTAACCAAGAAGAGTTTAAAGAAAAATTTCTATCCTCCTTTTCCTTCTCTGAAAAGAAACAACCAAAACCTCTAATAATAAAAGCGAAAATATCATAAACATCCCTCCCCCTACCTAAAAACTTTAAGTATAATTAATGTCAGCAAATAGGTAGGGGGATAGGAAATGAGAGTAAGAGGTACAATTATTGCGATTTCCCTTATTTTTTCCTGCATATCCCCTGCATTTTCTGAAGAAACCAACAGTTTTTCTAAAAAACTAATCAGTTTTATCAACCAATACGCACCAGATACAAAATTTCTAGGTTAATTAAGGTCTTAACATATCAAAAGAAAATAGCAGGTAGCCGCCTTAATGAACACTTTGAACTAATAATGCCGTCTGAAACTGTTTATATTGACAAGAATATAAAAAATCTAAGCGTTGTTATGCTAGATCCTAAGGGAAAAATAACCTCAATAAAATTAATAGATTTGCAGAGTGGAAAGGAAATTTTCTTAAAAAAATTTAAAAAAGGAACTCAAAAAGCTGATATTCCGACAGAACTCCTCAAAAAAGGTAAAAACTACAAAATATCGGTAGTTCTCTCCTACAATGACGGAAGTACAACCTATACAGTCAAAACTACAGATACATTTACCATCTGTACACCCGAAGAAACTCCGGGCCTCAAAACTAAACTAGAAAAAGCCAGAGAAACTTTTGAGGATCCTAAAGAGTACCATCTTGCTGTTGCAGCTATATTTGACAGCTTCTCTAAACAGAATCCTCTTTACGACTTCAGCTACAACAGAAACCTAGAACTTTACCTATCAGAAACAGCGAGGTAAAGATGAGAATTAAAAAACTACTGGGATCCTTAATAGTAGCTATATTCTTTCATATCCAAGGAGCCTATCCACAGGATATCCACCAACTATTCAAAAATTACTTGAAGAAGGCCAACGAGATAATAGCCTTAAAACAGGCAGACTACTCTTGCAATCAACTGGTAGTAGAGATAACCCCAAAAGATGTACTGTCATTAATCTCCAACCTTGAGAACGACAACTATGAAAGCATTAAAGAAAAGCTTGCAAATACACCGTGGCTTCCAACTGCTTTTGAGAAAAAACTGGGAGAGAGTTGTAAATGAGATAAAAGACCAAATTCTAGACAGAAAAAAATTCAAGGACTTTTACGAAATAGCCGACAGAGAGTTTTCCTTCGTGCTTAGAGGAGCACAGAAACTAGCAGAAAAGCAGGGAAGCAAAATTCCAACTGAGTTCAAACTGTACATCTACGACAGCAACGAAAAGAACGCTTTCTCTGTTCCGGGAGGATTTATATTTATAAGCTCCAGGTTCATTAGAGACATATATAGAGAACAGAAACTAAAAGTAAAATCTCCCACACCTACAGAAGAAGCACTCCGGTTTACTCTAGCTCATGAAATATCTCACAACCTTAAAAGACATTACGATTTTGAAGTCCAAGCTAAAATACTGAATGGCATTAATGATATTAATCAACTTAAATCTTTCATTTCTTCCCTTAGGAAAGGTCTTCCTGTTTCTATTAGTCACGACATACTAAACTTTAAGTTCTCCATTTCCTCCGCACACGATCTCCTAAAATTAAAAGACCAGGTACTAGAATTAAAAGGTAAAACTGAAAATACTTTCAATTCCTTGCTCTACTTCTTCAGCCAGGGAATAGTTAAAGAAGCACAACTTAAGAAACTAACAGCAGAGAAATACACCGACTTTGAAAAAGAAGCCGATGCATGTGCCGTAAAGATCATATATCTAGCTTACAATGAAAGTGCAAAGGAGCTAGAAAATAACGTTAAGAATTTTGAAAAAGTTCTCTCTGAAACAGATATATCAAAAAGAACTGTCAAACTGTCCCATCCCAAATTACCAGTAAACATAGATCTTGAAGCGGTAGATAAAATAGCACAAAGTTTTAAGGAAATAGCAGAATTTTACTTTCAGGAACTTCAGTTTCTTCATCCAATGACAAAAGAAAGAGTTGAATTTATCAATAATCTCGTTTCTAAAGTAGAGAAATCAAGTAATTAGAGGTTACAGTGCTAGTAGTAACCTTACTATTCACCTTAGTTCTAGGAATATGGCTTATATATATAGTATCTAACATCCGTGAATGCTTCTTTGGAACCAGTAACTGCAAACCACTTCAAACTCTTAAAAAGGTACTTTGCGATTTATTAGGCTACAATTTAGTAAAACTACTATTTCTTGCCTCTATAGTTTTCCTTATACACCACAAAACTGACCTTCTTAAACCATTTGATGACATGAGCGTCGCATTAATTAATATATTTTCTGAAAATGAAACTCAATTCCCTTCAAATTTAAAAGGTACTCCAGTTTTCAAAGTAGTTCCTGACTCTGACACTAGCAGAAAGGAACATCCATTTTACATTACACTTATAAGTAAAGATGCCTATTTAAATACATTCCTGGGCATATCTCCCCTTGATCGTTGCGCTTTAAGCAGAATGCTAACCAATATACTTGATAGAGACCCCCAAGTACTGGCAATTGACATTGACCTATCGCCTATCTGTTCAAACAACAGGAACAGTAAAGTCTACAGCTACTATCAGAACTGTCAAAGAGAACTTGATAAAATCCTGAAGTCCCACGCACAAAAAACAAAAATTGTCCTTATAGACCCTTCCAAGTTCCAAGGAATTAGTAACAGTTGTCTCTCTTCGTGGAAAAAAGAAATGAAAAACGCCGGAATCATCTTTGCAGATCCTACGGTCTCCACTTCACTAGGAATTGCCCTCTACTATCCCGCAAACTCTCCCTCTTTAGGAAAGGAAGTTGCGGAGTACTTAGAATCAGAAAGAGAAGAGTCACATGAACACCATCATTCCAGAATACCTATTAACTTTAAGGTTAAAGTAGAGAAGGCAACCTATATTGCTCACCACAGTATCGTATTTTTCGGAGGAGCTTATAGCTCACTTGATAAATTTGAAACACCTATAGGTAAGTTTCCCGGAGTATTTATACACGCCTTTGGAGCTCTCTCCATTCTGAACCCCACGAAGGAAAGCGGTCTCCTAGCATACGCTGCAGATGTTGCTATTGCAATCTTAACTTTCATTGTGATTAACTACATCTTGTTTAAAAGTTTTAGTGAACGTAAAGAAAAAAAAGAAAACATCCTATTTTGCATAAAGGATTTCTTCTATAACACCTATAGTATAATTCTTTCCGCTGTACTTTTCATAATTCTCATATCACTAGTTGCAACTATATTTCTTTACAAACACTTTAACATCTTGATCTCACCAATACCGATAGTAATTGGAGTGTTTCTAGATGGCCTATTTGGAATAATTCTGGAAAATCTAGAGAAGCACTCACCGGTTCACCGTTTGAGTGAACTCAATACTTTCTGTAAAACTGGGATTATGTTGAGCTTTATTGCATATTCCCCGTTCGTTATAGTCCACAAGCCAGAACTATTTGCACTTTTCATTCTAATTCCAGGGATCCTCATATATAAAGCTGGCAAAAGAATTTGCAAAAACCCCATTGAAGAATAAGTTTAAGTCAAAATGACAAAACAGGAGGCAGTATGTCTGCAGAAGTAATTAAAAAGGCGTCTGAGCTTGCTCAGGCAATCGCAGAGAGCGAGGAACTTGCAAACTTTAGAGCAGCCGAAGCCAAACTCAGAATGGATCCAGAGGCAAGCAAGCTCTTAAACGAAGTTCAGAGACTCCAGCAGATGGCACAGATGTCTGGAAGTCCTGAAGCCATGCAGCAGCTTGAGGAGGCTTTCCAGAAGTTTGCAGAACACCCCGTAGGCAAGGAGTACCTTGAGGCAAACCAGAGGTTCAGCCAGATGCTTGAAACCGTTAACGCTTTACTCCAGGAAGCCATTGAAGGCCCCAAGCAGCACGGCCACGGCTGTTCTGGATGTTCTGGCTGCAGCATGTAATCGGTGGCGGGGACTACTCCCCCGCCATTTCTCTGTTCCTTCTCAGAATTTCAACAACTTCATCGTCGGTCGTCTGTGAAAAGTCCTGGTAGAACTGCCCTACCGCCTGGAAAAACTCGGGAGCGTAGAGAACAATAAGGTCGTCAACAAGTTCTCTGAACTCCGGTACCCTATCTGCAGGCATAACGGGAACGGCAAGGATTATTCTGTTTGGATTCTGTCTTCTTAAGGAAGCTATGGCAGCTTTCACTGTTAAACCTGTTGCTATGCCGTCGTCAACCAGTATAACATCTCTTCCTTCAAGGGGTATCCTGTTAAGTCCAGACAGGTATTTTCTTTTTCTCCTCTCAATTTCAGCTAACTCTTCACGGGCTTTCCTCTCAATGTATTCCTCTGTTACGCCAAGTCTCTCCAGAGGAACAGAGGGGTTCAGCAGAACGTAACCGTCCTCTGTTACAGCTCCAATGGCAAACTCCTCGTTAAAGGGAGCTCCTATCTTCCTCGGAAACACAAGCTCAATCGGAGCTCCCAGAGCCTCTGCAACCGGCTCCGCAACAACAACTCCTCCCCTCGGAATTGCAACAACAACAGGGTTTACAAGGTTTCCGTCGTACCTTTCCAGAATTGCACGGGCAAGGAGCTCCCCTGCGTGGCGCCTGTCCCTGAAAACCATCTCTCCCTCCTTTAAGGCTTTTAAATCAAATTACTACCACGCAAGGGTTAGCTGCAACTACTCAACGAGGGAGTAGAGGAGCTCTATCTCCTCCTTCCAGATTGAAGGATCTATTGTTTCAAGGATTAACGGAATGTTATCAAGCCTCGGGTCGTTCATTATGAAACGGAAAGCATCTAAACCGATGTTCCCCTTTCCTATTGAGTGGTGCCTATCAACACGGCTTCCAAGCTGAGACTTGGCATCGTTTAAGTGCATCCCTCTCAGGTATTTGAAACCAACAACCCGGTCAAAATCCTCCATAGTCCTCTCGTAAGCCTCGCGGGTTCTTATGTCGTAACCGGCTGCAAAGAGGTGGCAGGTATCAAGGCAAACCCCAATACGGCTCTTATCTTCTACAAGCTCAATAATCCGAGCTATGTGCTCAAACCGGTATCCAACGTTAGAGCCCTGGCCGGCAGTATTCTCAATAACGAGAACAACATCTCTGGTTCTTGAGATAGCCTCGTTTATAGAGTCTGCAACAATTTTCAAACACTCCTCTTCAGAAACCTTTCTCAGGTGGCTTCCCGGGTGGAAGTTGAGGTACTTAAGCCCCAGCTGGTAACACCGCTCCACCTCGTCTATAAAAGCCTCTAAAGACTTCCTCCTCTTCTCCGGATCAGGGCTTCCAAGGTTAATAAGGTAACTGTCGTGGGGTAAAACGTGCTCAGGTTTAATTCCCACAGCTTTCAGGTTCTCCTTAAACTTCCTGACAGCGTCTTCAGTTAGCGGTTTTGCCCTCCACTGCCTTTGGTTCTTCGTAAAAAGGGCAAACGCCTTGGCTCCTATCTCTTTTGCGTTTAGCGGAGCGTTAAAAACTCCTCCTGCAGCGCTTACGTGAGCTCCAACAAACTTCAATGTTTCCTCCTTAGGAGAAAATTGGTTGTTAATTTTGCCAGATTGACTAAATTTTCTATGGCAGAAAGCCCGGGTGGCGGAATTGGCAGACGCGCAGGACTCAGGATCCTGTGGGCTCACGCCCGTGCGGGTTCAAATCCCGCCCCGGGCACCAACTAACACACTTCAGTGCTTCCCACAAAGGTAGGAACTGCAACTCCTCCTAGCTCTTCACAGAGCAAACAACCACAGGAAGCTGGAAAGCAGAAATTGTCCGTTTTAGACAAAAAGTTCTTTATAAGGGACTTACCTTCGTCAAAAGTTGAAATGGCCTTTGTGGCTATATTGAGTTTTATACCTTCAGACAAGAGGTATCTTAAGCAGGGGTTATCAGTTATAACTGTTGTAATTTCTTTCCTGAGAGAGTCTGTTACTCCAAAGTAGAGAGCCCTCGTAACGACTTTAATGGTAAAACCCTTATAGTGCTGAAGGTAAAGCTTCACAGTAAGCTTACTGTTAAACTTCCTTCCAAGGATTGAACTGTTAAGTATTCCTAACCAGTATGTCCTCACATTCTTAGCGTTAACCAAAGCAAAAAACAGATCTTCAGGAAAGAAGAGCGAGTACAAGAACTTTCCTGAAGGTAAAAACGATATTTCCTCAAGGGTGTAGACTTTATCCCAGAACAAATTTTCCCCCTGCTAGTAATATTATTGAACGAGACAAGTATATAACTAACAAATTTGGAGGAACTTTAAAAATGGTTGAAATTCAGGAGGTTTTAAAGGAAGCAGAGCAGGTTGGTGTCCTCTCTGGAGCAGGACTCAGCGCTGAGAGCGGGATTCCAACCTTCAGGGGAAAAGACGGGCTCTGGAACAGGTTTAACCCTACAGAGCTTGCAACCTTTGAAGCCTTCCAGGAAGACCCTAAACTGGTGTGGAAGTGGTACATCTGGAGAATGCACCTAATAGCAAACTCAAAACCAAATCCTGCACACTACGCAATTACAGAGATGGAAAAACTCTTTCCCCGTTTCCTCCACATTACCCAAAACGTTGATGGACTCCACAGGGAAGCTGGAGGTAAGAAGTTTGTGGAGCTCCACGGCCACATTTTTGACGGAAAGTGCAGGTTCTGTGGAAAACACTACACAGCAGAAGAGTTCTCAGAACTCTTCCCTATAGCGTCAAAAACTTTTCTTAAAAGCATCACAGAGGAAACTCTAAAGGGAGAAGTTTTTAGAAAGATAGATGAAGGGGAGCTCCCCTTCTGTAGAAACTGCGGTGAGATCGTAGGACCAGGAGTCGTCTGGTTCGGGGAGAGCCTTCCTGAAGAAGCAATAGAGAAGGCATTTAACTTTGCTGAAGGTTGCGACGTCCTCTTAGTAGTAGGGACATCCGGCGTAGTTCAACCTGCCGCTTCAATACCGTTAATTGCAAAGAGGAAAAACGCCGTACTGGTAGAGATCAACCCCCAGGAGACCCCCCTTTCTCCTTACTGTGATTTTGTTTTTCGTGAGAGTGCCTCTTCTGCGCTTCCGAAACTGATTGGTCTTTTAAAGAGATAACGCCGTACGAGCAGAGGAAAAACTTATGCTTACCGAGAGTGTAAACCCTCAGAACGTGTCCTTCGGGACTTTCAGAAAGGAAGAGGGAATCCCTGGGAGGCTTCCTTGAGAAATGAAGAACCTCATTCCTTCCCCTCTCAACGTAAAAACAGAGCTGCAAATAGGTAGTTTTGGTATAGAGAGGATATCCCTTAGAGTCTCTAACTATACTAGATGCAACCTCCCTTACCGGAGGATACTTAAACTGAGCTATTGGGTAGTAATAGGAGCTGTAGAACCCCCTGAAAATTAGCATTAGAACTGAAAACAGAACAACAGAGTAAGTGAAGTTAAACCTGGGTAAAAACAGGAAGTAAACAGCGTAAAGGAAGATAAGAAACTCAACAGTAGATTTTAGTATTAACGATGGGTTCTTTGTAACGATTACTCCCACTACTATAGCAACAGGAACTATCAGCTCAGCAGTAAACCTTACAATCTCCTTTGCCCTCTTGTGGAGAAGTTGATGCTCTAAAAGGTAATAACCGAGAACCAGGGCAAGAAGCGGTAAGGCCGGCATTACGTACCTTAGCCTGCTACCGGGGAACACCCAGTAGAGGAGAAAGTCAAGAAGAAATGCCACAGAGAAGGCTCTCAACCTCAAGTCTTCAGGAAGTTGAATCTCTCTCCGCTTAAAAGCGTAATAGATGAAAAGAACAGACCAGGGAAATGTAGCAGCGATAAACCTGAGAGGGTAAGTAACAAAATTCCTGATAGTTTTTGAAAAAGGAACCTCCCCGGGAGCCCTTGAGAGAACCTCTGAAAAAAGCGTTGCAACGGCCTGTTTCGTCTCTACGGCGGAAAGCCATAGGAGAAAAGGAGATACCCCTACAAGTCCTCCTACCAGGTGGTTAATGGTAAACAACCTCTCCAGTTTCCTAGAGAGAAACAGGTAAGATAGAACAAAGAAATAGAAAAAGTGAATAGCCGGCAAACCTTTAGTAAGCAGAGCTAGAGATGTAAATAAATAACCAAAGAACCAACCTAGTAACTCCTTCCCCCTTTCAAAGAGTAAAAACCAGGAAAACACTGCCAGAGTTACAAAAAGCGTAAAGAGAGTATCAGGCTCACACTTGGAACCGTAACCTATTAAGACGATGTAGAAGGTTGGGTAGATAAGGCTGGAGAAGAGGGCTAACCTCTTTCCCCAGAACTCCTTTACAGTTAGGAAAATAACAAGAGAGGTAAGAACTACAGAAATAGCAGAAGGTACTCTCAGTGAGAACTCACTTACGCTGCCAGAAAGGAGAGAGAGGAGAGAAGTTACCCATTCGTGAAGAGGTGGTTTTTTAAAGTAGGGAATACCGAGAACAGTCGGTTGAAGGAAGTTATGGCTTTTAAGCATCTCAAACGTGATAATTCCCCTTCGGGGCTCTTCGTGAATAAGAACAAGAACCCCGATGTTGATAACAAGCGAGAGGAAAAGGAAGGAAAGGAACCACTTTAAAAAGCTAATCTCCCAGCTTTTTCTCCTCTTCTCCAACTTCCCTAAAAACCTCCGATGGAACGTCTGGCTTTTCCCCAATTGGACTAAACTCAACGTCTATGGCACCACAGTTAGGACACTTGTAGTAACTTACCCACATAGAAGCAGTTCCGATTATATCTGAAACCTCTCCTCTCTTATTCACATCCCTTGAGCCTATGTACTCAAACTCTCCTACGTTGCCGCAGGTTGAGCACTTTAGGAGTTTCTTGAAGCTCATCTTTACTCTCCTGTTATTAAGCTATACTTTCCTACACGACAATTTAGTCTGGGAAGAGACGATGAAAAGGAAAAGTTTGTTACTTCTCGCTCTTATCTCTTTCGCTCTTTTAGTCCTTCCAAACGGCCTTTACTCTGCCTTTGATAAGGACGAACCGAAGTACCTGGAAGCCGCTTACGAGATGGTAAAGAGCGGAGACTTCATAACCCCCTACTACAACTATGAGTACAGGTTTGACAAACCAATACTCATCTACTGGTTAATAGCTCTAGGGTACAAAATCTTCGGAATTAACGAATTTGGCGGAAGGTTCTTCGTTTCACTGTTTGGCGTTTTCACTGTTTTTCTTCTCTACTGGTGGTTATCACGGTGGAAAGATGAAAGGTTTGCCTTTTGGAGCTCCATGGTCCTACTGTCGCTCCTTGACTTTATCGTCATGTCCTCTGTTGCAATGCCGGACATAGTCCTTACTTTTTTCATGACTGGAGCTTTAGTCTTCTTCTTTGAAGGTTTCCACAGAAAGAACAGGAACTTCTACAGGTTAGCCTTCCTGTTCTCAGGACTTGCAACGCTTACAAAAGGACCTGTAGGTTTAGCCCTCCCAGGACTCGTAGCCGTTATTTACCTAATACTGAGGAGAAGCTTAATAAAGACACTTAAAGAGATACCCTGGATAACGGGACTGTCAATATACCTGGCAGTCGTCCTACCCTGGTACGGAGCAATCTTGTACAAACACGGGTATCAGTTCTTCAAAGACTTCATTGTGTTCCACAACATCCACAGGTTCACAGGCAAGATTCCTGGCCATCCAACAGCCTGGTGGTACTACTTGGCCAACTACTTCTGGCTCTTTCTCCCCTTCTCTCTCTTCTTTCCATTCGCCGTTTATAGGATACTCAAGGAGAAGAGGAACCTAGGAGATGACATCTTAGAGTTCTCACTCGTTTGGTTCTTTACAGTTTTTCTCTTCTTCCAGGTAGCTCACACAAAACTGGCCCACTACCTCCTCCCCTCTTTCCCGGCCTTCTCTGTAATCACAACCTGGTACCTCTTTAACTTGAAGGAGAGAATACCTCTCTACCTGACGGCATTTCTCTTTACAACGCTAGCCTTAGCAGGAGGGCTGTTCTGGAAGGTAAAAGGGTGGCCCTTAGAAGGAGTTATCTTCTTGATACCGCCACTTGTAGGAACGTGGTGGGCAGTGTGGAGCAGAGAGGCCTTACGTCCTATAACTGTGGGATTTCTTCTTGGTATGCTTCTCTTTAAGTGGGTTACGCTGCCCTCGCTGGAACCTTTTAGAGCTAAGCCCGTTATAGGAAAAGAGGTAGCTTCAATAAAAGAGAATTGCCCCAAGTGTAAAGTCGTATTCTTAGACTTTACAAGCCCTGAAATTGTCTTCTACTACAGGAAAGGAAAACTACCAGACTTAAAGCCGAAAGCTGTTAAGCGACTCTTAAGTGGTAGAGAACCCGTTATAGTAATTACGCGGGAAAACAGGCTCAAGAAACTGAAAGGTGTTAAGTTCTTCATTTTGGATAAGAGGAGAGAGCTCCTTCCAAAACACTCCATAGTGGTTATATCAAACTACCCCAAGGAGAGGTTCTATGGAGAAAGTTAAGAAGGTCTCTGTGGTAATACCGGTGTACAACGAGGAGGAAAACGTTCCCATACTGTACGAGAAACTGAAGAAAGTTCTGGAGAGCATTCCCTACGACTACGAGATAATATTCGTTGATGATGGTAGTACAGACAGAACCCCTGCCATACTGGAAGAGATAGCCAAAAAGGACAGGAAGGTAAAAGTTATTGAGTTTGCACGGAACTTTGGCCAAACTCCGGCAATGGTTGCCGGCATGGACTACGCAACAGGTGATGTAATTATCACAATGGACGGAGACCTTCAGAACGACCCGAAAGATATTCCGAGATTACTTGAGAAGATTGAGGAAGGTTACGACGTAGTTAGCGGCTGGAGGAAAAACAGGAAGGATGCTGCCGTATCAAGAAAACTACCGTCAAAGATTGCAAACTGGCTAATTGGGAAACTTACGGGGGTAAAGATTCACGATTACGGCTGTACTTTAAAAGCCTACAGGAGCGACGTAATTAAAAGGGTACGGCTCTACGGAGAGCTCCACCGATTCATACCAGCCCTCGCCTCAACGGTAACCTCCGTTGACAGGATAATAGAGATACCGGTAGAGCACCACCCTAGAATCTACGGTAAGTCCAAGTACGGCATTTCAAGAACTTTTAAAGTAATATCAGATCTGTTCTTCATCTGGTTCATGAAAAAATTCCTCCAGAAACCTATTCACTTCTTCGGCCTACTGGGAATAGTGCTCTTCCTCCTTGGAATTGTTCCCTTTACATACCTGGTAATCCTTAAACTCCTAGGCCACTCAATAGGTCACAGACCTTTACTTATAATTTCAGTCATGTTTATCCTTGCAGGAATTCAGATGTTTACAACAGGGCTCATAAGTGAAATGCTTATGAGGATTTACTTTGAATCCCAGAACAAGAAACCGTACGTGGTAAGGAGAGCCCTCAACGTTGAAGAGAGGTAGCTTTATCGTTTCCCTGGTAATTTTACTGGTATTCGGTTACTTTCTCTACGAGTACGATGTCTTCAATCAGCTCAGAAAAATTGTAGGGGAGCTCTCCCTCCCCTACCTTATCGCATCACTCCTCCTATACACGTTTACCTACTACTTTAGAGCCAAAAGGTTTACCCTGTTCTTTCCACAGATAAAGACTAAAGATCTTGCAGCAGTTATGGCTGTTCACACCTTTTTCAACAACCTCCTTCCGTTCCGCTCAGGGGAAGCATCCTTTCCGATAATACTGAAGAAACTCTTTGGAGTTGAAGGAATTATCTCCTCAGCAGCTCTCATAGTCGCAAGGCTCTTTGACCTTCTATCACTGGCAATCATATTCACCGTTGCTACGCTAGGAGTAGCAGCAGGAAATAAAACCTTTCTCATCGTTTCTCTCTTCCTTGCAGCTACCATAGTTGTTACGCTGATTGCCGGTTTTAAACTACTAAAATTCCTCAAGAGAAGGTTTGGCTTTGCAGCCGCTCTTTTCTTTTTCTTCTCTGAGTTTAATTCGGCAAAGAACCTGATACTGGTATTTCTCTACTCCGTCTTAAACTGGCTGACCAAATTTACCGCTTTTTACTTCATAATCAGAGCAGGAAACCTAAACTTCAACTTCTTTCAAACAACGTTTGCAGCAACCTTCGGAGAGCTAACAACTGTTTTACCTATCCACAGTATAGGTGGGTTTGGAACCTACGAGGCTGGTTTGGTTGGAGGTTTTGCACTGCTAGGGTTTAAGGGAAGTTACGCTCTAACGGTAGCCTTCTACTTCCACCTCCTTCTCTTCACTATGTCCGGCCTTCTAGCGCTTATCGGTTGGCTTTACCTCTCCCGCCGGTTAAAAGTGAAACCACTTCCCGGGTGATCTCGTAAGGGTCTTTTCCCTCAGTATTAACTGTTAAATGGGCCTTCCGGTAGAAGGGAAGCCTCATTCTGTAGAGTTCCTTAAGTCTTTCCCTACCGAGGGAGGCTAAAGGTCTGTTACTATCACCACAAATCCGGCCGTAAAGAGTACTGAACCCTGCATAGAGGAAGATAGAAGTGGCATACCTGTTTATGATATCCATGTTGTCTCTGTAGGCAGGAGCTCCCCCTCCGGTTGAGAGAACGAACTCTCTGTCACTCCTTAACAGGTCAATTAAAGTTTCCCTCTCCAGCTCCCTAAAACCGGTCTCACCCAGACGATCAAATATCTGGGGAATGGAAAGGCCAGTTTTTTCCACGATTAGATCGTCCAAGTCTAAAAAGGGAAGCGAGAATTCCTGAGAAATAAGGGGACCAACTGTAGATTTACCACTGCCCATAAAACCAACTAAAACCAACTTCATTACTTAACCGGCAGAGCAAAGGTTGGTTTGTAACCTTTTAAAGGAAGAATCACTGTAACATCGTCTCCCGTTCCAACAATTCCATCAATACCCGGGTTAACAACCCTGTTACCTATCAGGTAAAAACGGGTTCTAAGGCAACCTTTAACGGGCAGTTCCTCTCTCACGTCTCCCTTTATGATCCTCTCCTTTAAGCCCCAGTTAAAGGCCTCTAAAAGCTTTAGTTCATTAAACTTAAAATACCCAAGGGGAAGGGAAAAGTAAACAACCACAAGAAGTGCCAACGCTTGAATAAAAAGCCTTAGCCTGTAAGGAAAACTCTCCATGGCAGCAAAAGGTTTAATAGATATTAAACCTCCTTCAATATACCTTAAAATGTCGGAGAGGGTCAAGCCATACCTATAGACCTCCTCTCTCCTTACAGGCCTCCTCGCAGTCCAGTGTGCTACTAAAAAGGAAGGAACCTTTTTGACGTTTATTCTCGTAATCTCAAAGTAGGGAGGGAGTTCCCTCACCATTTCAATAAACGGATCTTTGAGAACCTGAAGGATTTCATCTTCAAAAACTGGAGCTCCAGATGAACAGTTTTCTTCCTCAAAGAACTCAAATTCCGGAGAAACTTCGTTTAACAACCACTTTTCTATAAAGACTTTCAGTGCTTTCTTCTCTGGAAAGCCAGAAATGTTGGTATCTATGTAAAAATTTAAACCATCAGAACAGATGATAACTTCATTGTTATAGTAGGGAAGGTAGAGCTCCAGCCGTCCCCCTGTCTCTTTAAGTCTGTCAAGAAATATTATTAGATCTTCTATGCTGCTAAGACGCCCCTTTATACGTTGCATATTAAACTACCCAGGATAAAATTAACAATTAGAACTGCTAGAGAAATAAGGAAAATATGCTTAACGTTTGAATTTATGTAATTCCTCATTCCAGGAAGAAGGAGAAGCTCAGGTTCAAAACTTCCAAAGGTTGCTAGAAAGAACTTTACAAACAGGACCCCTACAAGAACTCCCAGGACAAAAGATAAAAAGTAATCAAAAGGAAAGATGTAACCAGGCATAGGAACCGAAAGGTGGATCAGTACAGGAACAGGAGGTAACTTTTCAACAGAAACCCCCTTCTGGAGGAGCTCTTCTTTTAAACGGTTCGCGTCTTCAAGCTTTAAAAGAGAGGAATAGGTTAAGTAAAGGTTGTACTTAAGTTCTGTAGACGGATAGAGTTTTAAAGCCTTCTCAAAAAAAGCTAGTGCTTCACTGTACCTACCTCTTAGGAACTCAACGTAACCCAGATCGTTAAAGATAACGGCCTGACGGAAGGGGTCTGTTACTTTAACTCCTTTTAGACGTTTTACACTATCAAGTTTGCCAAGTGCTAAATCTGAAGTTACCTCCTCTAGAGTTACGTCTTTTCTATTCTGAAAAACCTCCTCAACGAAGTAGTGAGGAACGTATCCATCTCTAGTAACTTTTACGTGGTAGAGAACTTCCTTTGACTTTAAACGTACAAAAGCATTTTCCCAGAGAAGCTGGGATAAAAAGAGCAACAAAAGTGAAGCCATAAGATAAGTCAACAGTTTTCTCTTTTTGAGTACTGTCAGGAGAACAAAACCAAAACCTACAGTAGCATAGATGAGAAGAGAAATATTCGCCACATAAGCAACGACAAGAGCCACTACCCCAACAAGAGTAAACAGTCTTTTCGTAAGAGGTTGTGCTTCTATGTTCTGAAAGTAGAAAACAACCGTGTAAAAAAGAAGCAGGAAGAGAAAAACCTTTACCGCCACCTCAAAAGGGTAAACGTAGTAAACGGCCTTCTTTAGGAGAGAAACCTCTGTTGAAGGGACCTTCTCAACGCCCGGAGATACAAGGTAGTTGAGCTCCGGAACATGGGAGACTGGAAGGTTTCTCTTAGCCTCCTTAATTAGATCAACGTCCCTGGAAATAACTGTTTTCGGTTTTCCAGCCTTTATGTCGTCTTCTAACTTGAGAAGCAGGTGGTAAATGGAGCCGCTTTTCTCTAAAGCTCTTACGTTGGTTTCTGAAAGTGATACGTCAGAAAGAGCGAAGAAGAGAGCTAAGCCGACTAAGAAAAGTTTCAACATTTTCATGGTTCTCAATTCCCTCAATCTCCCAAGTATTAAAACCTACAACGGTCTTTCCCAGTTTGAGAGCGAAGGCTATCTCGCTAAGAGTCCCGTAGCTTCCCCCTACGGCAACCACCAATTTTGTTGCTGATGAGACAACTATAACGTTCCGGGCGTGCCCCATTCCTGAAGGAATTTTAATGTCCACGTAAGGGTTAGAAGTACTCTCGTAGTGGGGAAGTATCCCAACGGTAAGTCCCCCTTCCTCTTTAGCTCCCCTTGAAGCTCCCTCCATAACGCCCAAAAGCCCACCTGTTACAAGTACACATCCCCTTTTAGCTACGAGCCTTCCCACTTCACGGGCAACCTGGTAGAGGGAGCTCCCCTCTGGAGCTCCCCCGTCGCCTATAACAGAAACTACCTTCACTTTCTGCCCCTCAGGTACTCAACAAGTGGCTCTTTAATCTCAACAAGGCCGAGCTCTGTAATCTCCATCAGGTGAATTCTTGTGTCGTGGCCACAGAGCCTGCAGCCGTCTATTCTGAAGAGCCTGAGGATGTCTCCAAGCTCTTTCTTAAAGGCCCTCGCCCTTGAAGGAGACAGAAGGATCTCCTTTGAGAGAACCATTGTACAGTCTACGATGTGGCCTACGGCGTACCCACCGGCAGCCTCGGCTGAGAGCTCGTCGTGTCCGCTCCTCTTCTGGGAGATAAAGAGAGCGGTCTGGTACCACTTTTTCATGAAGTTGAAGAATGCCCTAACGATTGACCTTGCAAGCATCTCCTTGGCTTCGTAAAGCCCCGTAATTGAGTCTATAACGGTTCTGTGGCAGTGGTAAGTTCTGTAAACGTAGGCGAGGGTGTCAAGCATTGTGGGGATGTCGTCCCTAAGCCTTGAGTTGCTGGCAGCGTCTATCAGGATGATGTTGTCCTCTATCTCGTCAAAGTCTATTCCCATGGCGAGAGCTCTCTGCTTCAGCCCGGCGGCAACGAAGTTTGCCGGACTCTCAACTGTAACGAAGCACACTTTCTGCCCTAAGGAGGCCTGTTTAACTGCAAACTGCTCTGCCATAAGGCTCTTTCCGGTATCGGGCATTCCTGTAAGGTTTACAACTGCGTACTCGGGAATTCCTCCTAAAGGCTTCCGAACGGGCTTTCCGTCTTCAACTTCAACTTTGAAGAAGAGGTCGTCTAACCCTTTTACGCCGGTTGGAACGCCACGGAGCTCCGGCGCCTTCTTTACAGCCTCACCTAAAACGTAAACGTAGTCTTTCATCACCTGAGGCTGTCTCTCACTGTAGCTGTACCCCTCTGCCATCTCTCCCTCCTAACCGTTTTTTACGAGGCTTACGCCCCAGCTTAAGAGCTCCTCTGTCGTCTTCTCGTCGGGGGTTTCTGCGTAAACTCTGAAGACAGGCTCCGTCCCAGACGGCCTGAAGAGTATCCAGGAGTCGTTTTCAAAGATTATCTTAACTCCGTCTATAGTTAGAACTCTCCTGACCTTCAGCCCCTTCCACTCCTTCGGTGGGTTCTCCTTCAGTCTCTCTAAAGCTCTCCTCTCCTCCTCGCTTACGGGGAGGTCTATCCTCTTGTAGTAGGCGGTTCCAAACTCGTCAAACAGGTCTCTTACCATCTCAGAAACAGTTTTATCCTCTGCAAGCATCTTCTCTACCATCAACAGCCCCATCAGAAGGCCGTCTCTCTCAGGAAGGTAGTCAACGAGAGCGTAACCGCCGCTCTCCTCTCCACCGAAGAGGACTTTCTCCTTTACTATAACTTCGCTGATGTTCTTAAACCCAACGGGAACTTCAAGGAGCTCCAGCCCCAGTTTTCTGCAGACCCTGTCAACCAGGTAACCTGTACTTACAGTCTTAACGACGATGCCGTCTCTCTTGCCCCTGTTCCTGACTACATGAAGCAGGAGAAGAGCGTAGACTATCTGAGAGTTTACAAAGTGCCCGTTTTCGTCAACTATTCCAACTCTGTCTCCATCTCCGTCGTGGGCTATTCCGATGTCGGCCTTAACGGCTCTCACCTTCTCCATAAGAGCCGTAATGTTCTCCTCAACTATCGGTTCGGGGTGTTTCCCTCCAAAGAGGGGGTCTCTGTAGGCGTGTATTTCGGTTAGCTCAGCCTTTGTACCGAGGAGAGCTCTGTACATGAGCCCCTGCTGAGCTCCGTACATCGGGTCATGAACGATCTTTACAGGCTTCTCTTTAAAGAGGGAGAGCTCTACCTGGCCTCTAACTCCTTCAACGTAGGAGGTTACGAGGTCTTTTGTGTTGAAGTCCCCTACAGGCCTTTCCACCTTCTCAGCCTCGGGGAGCTTTGCCTCTATCTTCTTTGTAACCTCGGTTCTGGCCGCTCCTCCAAAGCTCTCCTTAACCTTGTAGCCGTTGTACTTTCCGTAGTTGTGTGAAGCCGTTATAACGATTCCGTTGTCGTACTTTCCGTACTTTGTGTTGTAGGAGACTGCCGGCGTAGGACAGAAACCGTCTGAAAGGTCAACCTCAAGCCCCATCCCTGCAAGTGTTTCTGCAACAAACTTTCCGTATTCCTCAGAGAGAAACCTCAGGTCGTAACCGACAACAACCCTCTTAGCTCCTTCCTCTTTCAGCATAAGGCCGTGTGCAACTGCTACCTTCTGGAGGTTGTCAAAGGTGAACTCCTTTGAAATTACACCTCTCCAGCCGTCTGTTCCGAACTTAATCATTCTCCCTCCTGTTAAATGAGAATTAGCTGAAACGCCCCGATGAGAGCTCCCAGTACTCCCCCCATTAGCGTAATGTAGCGGAGCTCCTCATCTATCAATTTTAAAACTATTCCCTCAACCTCCTCTATCGGAAGGCTGTTTATCCTCTCGCGAACCAGCCCCTCTATGTCTACCGCCTCCAAAATTACAGGGAGCTCCCTCTCAATAACCTTCAGGAGCTC
>JALWGN010000086.1 GCA_027013575.1 Desulfurobacteriaceae bacterium
AGTGGGGACACCTCTGGTGTACCAGCTGTTCCGCCAGGAGCATCGCTGGGTAGCCATGTGTCCACGGGATAACCGCTGAAGGCATCTAAGCGGGAAGCCCACCCCAAGATTAGGCCTCCCTTGGCGTGAAGCCAGTAAGGCCCCTGGGAGACTACCAGGTAGATAGGCCGCAGGTGGAAGCCCCGCAAGGGGTGGAGCTGAGCGGTACTAATCGGCCGAGAGCCTCGGCCTTTAACCGTCTCAGGTACTGGTTCCCTTATTGTGCTGTCAAGGACTGGCAGTTGAATAGGGTATTGATAGTGAATACAAAGCCTGGTGCCCATAGCGGCGGGGAAACACCCGATCCCATTCCGAACTCGGAAGTTAAGCCCGCCAGTGCCGATGATACTGCCCGCGGGAGCGGGTGGGAAAGTAGGGCGGTGCCAGGCTTTTTTTATTTTTGCTCTTTTTTCCTTCCTGTTTTCATACTTTTCTCATTCTGCTGGTTTTTCCTGACTGTGCCGTCTTGACTTTCCTGATTTTGAAATTATTTTTGTTTATGCCGGGGTCTCCGCAACGCCCGGAGGGTGAACCCCGCCAGGCCCGGAAGGGAGCAACGGTAAGCCTGAAGGGCGTGTGCGGTAAGGCTCCGGCTTTTCTATTTGTTGAGAATGAGGGTGAGAGCTCTCGTCACGTTTTCAACCAACGGTATCACCTCTGAGTAGTTCATCCTCTTTGGTCCTATTACTCCTACGACTCCGCTGTTTTTCAGCCCTACGTTGAACTTTCCGAGTACAAAACTTATTGAAGGTAGAGGTTCTGGCTCTATTTCTGATCCCAGTATTACCCCTATGCTTCTCTTCTCGCTGAGGAACTTTTTCAGGACTTCTAAGAACAAGGTTTTTTCTTCAAGGAGCTCCAGCACCTGTTTGAGCCTTTCTGCGTCTCCCGATACCATGTTTACTATATTTGAGGTTCCGTGTACTTCAAAGTGGTTAACTTCGTTTAAAGACTTCAGTATGTGTGAACTTATTCTGAAGGTAAGGTCTGAGATCTCCCTTCTGAGGTTCTCTATCTCCTCTATTAGCTCTTTTTTTACTTGCTTCAGGGTTTTCCTGCGGAATTTTTGGGTTAGGAGTTTTGAAATTCTGGGGAGCTCCCCCTCCGGAACGGATACTCTTACAACTCTGTGGAGGACGTAGTCGGGCTGGAAGTTTACTACTATGAGTAGTTTGTCTGACGAGACCTTAAAGAGCCCTATGTTTTCTACTGTAAGGTTTTCCGTAAGGTTTACTCCAAACCCTATGTACCCTGTGTGGTGCTGGATAAAGTCAAGGACTTTTGCAAGGATTTCGTCTCTATCCCAGGCTTTTTCAGATTTCAGGTAGTCTATCAGTCTGTTTACGAGGGTTTCGTCTTCTTCTCCCAGCGCTAAAAACAGGCTGTTTATGTAGATTTTTAGCCCTTCATCTGTTGGTACTCTGCCGGCAGATGTGTGGGGCTGGTAGAGGTATCCTTTATCTTCAAGGTCTGCCATTACGTTCCTTATAGTTGCAGGGCTAAAGGGTAGGGAGTAGGTTTTCTGAAGGGTTCGCGAACCTACAGGCTCTCCCTCTTTCAGGTAGAGCTCCACTATTTTCAAAAGAACGTTCCTTTCTCTCTCTGTCAGTTCTCTTCTCAACTGTACTCCCATCTTAAGTGGCAGAAATGGTTTGCAACTTTTAATATAGGCTTTAAAAGCCAAGCTTTAGGTAGGTGTTCTTATACTCAACGTACCTCAGTGCGTGTTCCTTAAGGCCTCTTATCTCCTCTTCTGAGAGCTCCCTCTTTACCTTTGCCGGGAATCCCATAATCAGAGAGTTGGGGGGAAACTCCTTTCCCGGAGGAACCAGCGTTCCTGCAGCAACAATGGAGTTTTCGCCAATTACGGCTCCGTCAAGTATTATCGCTCCTATTCCTATTAGGCAGTTGTCTTTAACCGTGCAGCCGTGGAGCTTAACTCCGTGGCCAACTGTAACGTAGCTCCCGATTACGGTGGGATGTGTTCTATTTGTAACGTGTACTACTGTTCCGTCTTGAATGGAGGTACACCTGCCTACTCTTATGTAGTTTACGTCTCCTCTCAGGATTGCTCCAAACCAGATAGAGCTATCGTCTCCTATCTCAACATCTCCTATAACTGTTGCGTTCTCTGCTATGAATACGTTTCTGCCTATTCTCGGTTTTAACTCTCCGTAGCTCTTCACCAACTTACTCCTCCTTTTATTTTGTTTTTTCAATTTTAGCACTGTGCTTCTATAAAATATCCTTAATTAAAGTATTAATTGTTGTATTAACTGTTTTATTAATTCATTCGGGAATTTATAATTTTCTGGTATAATTTCTCTGGAAACCTACTTGGAGGAGGAAGTCGTGAGGAGGGTACTTGGGGTAGCTTTAGGATTTGTTCTGCTTCACTCTTTTCCATCTTTCGGACATCCAGATGTGACGCTAAAAGACCAGTTTGGGAAGCCGGTAAGTGAAACAGGACTACCGGTGGATGTAAGGAACAGCTGTGGTAGCTGTCACGACATTGACTTCATCGCAACGGCCTACCATTTCCAGCAGGGAAGGTTAGCCATTCTCTCAAAGGACTTGTACGAGAAGGACTACTACAGTAAGTATGGAGATACCCAGTTTACAAACGGCCTTCCAAAAGAGCTTACAAAGCTAGATATGGGAATGTACGGAAAACTCTGACCTCCCGCTTACCGCCAGTTGGCGCCTATTGAAGGAACAAATCCGGGACTCGTGGATCTAACTACTCCAGACTACGCCGGAAAGTGTGGGATGTGCCATCCAGGTGGCGGTCCTATGGAACTTGACAGGGAAGATAACTTCTTACACCAGAAGTCATTGTCTGAAATAGAGTCCATCTTTGATAAAGGGGAGATTCCCGGAGACTATGCAACCTGGAGCTCTACAGAGAAGAAGTTTGTTCCTTTTGAGTGGAAAGTAGATGTGGGTAGTCAAAAGATCAACAACACTATGGCTCCTGCCTGCTTCCTCTGTCATTCAAACCTAAATGTAATAGATAGCCATAATGGTATTCTTAACTTCCGTATGGCTGTTCTGGGGCGTTACTTTGCAGGGGCCGATACTGCAGCCAGCGGTTTGGCTTCTCTGAACTCTGATAAAACGTTTAACTATGACCTCTCTCTTGACGTTGATAGCGCAACTCCGGGACTTCAGATAAACCACAATGTGATTGGTAGAGCTCAGGATAAACACTGTGGACAGTGTCACGGTGGTGGCTGGGACGATATAGATGGAGACGGAAAGATAACTCCCCTTGATTTTGTGGCCCAGGTTAAGGATCCGAAGTACCTTCAACCGGACTTTATGAAAGAGGCAAAGGTTTGGTACTTTAGTTCTGAGTTTACAGATTCAAACGGTGTTCCTAAAAACGTTGAGGTTCACCAGTGGGCAGATTATGTTGGAGAGCAAAACGTAAAGGGTTGTGTTGACTGTCACTACCCGGTTGAACACAAGTATATCGGTACCGGTTACTTCCCTGATACTACAGTTTTAACTCCATCACACGACTTTGCCAAGGGAAATGCTGGCCCAGCTCATGGGGTAAGATGGCATCAGCTTGGAGGTACTGCGAAGTGTGAGAACTGCCATACCAACCCGGCAGATTTCCACACTGCTTTCTTTGGACCTGCTGCAGGTACCCACATGGAGAAGATTGCCTGTACAACCTGTCATATTGGAAAGAAGTACTTCTACAGGGTGAAGTTGATTGACTGGACGCTACCTATGTGGGTGGTAAATGGAAACGCGGAGAACCTAGTCTTCAAGGGCCTTGACAAGAACGGTTACCTGTACGGGGACCCGGAGAACGGAACGTGGCCTGATGTAGCTTGGTTTCCTCAGAGAGATCCTGAAACGGGAGAGGTTAGCTGGAAGTTAAAATCTGTTAACGCTATGGGCGTTCTCTACTTTGAGGATAACTCTCAGGGTGAGTTTAAGCCTGTTTTTGCCAGGTATCTTGTTAAGGCTTTTAGACTTAATCCCCAGCTTCCTACGAAGTACATCCTTATAGAGCTTGACCCTGAAACCGGACTCCCTATAAGGAGTGGAGACAAAGGAATTTTTACTTTCAAGGTTAAGAAGAACTCTGTTATTGCTTCAGACCCTGATCTTCAGTCTGGCAATTGGGGACTCTGGAGAGCTCTCCCCAACTACATTGACGTTAACCTGAATGGAGGGTACGACGAGGGTATAGACGTTCAGATTAAGGACGATACTGGCCTCTTCAGTGATGAGCCAGATGGAACACCAGAAATTAATACGAAAACAGAAGTGGAAGCTGCCGTTAATACCTTAAAGGGTGTAATTGCTAAAGCCACTGGAAAGAGCGATGTTGTTGTAAAAGTTGCTGCTTCAACAGATGCCTTTGCCATGACCCACAATATAAGGCCTGCCTACGAGGCACTTACCTGTGCTGACTGTCATGGCGGTAGATCTGATGAGCTGGAAGGGGAGTTTTTCAACAGGACTACTCCTCTCTACTTTAAGTATGACCCCCAAGTTGAAGAGGCTTCTTACTTTGATAAGAGAGTGGATAGGACTCCCACTGAGACAGCCTATGCAGATTACATAAAGGAAGAGCTTGTTAAGGCCGGTTACGGTAGTGAAACTACGGAGGAAACTACAACGGAGACTTCCTCAGGGGAGAGCGTTTCTGTTGGAGGTGGTGGAGGAGGCTGTTCTCTAGCTGCCAATCCAGGAGTAGGAGGTGCTGTTTCCTCCCTCCTTTCACTGCTTCCTTTACTCTTTTTAAGGAGACGAAGGAAGTAACCTTCCAAACAAGTACTAGTGCGTTAGGGGGGGCTTTGGCCCCCCTTTTTTGTTTGTTAGAATTGGCTCCACACGGAGGAGAGCTATGGCTTTACTTGCTCCATCTATTCTTTCTGCCAACTTTGCCTGCCTTGAGAGGGACATCAGGGAGGCTGAAGAGGCCGGTGCAGACCTTCTCCACGTTGACGTTATGGACGGCCGTTTTGTTCCAAACATTACTATAGGTATTCCGGTTGTTGAGTCTATAAGGAAGGTTACGGAGCTCCCCTTAGACGTCCACCTTATGATCGTTGAGCCGGAAAGGTACATTCCCGACTTTATAAAGGCAGGAGCCGACTGGATCTCCTTTCACTTTGAGGCTGCCGTCCACCACCACAGGATTGTTGAGAGAATTAAGGAGCTCGGCGCAAAGGCCGGAGTGGTTATAAACCCCTCAACTCCCGTTTCGTTTTTAGAGGAGATCTTACCGTTTTTAGACTTCGTTCTCGTTATGTCGGTCAATCCCGGCTTCGGAGGTCAGAAGTTTATCCCTGAGTCCTTAAGGAAGATTGAGAAGCTGAAGAGGATGAAAGAGGCGGTTAACGGGGAGCTCCTCATAGAGGTTGACGGCGGCATAAAGGTGGAAAACGTTGATTCAGTTTTAAAGGCCGGCGCCGACGTTATAGTTGCAGGTTCTGCCATTTTCAGGGGAAGTATCTCCGACAACGTTAAAGCGTTTAAAGCGATTCTAAAAAACTATTAGCGGGGAGAGGCCATGAAACAGGTAAAGCTTATGACGGGAACTGCAAACCCTGAGCTTGCAAAGAAGGTTGCTGCAAACCTTGGAGTTCCCTTAGCAGACGTTAAGGTGGGAAGGTTCAGCGATGGGGAGATTCAGGTTGTTATAAACGAGAGCGTAAGGGACTGTGACGTTTTTATCGTTCAGTCGTTGTGCAGGCCGGCAAACGACAACATAATGGAGCTCCTCATAATGGCCGACGCCCTGAAGAGAGCTTCTGCCGGCAGGATTACTGCTGTAGTTCCTTACTACGCGTACGGCAGACAGGACAGGAAGGTTAACCCGAGAGACCCTATCAGCGCCAGGGTAGTTGCAGACATAATGACAGCTGCAGGTGTTAACCACGTTGTCGTTGTTGACCTTCACGCAAAACAGGTGGAAGGTTTCTTTAACATTCCCGTAGACCACCTTGAGGCAAGGCCTGTTCTCCTTGACTACTTCTTAAGGCTTGGAATGGGAGGAGAAGATACGGTTGTTGTCTCTCCTGATATCGGCGGCGTTGCAAGGGCAAGGAACTTTGCGAAGGTTTTAGGCTCTCCCATAGCGATAATTGACAAGAGGAGACCAAAGCCCAACGTCTCTGAGGTTATGAACATAATAGGAGAGGTAAAGGGTAAGAGAGCCGTTATTATTGACGACATAATAGATACGGCCGGAACGATAGTGAACGCTGCAAGGGCCATTAAGGAGGCCGGTGCTATAGAAGTTTACGCTGCCTGTACCCATCCGGTCTTTTCAGGTCCTGCAGTTGAGAGACTTTCAGGTGCTATAAAGGAGGGCTTTTTAAAGGAAGTGGTTGTTACAGACACCATTCCACTTGTTGAGGAGTTTGAGGGAGTTAAAGTTCTCTCTGTTTCTGAGATGCTTGCAGAGGCCATAAGGAGAATTCACTACGGTGAGTCTATCAGTCAGATGTTTAAGTTCTAACTACGAACACCAGGGGGAGCTCCTTCCCCCCTTTCATCTCTATTAAAATTTTCAGGAATTTCCCTCCAGCTCCTTCAACCCAGTCTCCACCCGACAGGTGGTAAACCTTAAACCCCGTAACTGCCGACGAGACAGGTGCATCTACGCCGGCGTTGGTGGTTGAGTTGAGGCGGAGCTCCGTTCTTATTAGCCAGCTCTCTTTTCCCCCTTCACTTTTATAAGTCCAGTACCTTACTCTACAGACTCCCGGAAAGTAGTAGCAGTTTTCTGTGTAAAACTCTATCCAGTTTAACTTACCGTTTGGGTCTTTTCCGTAGATTATTCCGCCGTAGCCTGTGTTAATTGATTCAATATCCCTCTGTAGAAGGTAAAAGAGCGGCGTAACTGTTGACTGTATCCTGCTGTTTTCCAGTGCTGCTTTTCCGGTTCTCTCAACTGCTAAGAAGAAGGTGTAGGTTACTGTTAGAAGAAAGGCAGAAATGGCCACTGCAAGGAGGAGCTCTATAAGTGTAAAACCTTTACCGCGCCTCGTAGAGTTCAACTAAAACTCCTCTATCTGGCGTTCCAGCTTCAACTTTAACCACCCTGAAACCCATAAGCTCTTCAAAGTCCTGATTTATCTTCACCGTGTAGCCCATAACGTTAACATATTTATCGTTGTAACTCTTTCCCCCGTAGACGATAGAGTTTATTGCGTTGTTTGCAGCAACAGTTGAGAGGGTCGTTTTAAGGAGAAGGTCAGTAGAGTCTGCGCTCCTTCCTGCCAGAACTATAAAGGTTCCAAATGCCATTCCTGCTATTGCCACTGCAACCAGGACTTCCAGCAGAGTAAAACCTTTTCTCACAAAGACCTCCTGCCGATATTTTATACTTTAAAACTGTGAAGGAGGTAAAGATGGGAAAGAGGGTGAGGCTTGGGGTTAACATAGACCACGTTGCAACTGTGAGAAACGCAAGGAGAACTTTTGAGCCGGACCCGGTTCACGCCGCAGTAATTGCAGACCTTGCCGGTGCCGACCAGATAACGCTCCACGTTAGAGAGGACAGAAGGCACGTTAACGAGAGGGACTTAAAGCTCATAAAGGAGCTTATCCACTCAAGGGTGAACCTTGAGATGGCAGCAACTGACGAGATGGTGGAGATAGCCCTTTCTGTAAAACCCCATCAGGTTACGCTGGTTCCCGAAAAGAGGGAGGAGATAACCACAGAAGGCGGGCTTGACGTTCTTTCTCAGAAAGAGAAGGTGGGAGAGGTTGTTAAGAGGCTGAAGTCTGCCGGGATAACCGTTAACATCTTTATTGATCCAGACCCGGAGCAGATAAGGGCTGCAGCTGAGGTTGGAGCAGACGCTGTGGAGCTCCACACAGGCCGTTACGCAGAGGCTTTTGCAGAGAACGACGAGGAAGGGGTGGAGGAGGAGCTCCGCCGTTTAAGAGAGGCAGCAAAGGTTGCAAAGGAGGTAGGTTTAAAGGTTTACGCAGGCCACGGGCTTACTTACAAGAACGTAAAACCTGTTGCGGAAATCCCTGAGATTGAGGAGCTCAACATAGGCCACTCAATAGTTGCAAACGCCATCCTGTTTGGCCTTAAAGAGGCAGTTGAGAAGATGATAAGGATAATTAACGGTAGGGAGTAGTGTTAGGTATAATAATTTTGTAAACAAACCATATGGAGGGGGATGTCGTGAGTAGTAAGCTCCGACTAGTGTCAGCTTTTGCTCTTTTGCTCTCTTTATTTTCAAGTTGCTCAATAGGTTCAGGATCAAGTGAAGAGACGGTATCTTCAACTTCGCAGCAACAACCAACTTACCCCAGGCCTACAGACATAGAAGAACAGCCTACTTATACTCTGGGAGAGAAAGCTGTTCTTGATGATACGGATGGGGATAAGGTATGTGATTATCTTGATTTCTTTCCGGAAGATCCATCAAAATCCTCTCCTGATCTAACAGAGGAAGAAGAGTTTAACAACAATATTTCTGTTGCCAATCCTGTGACTCAATCACAGTTACCCTTTGGCTTCCTAGGTGCTTTGGCTGAAGGGCAGAACTATTATGTTGATGCCGATTATTACTCTTTCGACTTAAAAAAGGGAGATAGAGTTTCGTTTATTCTATTTAAAGGCCAGTTTCAAGGAGGTACTCTTAGCTTAAAAAGTGCTCCCTGGAATCCGAGGTTAACTGTTCTTCAGCCATCCGGAAGAACAGTTACAACTGTTGAACATGATACTTTAATTTCAAAGGTCTTTAGCTTTGAGGTTCCAGAAGACGGTACCTACTATGTTGAGGTTTCCTACCCAGATGTAATGGCTAAGGACTACAGTTACAGCTATACCGTTTTTGCCGTGCAAGATTCAGATTTTGATGGTGTTCCTGACAGTATTGAAAAGGTATTAGGTTCTAAACCTGAAACTGCCGATACAGATGGTGATGGTATTTCTGATTACGATGAGATTTATGCTTTTGCTTATCAAACTCAACAGTTGGCAAACTTGTGCTCAGGGGGGCAAAACATAACAAACTATTGGGATGTAGATGGAGATGGAATTCCTAACTGGTACGATGTAGATTCAGATGGAGATGGTGTTCCTGATAGAGTAGAAGGAACAGCTGATGATGATGGCGATTTTATTCCTAACTTCGTTGATACCGATTCTAATGGTGATGGGAAGCCGGATACAGAGGAGGTAGGTTTAAGTTTCCAGCAACCAATGGATACTGACGGTGATAGAGTCCCTGATTTTGCTGATCCTGATATGGATAATGATGGTATTCCAAATAGTATAGATAATAAACCTATAGAATTTCAAAATTCTGCGCCTGTTGATACAGAAAATAACTTAATTCTTTATGCCAGCTATTCTGAGTTAAACGGTAAAAAGTTTTATCACACCGGTTTTGTTGGCAAACCTTTAGTTTTAGTAGCGAAAAACTTGGGAGATTCTGTTGTTGTTCTTTTCTCATCTGACGGTAAATCAGAAGCTGTTAAACCTACTTCTATAGATAAAGAGCAGGGGCTTGTTGAGGTCAACGTTCCTTCTAATCTTTCTTCGGGGAATTATAATGTATACCTGTACGATGAAAACTTGAAAGTCTTAAGTAATGATGTAGGGGTAAGAGTTTATGACTTAAATAAAGATACCCTTATAACGGAAGTTGATTCCCCGCTTTATGTAGGAGATATCGCAACAATTAAGGGATTTAACCTGGGTAAAGGCAATGTCTCTGTTATCTTCACTAATGGAGTAGTTACAGTTCAGGCTCAAGGCGTATCCGATGGGGATACCGTTCAGTTTACGGTACCAGATGGAGCTCCCTCCGGTTACATAAAGGTACAGAGTGGTCAAAAAGAGTCTAATATGCTGAAAGTGCAAGTTTTAAGGAAAGTTACTGTTTCAGTTTCCAGCCAGAGTGTTAACACTTCTGCCCTTAAGATTTCAGTACTAGGGTTGGCCAATGAGTACTCACTTGATTCCTCGGGAACTGCTACAGTGGATGTAGAAACGGAGAAGCCCGCTTTTGTTGA
The DNA here is from genome assembly GCA_027013575.1 of Desulfurobacteriaceae bacterium. Lineage (GTDB taxonomy): Bacteria > Aquificota > Aquificia > Desulfurobacteriales > Desulfurobacteriaceae > Balnearium. Next base: position 10,054 of record JALWGN010000086.1, read on the forward strand.
AAGTCTTTATGAAAAGGACTTAGATGGTGACGGTTCAACTGACTACGGATTGATTTACGAAGGCGTTGTTTTACCAGGAGAAAGCGCAATAACTTTAAATGCTAAGACTACAGTGGTTAAGTGGTTATTCTACGATCTTGGACTCTACAGAACTCTTTCACCGTCTGAATGGCAGAAGGTTATTGACTACATCAACAACATGCCAGAAGTGGATGCTTTAGCTCAGAAGTTAGAGCAGTTGTTGAAGCAGGACCCTCTGGTTATATCTAAGTGGAATAATGATGAACTCAAGGAGCTTTTCAAAAAAGCGGTAGAGGCTTTTCTTACAAATTATTCCAAATCATTTAGAGTTACAGTAAAACCAGACATTAAACCTTCTGAGGAGCAATTTGATATTTCTTTAACTCCTGTAGATGTCGCTAATGTAGAGTTGGCTAACGATACAAAGCTTTATTTGAGCGTAGAAGCAGTAGCTAAGGATGGCACGAAAATAGAACACCATGTTTCATCTCCTTGGGATCCTGACATAATAGGTCCTCAAGGGTGGGGACTTTTATTTATTGCAACAAAAAAAGAACTTAAATTACAAGGAAGAGATTCTGATGTAGAAGTCATTACTGCAGGTTTACGCTCCCCTCTTGTTGACTCTAAAGAAGATAGATATGTTCATGGTTGTGTTAATTTAAGGACAGTATTTGATGGAATAGTTGCACCTATTGTGAGTACTTACTTTATTGAAACATTAACGGGAATAGATCCTGATTCAAAAACTGCTGTTTCCATAATAATGGAACTTGAGGGACCTACTGCTTTTAGTAATTATATTACTGCGTTAGAAAAAGGGGATACTACAATAGCAAAGCTTGTTGGCTACTTCCTTACTCCTCTAGAAATAGCACTTAATAGTTGTCTTCAAGTACCTCCTGGAGCTACTTGCCAAAATACTGTTAAAATCTTGGCTAAGGTTCTTGGGTTGGACCCAGCTAAGCTTGCCCAAAAGGTAACTTCTGAGGTCGCAAAGAAAGTCTTGGCGAAGTTTGTACCTGTAGTTGGTCAAATTGACGCTATTCTAGATATAGCAGATAAAGTAAATACAGGGCTGGGAATAGCGGTTACCGGTTATGATATGGCAGTTACTCCAGAATTGGTCAGATTTGAGGTAGATTATCCTCTTGAAGTGGATGATGTTAGGCCTAGCTGTGTAAACCTGAATACAAGTTCAGATAGGTTCAATTTGATTGTTGAAGGTAAAGGGTTTGCCCCTTATACGGAAGGTCATTTATGGTGGAAAAGGGAGGTTCCCCCAGAGGTTTATCTTGGTAAAGTGAAAGGCAAAGTACTTTATGTAAATGGCAGTGGTACGTTAATGAATGTACAGTTCTCTACTAAGGACTTTACTGATGGAGATTACGAGCTTAAGGTTAAGCATCAGGGGCAGGAGGCATCTTACCAGCAGAAAATTAAAGTGTCGGGGAAACAGTCTATCTTCTTAACTAGAATAGATCCCGACACCGGAGTTCCTGGAGATATAGTAACCTTATACGGTTGCGGCTTTGTACCTGATGTTTCACAAACTTCTGTCTATTTCTCCTCTCAGAATGGGCCTGTTCAAGCAACAGTTGTATCTGTTAAACCGGGTGAAATTCAGGTGATTGTTCCTCAGGAGGCAGAAACTGGGGATGTTTATGTAGAAAGTGGAGGAGTTAAGAGTAATTCTCTTCAGTTTACAGTTTCAACTCTAACTCTTCAGATCTCTTTCGGTGATTGTGGTCCAGCGAACGATGATACTTTTGCACTGTACGTTGATGATAAGCTAATCTATAGTATGCCTCAGCCTGCCAGACCTTTCCCTGTAGATGTGGAACTTTCACCTGGAAATCATGAGGTAAGTCTCGTTGGTATTACAGCTCCAGATAACATTGGTACTTACTGTATCAGTTTCCCCTCCAACGTTACTATTCTGTCGGGACCTCCTACTAGCGGTGATGATTTGACGGCGGGTGTAGTCAAGAAGTGGTTAATCTACGTTGATGTTTCAAAGTCGGGAGAACTACCGGTAGTTACGGTACCATTTCCAGGCCTTCAGGAGTAATTTGTAAAGGGGGGACGTCTTATGTCCCTCCTTTTGTAGAATCAAATGGTTATAGAGTGTTGGAAAGAAATAAAATCCCTGTATTCTTTCAAGTTTATCTCTGTTCTCTTTACTTTGCTGGTTCTCTATTTGAACTTTTACTGATTTTTCTGTACAGGAATGATTTAATAGATCGACAAGTGTTTAACGTATATTTCATCCATAGTTTGCGACCGAACTCGCTAATTAGCGTTATATTTCTGGGTGTTGTTGCTTTAATATCAGGTTTATGTCTTTTGAAATTTGTAGAAAAGGGATACTTAAAGATAGTTTTTCTAATAAATTTTTTATTCTTTGTAGGTATAATATTTGTGATTTACACCTCTATCTCGTTTCACTAAGGAAAGTTAGAGGAAAGCATTGATACTGGGTGTTGGGGTTGACATAGTTTCTGTAAAGCGGATTGAGGGGTTAATTAACCGTTTTGGAGAGCGCTTTCTGAAGAAGGTCCTTCCTGAGGGGTACGAATACTGCCTTGAGAAGAGGAAGGGAGAATTCTGCGGCTGTATAGCCGCCCGTTTTGCCCTGAAGGAGGCCACCGTTAAAGCACTTTCTCAGGCCGGTTATAGAGTTGGCATTAAAGACGTTTCCGTTAAAGGTGGAGGGCGGGAGCTCTCTGTAGCAGTAAGAAACCTTCCCTCTCAGTTAAAACTTCTCTACTCTATCTCCCACGAGAGGGAGTACGCCGTTGCAGTTGTTAACGTTATAGAACACCAATCCCGCCCATAACTCTCATCAGCCACTGTGCAGTTACGGTATCCATAGTCAGAATGTGTTCAGATATCCAGGGTTTAAACACCTCTTCAAGGTACTTTTTAAGCTCCTCTCTGTTTCTCTCCTTTTCCCACTTCTCTTTAACGGAGCGGAGCTCCTCCTTTACCCTGTTGTGTTCTCCGTGGTGGCACTCGTAGGCGAAGAAGTGAGACTTTCTCATTAAATCCTCTTCGTAGCTAAAGTGCTCTTCAACGTCCCTGATGAACTCGTTAAGCAGCTGGTCAACTTCCTCTTCACCCCCTTCAACCAGGGCTCTGTAGAGCCTGTTAACTATTTCAAGCTCCCTTCTGTGGACAAGGTTCATCCCCTGGTACGGTACAAGGGGCAGTTCTTGCTCTTTTAAAAGCTCCAATTTCCAGTCCTCCTTAGGTTTCTTTTAATTTACTTTAAAAATAGAGGTGCTGAATTGAGATAAATCAATGCTTGACACTTTACTTTCCCTTTCCTATATTTTCCTACGCGGGCCGAGGTAGCTCAGTTGGTAGAGCAGAGGACTGAAAATCCTCGTGTCGGCGGTTCGATTCCGCCCCTCGGCACCATTTTTATTTTTCCCCAATAAAAACAAAAATAAAACAGCCCGGGTGGCGGAACTGGCAGACGCACGGGACTTAAAATCCCGGGGCCGCAAGGCCGTGCGGGTTCGATTCCCGCCCCGGGCACCATCTGGATAGCTGACTCCTCTCTAACAAATTGAAAAAAAGAATATTAATCTGGTATAAATCTCGTAAACTTTCACTTTCCGGAGGGTTGGTATGAGGAAATCCCTTCTTCTTCTTTCGGCTTTAACGCTTCTACCTACTGCCTCTTACTCTCAAACCGTTACCGAACAGGAGATTCTTCAGAAGCTTCAGCAGCTGGAGAGGAAGGTTCAACAGCTTGAGAGGGAGAACAGGGAGCTCCGCCAGCTCCTTAAGAGCCGTTCTGTCGCTTCTTCTTCTGTTACTCCTTTAAGAAAAAGAACTGCAAAGCTTAAGGTGGGCGGAAGAGTCCTTTTCAGGTTCTCTCAAACTCAGGACATTAACGCAAACGGCGGTAAGTCAATCTTCGGAGACCCCGGCAACGGCTTCACGGTAAGAAAGGCAAGGCTTCACATAAAGGGTAAGTTAAACGATAACGTTGGTTACGGCATTCAGATCAGGGCAGACAGAGGAAGTCAGGTAGAGCTCTGGGACGCCTACGTTAAGTACTCCTTTAGTTCCCTTCCCATCTCTTTAAAGATGGGTCAGTTTAAAACTCCCGTCTCTATGTCTTACTTAAAGAGCGGAACAAAGCTCTGGCTTCCGGAAAGGCCTGTTGCCGTTAACAAAATTGCTCCCGTCTGGAGGGAGATTGGAGTTGCAGCAACTTATAAACTCTTTACTGGAGTTAAGTTAACTGCCGGTATTTTCAACGGAGAAGGGTGGAGTTCCGATAAGAACTACAACAAGGACAGGAAATACCTCTACACCGTTGCCCTTGATGCAACTCCCGTAAACTCCGACGAGCTTTTCTGGAGGGTAAGGGTCGGTTCTGAGTTTGGAACAGATACCTCTTCTAAGATGGCGTACGCCAGTTACGGGGCTGCTTCCGTTAAGAGACACCTGATTGACGTTGAAACTGCTCTCAAGTTTAAACCCTACAACATTGCCCTTGAGGCAGGCTACCTCTACGATAACCCTACAGACGCTAAAGATTCAAGCGGAAATCCCGTTTCTCTCGGTAATGCAAAAGGTTACTACGCTCAGGTGGACTACGGTCTTCCTCTGATTCCACAGCTCCACCTTGTTGGCCGCTACTCGTGGGTTGATCCAAACGACAGCGTGGACGACAAAAACGACGTTGACTACACAACGCTTGGTTTCTACTACCTTTTAAACGGCTGGCAGGCGGCAGTCAGGTCTTCCTACACCTGGGCAAACGAGAGGCACGGAGAGGAGATTGACAACAACCTCTTTGTAACTGAGTTCCAGCTCCTCTTTTAACTTCAGCCTTCCGGCGGGTTTGTTACCATTCTTTCAGAAAGAGCCCGCCGGAGGGTAATATGAGAAAGTTCCTGGTTCTTGTAGTCTCTCTTTTATCGCTTTTTTCTGTCTCCTTTGGAGAAGAGGTTATCGTCTTTCACGCAGGGAGCCTTTCTGTTCCCTTTAGAAAGATGAAAGCTGTCTTTGAGAAGGAGCATCCCGGTACCGAGGTGAGGCTTGAGCCAAGCGGAAGCGTTAAGGCAATAAGGAAGGTTACGGACCTTAACAAACCCTGTGACGTTGTTGCAAGTGCCGACTACTCTCTGATTCCAGAGATGATGTTTCCAGAGTTTGCAGACCACGTGAAGGTTTTTGCGACAAACGAGTTGGTTCTCTGCTATACGCCAAAGTCAAGGTTTGCCGATAGGGTAAACGGGAACAACTGGTTTGAGATTCTAAAAAGGAAAGAAGTAAAGTGGGGAATTTCAAATCCGAACCTTGATCCGTGCGGTTATAGGGCTCTGATGATGCTCTCTCTGGCCTCAGACTACTATGGAGAGCCCATATTTGAGGAGCTCCTTTCAGGAACCGGGATAAAGATAGCCAGAAAAGGAGGAAAGGAGATAATTTCCGTCCCAAGGGTTTTTAGACCTAGAGGGAACCTGACAGTAAGGCCAAAAGCTGTTGCCCTTTTAGGGCTCCTTGAGAGTGGAGCAATAGACTACGCAGTTGAGTACAAAAGCGTTGCACTTCAGCACGGCCTGAAGTTTGTGGAGCTCCCGAAAGAGATTAACCTCTCAAGCCTGAAGTTCAGGGACAACTACGCTAAAGTGAGCGTAAAGCTTGGAAACGGAAAGACCGTAACCGGTAGACCGATAGCTTACGGAATAACTACCGTTAAGGGAGCTCCCCACCCGAAAGAGGCAGAGCTCTGGGAGGAGTTTGTTACATCTAAAGAGGGAGCTCAGATTTTAAAGGAGTGTTATCAGAACCCTGTCTACCCTCCTAAAGTTATAAAGGTTGGAGAGTAAGTTGAGGCTTTTCCAGTTTCTCATCTTCTCTCTCTCCTTTCTGTTATTTGCCTTTATAACTGTTCCCGTTCTTAACCTGTTCTTCGTTGATAAACACTTACTTTTTGAAACGCTGAAGGATGATGAGGTTTGGGGAGCTCTCATTACAACCCTAAAAGGAGCAGCATTTTCAACCATTTTAGGAACTCTGCTTGGAGTTCCAGCAGCCTACCTTCTCTCTGAGTACGAGTTTAAGGGGAAGGAATTCCTTGAGAGTCTCTTAAATCTGCCGATTGTGATTCCCCACGTGGCTGTTGGAGTGGTCCTTTTAAAGCTTTTGAACGGTAAATCGTTCTTAGGAAGCCTTTTCTCCCATTTTGGAATTACGTTTGTTGACACTATCTACGGAGTGGTTGTTGCTATGTGTTTTGTCAGCATTTCGTACGTTACCGTTTCGGCACTTTTAGGTTTTCGTTCTGTTGACAGGAATCTCATCTGGAGTGCAAGGAGCCTTGGGGCAACGCCGTTCCAAGTCTTCAGATTTATCGTTTTCCCACTAACGTTTCCCTACATTTTAAGGGGAGCTCTCCTCTCGTTTGCACGGGCTGTCAGCGAGGTGGGGGCTCTTTTAATTATCGCCTACTACCCGATAACTGCTCCCATCCTTATGTACGAGCGTTTTGAGGACTACGGCCTTAAAGCCGCAACGCCTGTTGCTCTCTTAGTAGTCCTCTTCAGCCTCCTCATATTTACTGCTCTCCTTACACTCTCATCCTTTTTAGAGAGGAAGAATGGTTGAAATTTCTGTGGAGAAAAGGCTTAAAAGTTTTACCCTCTCTGTTGATTTCAGAGTTGAGAAAAGGGAGTACCTGACGGTAATAGGGAGGAGCGGAGCCGGTAAATCAACCCTTGCAAAGATTTTAGCCGGAGTTGAGAAGGCAGATTTAGGGAGCATAAGGCTAAACGGAGAGGAGATCTCCCAACTACCTCCGGAGAGGAGAAGAATCTCGTACCTGCCTCAGGGGAGCTCCCTCTTTCCACACATGACTGTTCTTGAAAACCTCCTCTTTCCCCTAAAAGTTAAAGGGAAAAAGGACTTTTCAGCCGTTATAGAGCTTTCTGAGAAGTTCAGGATAGACGGAATTTTGACCAGAAAGCCGAGGGAGATTTCCGGAGGGGAAGCACAGAGGGTTGCACTTGCAAGGGCTCTTCTCTCTGAACCTGAAGTTATAGTCCTTGACGAGCCGCTGAACCAGCTTGATTTCTTCACAAAGGTAGAGTTGGTTAAGGAGCTTAAGGGTTTAAAAGGGAAAACCACGGTTATTCACGTTACCCACGACCCGCTGGAGGTTATGGAGCTCTCAGATAGAGTCCTCCTCTTAGAGAGAGGAAAGGTGTCGTTTTTAGGGAGCTGGAGGGAGCTCCTTGAGAGGGGAGAGGGGGAGCTCCCCTCCACAATCAGGAAGTTCTTCCTTTCCCTTTAACCACCCTTACGTCTATTCTTTCAACGGGGTTTTCAATTCCTTTCAGAGGTTTCAGGAAACCGAGAAGAACCTCCTTAAGTATTCCTTTCAGGAAGAACTTCATCGGTATTCTTGTGCCGTTGACAAAGAGCTCCACTTCGTCGGGAAACTCCTCCTCTCTCTTCTTAATGAACTCCTCCTCAATGAAATTGGCTATCTCGCCTACCTGTTCCGGGTGAAAAACTCTTCTTTCTTTAACCCTTACCGAAGAGTCTGTAACTACTGCTACAACGTTCGAGTCTTTTTCAAACAGCGGAGGTTCTAACTCTTCTCTTATCACTTCAATTTTGGGAATGGGAGCTCCCTTAAACCCTTCACATATAACTACGTCGTACTCGTCAAAGAGGAGGAAAGAGAGAAAAGTTAGGTCTGTGCTCTCCTTTTCCATCCTAAAAGTCAGGAAGAGTTCCTCAGGTGAAAAGAGGCCAACTGCATCTGCTCCAGCCTCTCTGTACCTGTAGCTGTCCTTTCCCGGTTTGTCTGTGAAGACTCTCTTTTCCTTTGTTGATTTCAGGACGGCCACTCTGTAGCCTTTCTCCTTCAGCTTCTTAACAACCTCTGTGGCAACGGTCGTCTTTCCGCTGTTGTGGTAGCCGACAAACGAAACTACAGGTACCATGGCACCTCCTGTGGACTGGTAGAATTTTAAACCACCTTCAACGAGGGGGCTAAATGGAGTTCTACGTTACCTTTGAGAGGGCTGTTGAGCTGATAACTTCACAGGAGTTTACTCTCCCGTCCCAGCAGGTTCCCCTCTTTGAAGCAGCTGGCAGAGTTCTAAGGGAAGATGTTGTTGCAGATAGAGACGACCCTCCCGTTCCCGTCTCTGCAATGGACGGCTACGGCGTAAAGTTTCCCGACGTTGAAACTGTCCCTTCAAGGCTGAAGGTTAAGGGAGTTGTTCCTGCCGGAGTTGATAGACCGGTTGAGATAGAAAGAGGTGAAGCCGTTAAAATCTTTACAGGTTCTGTTGTTCCAGAATCTGTTGACCTTGTTGTTCCGGTGGAGTGGACTGAAGAGAGAGAGGGGGGCGTTGAAGTTAAGAAGAGCTTTCCAAAAGGGGCAAACGTAAGGCCTCCGGGGGAGAACTACAGGAAAGGTCAGGTTCTTATCAGGGAGGGGACTGTTCTGGGAGCTCCCGAGGTGGGCATAGCTGCGTCCGTCGGGAGGTCGTTCCTTAAAGTCTCTGTAAAGCCGAGGGTTGGAATAGTTGTTACAGGGAGTGAACTTTTAGAGCCGTGGGAGAGTTTTTCCTCTCCCGTCCAGATAAGGAATGCCAATGCCTATACCCTCTACTCGCTGGTCAGAGAGGCAGGGGGCGAACCTGTCTACTTTGGAGTAGTTGAAGACAGCAGGGAGAAAACTCTAAACGCACTTTCTGAAGCCTTTGACGTATGCGACGTTATCGTAACTTCCGGTGGAGTTTCCGCAGGAGACTACGACTTCGTTAAGGAAGTAGTTGGAGAGCTCGGAATAGACGTTCTTTTCTACAAGGTTCAGGTTAAACCCGGCAAACCCGTCCTTTTCGGGAGGAAGGGGAACAGGTTTTTCTTTGGCCTTCCCGGTTTTCCCGTTTCAGTGTTTACAAGCTTTAACCTCTTTGTCTATCCCCTTTTAATGAAGATTCAAAAGGCAAAGGAGATATTTAAACCAAAGGTCAGAGGTGTTCTTGTAGAGGATTACAGCCGGAAAAAGGCAGAGAGAACAGAGTTTGTAAGGTGCAGTTTCACCTTTAGTAAAAACAGGTTTCTGGTGTCTCCCCTTAAACGGCAGGGGTCAGGAGTTCTCTCTGCGCTAATTGGGAGGAGAGCTCTCATGGTGGTTCCCAAAGGGGTAAAGAGTTTAAGGAAGGGAGACTCAGTTGACCTCATCCTGGTTAAGGGGCTCTGACTTGAGGTTTTCCAGCTCTTTCAGAACTTCAGGATCTACTTTCAGTTCTCTTACCCTGCGAACCTTAATATCCTCTTCACTGTCTCCGGAGACCTCGATGTATACGCCACCCTCTCCGTTAAGTTCTACCTCTTTTTCGGCTATCACTTCTCCCTCTACCGTTTCGTCTTCAGAGAAGGAGAAGACGATTTTTTCCTTACCGTCTTTGTCTACAACGACTTTCACTTTTAGGATCATTCCTCCCCCTAAACTACGATAAACCTTAGTGTAAATATTCTTTTAAAGTCGTCTTTAACGTCAAAGGCTATTCTCCGCCTTATACCTACCTTCCTCAGGTTCATGTTGACGTCGGAGGAGACTGCGTTTGTTCCGGCGGTTCCGTGAAATCCGGTAAACTCTACCCTGCTTCCTTTCGGGAGTTTAAAGGTTCTGTTTGAACTGACAAGAACGTTTCTTCCGTTGATGTTCAGGTTCACAGAGTAGTGTACCTTCGGCTTAAGGAACTGGTCTAAATGGGAGATTATGTAGTTAAAGTCAGGCTCTATCTCAACGTTGTGGAGTTTGAAGAACTCTTTCATCAGGAGAAGGTGGGTTTTCACTTTCATCTCTAAGTTTGGCATCTGCTTTGACGTTTCAAGGCAGATTGCCGGAACGTTGGCCTCTTTCAAGCAGAAGTAGGTGAGTGACTTTCTCTGTTCAGGGTGTTTTGTGTCTGGTGAAAAGGTGTTTGTATTGTATACGGGAACTTTCCACTCCCTCTTTGTAAAGAAGCGGTTGACCCTTTCAGATACGGTTCTTGCCTTTTTCCCTAGGTGGAAGTTTTTGTACCTCTCTGCATCAATTACTATACACTGTCCCCATGCTCTTGGGTTTACAGAGTGGAACCCGAAGCCGTCGTGCAGGGTCAGCAGGAGCTCCGGCTTAACTTCTTTTACGTAGTTTTTAAGCCACTTTACTCTTTTGTAGTCAGGGTCTTTTGGAGAGATTGAGGCGAACTTCCTGTTCATGTCTCCGTTGTAGCCTCTACGGTCTGCAAGGATTGAGACGAAGTTCATCCTTGGGGCGATGAAGAGCTCTCCCCTCTTAACCTTAACGTGCCTTAAGATGTCTGCCGCCTTGTAAGCTCCCGGTTCGTTCCCGTGGATTCCACCAACTATAAGAACCCGTCCCCCTTTCTTCTCTCCTCTGAGGTATGTCTCCTGGAGGGGGAAGGGAGGGAGCTCTATCTTTACTCTGCCGTTCCGGCAAGCGAGGGCCTCTTTTGTAGAGAGCGTGAGGAAGGAAGCAGCCAAGAGGGTTTTTATAAATTCTCTTCTCCGAGGATCTTCCATTGTTTCCCCTCTTTAACTATGTAAAGGAGTTTATTTGTGGTTGAGTCGTAGTTGTTGGACCTGTAGTCCAACTTCATCCTTACGACGTACAGGTTCCCAAAGCTTAGAATTCTCCCATCTTTTGCAGCGGTTAAGTCTGTAATTTTAATTTTAATCCACTTCTTGTACTTTGTAATCCTCCTCTTATACCTCACCCAGCTGGTGAAATCTCCCCTTTCCCATACAAAGTTCTTGGAGTAGCAGTTAAGATAGGGAGTTATGTTCTCAGGAGTTTCTTCCCACGCTTTTTTCCAGTGGAAGATAAAGTTTATTAAAGACTTCTGCACTGAAAGGAACTCACTCTTTGAGGAGTAACTGAGGTTTGAGACGATAATTACCGGAGTTCTTTTAGGAAGAATTAAGCTCTTTAGTACTTTCAAGTACTCATTCTTCAGGACTATGCAGCCGTTTGTACTGTGGGGAGGGCGGTTCGGATTATCTGTCCCGTGTATCCAGATTCCGTGGCCGTTCCTCTTCAGTATTTTTCTATCTAACAGGTTGGGGTAGTTCAGTGGAAAGGCTCCTAGGCCGTAGATGGGAGGAAGGTTTGTCTTCCAGTACATGGGAAAGTAGATGCCTTCAGGTGTTCTCAAGTCTCCCTCTTCAAGTTTATCTCCCGGGCGTTTTCCGGTTATACAGGGGAACTTCCTTACTATGTAGGGAACTCCCCTGTCCATCTTCACTACGTACAGGATTTCGTTTGTTTTATCTACAACTATTGCAGGAATGTTTTTAGGTAACAGTATTACGTTTGAAACCAGCTTGCCGGAGTAGAGTTTCTTAAGGAGTTCTTCAACCTTTTTGTTCTCTCCTGCGTAGGTAAGAAGGAGGAGCTGGAGTTTCAGTTTCTCCTGCTGTGGCAGGGAGTTTATTGCCTGCTGGAGCTCCTCTGGGGTATAAGAGCCGATGTTGGCTACTATCTCCTCCAGAGTTCTGGCAGGTGAGCTTACGATTGTCGTTAACAGAATCATCAGAACAAAGGTGAGAACTCTCATCCTCTGAACCCCCATTCTAAAGTGGGGCTATTTTACCCAAAGAGGGGAAGGAGGGTTTTAAGAACCGTTAGATGCCGGAGGAGAGCTCCTCTATCAGCTCCTCTAAATCCTCTCTCTTTACCTCTTTTCTCGTTGCAAAGTCCTCTACTCTTCCAGAAAGCCAGAAGAGGTATTGAGCTTCCTTAAAGTTCTTTTTTATACCTTTCCTCATAACCGGCCTAAAGTAGCCGATGGGTCTAGACCAGACTGTAACGTCGTCTGAACCGCAGGAGTCACACTTGGCTTTCCTTCCCACCATCTTGTGGCCGCAGCTGTTACAGGTTGTGAGGAAGGGAGTTTTTGTAAGGTACTGTATGGGAAAGTTCTTTATGATGCTGAATATCAGTTTCTCCTGCTCTTCAGGGGTCATCTCCTCTGCCGTAAACAGGTGCATAATGCTTCCCCCTGTTGCGTAAGACTGGAAGTGGGAGTTAACGTCTATCTGTTTAAGGAGGTCTCTCTCCTGAAAGGGAGCCTGAAAGCCGGAAGTGAGAAAGACTCTACCCCTCTCAGGGTCTCCGTTTACAAACATTCTGGGTCTTACTTTAACCTTCATCCTCTACCTCCACCAGCTCAAAGATTCTCTCTCCAAACTTCTCAACAGATTCCCTGATGAACATGTTGAGCTGTTCATCTTTTGATATGTTTATTTTCCTCTTGCCTTCAAGAACTTCGGCTAAAGCCTTTGCAAAGGAGAGGTCTTTCTGTGCCATCTTACATGCGGCGTTTTCACTTGGGGCGTACTCCAGGGAGTAGAGAACCCTGTCCCTCTCCATAAAGTAGTGGAGCTTTTCGTAGAGGTACTGGGCGATTGCGTGGGCGTAATCTTTCGCCTCGTCGTTGAATAGTCCTCCCTTAAAACCTGCGTTTACCATTCCTTCGTGAACGCCTACAACTGAGAAGATGTTAAAGAGTGAGCGGTCGTCCTTCTGGTAAAAGGAGAGGTAGGGGAAGAGGTCGTTCCAGTGTTTCTTAAGCCACTCCCGTTTCTTCTGGAGAGCTCTCGCTCCCACCTCCATCGTGTAGTCAATCATCCTCTTTAAGAGGTCAAAGTCGTCCTTCGCCAGAAAGAGAAGCCTGTTCATGTTTATGGCGTAAACGCCAATTCCCCCCACGCCGCTTCCCGAGTGGAACGGGTTTGAACCTGTAACAGCCTCAACCTGTGATATGTCAAAGAGCATTCTGCAGTTAAAGCTTACAATCCCGTTTGCCAGTATGAAGGTTTCGTTATCTTCAACCTCCACGTCAAGGAAGGTTTTTGGGGTCTCTAAGGTAATTTCTTCAACCGACTCAACTTTTAGAATTTCAACGTCCCAGTTTCTATACTCCTCAAGTTTCTCACTTTCAAAGCTGTACTTCTCTACAAAATCCCAGGAGACAGTAGGAGTTTTTATGTAATTCCGGTTTCCAGAGGGGGTAATCACCGATTTTTCTTCAATCAACTCAGCGGTAACTAAAGAGTAACACGAAGATCTAGTCGGTTTTGATAGCTTTAATGTCTGAGAATTTTTCCTTATTCTCAGTGTATGTTTGATTCCGTGGAGCCACATCAGGGCTGATAGTTCCCTGATTAGGGGCTCGTCGTTTACGTGTAACTCTGTGTGACCGTTCCTGTTGTAACCGTCGCCTTCTATAAAGCCCTGGAGGAATGCTCTGACGACTGAGGAGGGAGATTTTTTAATCGCCTCCGGGAGCTTCCTATACTTGGTTACTCCGTTCTCTAATAGGAACTCGACAAGTTTTCTTCCGTATATCCAGAGCTGGTAAGAGCTGTTCCTTCCGTTCCACTTTTTCAGGTAGATTTTAGAAGAGGATATCAGATGACCGAAGTACTTGTTCGCTATACGCCTTGCCTTTTCCAGCTTATCCTTTTCGTTGAGTCCTGCTGTAAGGACGATACCGTTCTTTTTCTGCTTATTTTTGTAATCCTTAACGAAGCATCCTTCAGCGTAAAAGTATCCTAAAAACCAGGCTATTTCCTCGTTTAGTTCCGTTCCGTCCGTTAGCTTTGTAAGTTTATCTGACCTGTTTATGGGTTTCTTCAGGCAGAGCCCCAAATCCCCGGGTTTTACTTCACCTGCCGGTTTCCAGGAGATCTTTCCGTTGGAGAAAATTGCCACTCTATGGGTTGGGTCGCACGAGATTTCAAAGCCGTTCCTGAACCGTATCTTAACTTCTCTGTTTGATTTAACCTCAAGGAGTTTGGTTACTCTTTTTCTCTCAACTTTTCCCGTTCTGGGGTTTACCGATGGGACTTCAACTCCTTCTACTCTCCACCACTTCTCGGAGCTCCCTTCAGCAATAACCTCCTTTGCAAAGTTCTGCTTTATCTCCTCAAGGCTTAACCACTCCGGGGTTTCTCTTCTGTTAAGGAACACGAAGAGCTCTGTTTCAGGGGACAAGCAGCAGTTACTATAAATCGTTCCCTCGTCAAAGGGTTTTATGTAGGGATTTTTCTCTTTGTAGATACTCGGCTTTTCAAAGGGCTCTCTCAGGTAGTTCTGAACGTAGAATCCGCCGAAGTACTCGCTCTCCTTCAAGAGCATCTTCCAGGCCGGGTTGTTCCTGTCAAAGTCCTCTGTGATGTTTACGGTTATAAGGGGGAAGGTAAAGGGGTTGCCGTCTGCGTCTCCCCGCCTCATCGCCCTTATAAAGGCTGTGTTTATCCGGTCAAAGTAGTGAGCAGGAATCTGGCTATAAGTGAAGTCAAGGAGCTTTCCAGCGTAGACTACCGGTTCGTGTTTAAGCCTGCTGTTTGGCTTTCCGAAGTCTAAGGTGATGTTTGAGAATGGGGAGTTCCCGCTTCTAAAGGGGAGGTTTATGTTGTAGAGGAACTCCTGCCAGAGGTTTTCAAGGTCGTAGTCTGAGTAACTCTTCTTACCCTCCTTCTCTAAGTAGTAGAGGTAGCCTGCGGCAACTGTTGAGAGGTCGTTAAGAGAGGTTGCTCCGCTAACTTCTTGAGCTATAAGGCAGATAAGGTTGGCACACTGCATGAAGAGTGTTTCAAGCCTTTTGGGAGGAGCAGCTCTTCTTTCGTTCTTTGCGTTACTTTGAAGGCCATGGTATGCAATGTCTTTAGCCGATAGACCGATACAGTTGTGAACCCATATGTTGTGAAGGACAAATGTTTGTGATTCGGTAGTTATGTCGTAAACGTACTCGTACCGGTTTAAGGTTAGCTGGTTCTCTATCTCTCTTACCGACTGAACAGACACCCAGTCGTCTGTTTTGTAAAAGTTCTGGTCTCCTACTCCTTCTTTTTCCTTCCACCTTTTTGCAGATTTGAACTTTTCGCTTTTCAGTTCTTCAAGACCTTCTCTGTAGGTAAACTGAATTCCGTAGAGTGGCCTTCTCTGTTTTATACCGTACCTGTTCTCTGTGTTTTTACACTCCTCGTACCTCATTGCCGGATGGTATCCTAAGAGCTGAAGTATGTACGAGAGCTGGTAGATGAGCTCAGGGGATGAGATTCTGAGGGATATCTGGCCATAGGTGTTTAGTGTTCCATCTCCATCTAACAGTCCGGCTACTATTCCTTTAATGAACTCCTTTGAGTACTTGAGAATGTCTGGAGAGAGTCTCTTTCTGTAGGCTCTCTCTCCAACGGAAACGAAGTTGTTGAGGAACGATAGAAAGGTTCTGTTTGGAACGGAAAGGTAGTATCCAGTGTTGTGTCTGTAAATTGCAGAGTAGACTCCGCAGGTGTTAAAGAGGATTTTCTGGAGTTTTTCAAGGATCTTTCTGTCTTTTTGGAATATTGCTATCTGACTGGGAACTCCACTGTAGTTCTTTACGCTTCCCTCTGCCAGGAAGAAGCCTACGAAGTATCCTAAATCCTCGTTCAGTTCCACGTTTCTTTTCATTCCGTGTAGAGCTACTGTTTCTGCAGGTTTAAGGATTACAAAATCTTCCGCAATTACCAGACCAGTTTCACCTTTTAACAGTTTTGCTGCGTCTACTCTTTTCACTTTAAATGCGAATTTTTTAAGCTCCTTTGCACTGTTAACACGGAACTGTTTGTCTTCAAAGGGAGTTAACTTTTCAGCTGGCTTAACTTCTCTGTTAAAGTCCTCTCCAACTATACATGGGTGGTCGTTTGTGACCTCAAATATCTCTCCCATTCGTGTTTTAACTACAGAAATTCCTTTCTGTCGCCTCTTTTTCGTTACTTTTGTAACTTTTGTCCAGCCGTTTCTGTCTAAAACATAGATATTTTCGCTGCTCAAATCTTTCTGATAGACCTCGTTTTCCTCGTCTAATAGTATCTCTTCGCCGGGAGCTCCCTCGTAAAATTCCTCAAAGGAAAGTATCTGGACTTTTCCGTTTCTCTTGATAACCAACTGGTTGACCGGTGAGTAAGAGTAGGCCGAGAGGCGGTAAGTTTGATGGTGGTACGACCACCCCTCCTCGTGGTGGATTCTGACGGGAAGGCCTCTGTAGATTACGTCAAACAGGTAGTCTTTCATCACCTCGCCAACGACGACGTGCTCTAAAACGGGAATTCCCCTTACAAAGTTTGCGTTGTTCCTTGAGACGTCGTCGTTCTCTATGAAGAGGTCTATAAGCTTGAAGTACTTGTTATACACTGCTCTCCTCCACAGGGTAAAAGGGGTTAAACTGGTGTGGAAGAGATTTTAGACCCTCTTTAATAGCCCTTTTGTCCTCCTCTGTAAGGAGGGGGTATTCAACGGTTCTCAGAAGAGTGTAAGGAAGGGAGTATCTCTTTATCAGCTCTATTGTTAACTTCACAAGTTTAGAGTAGTTATAAACTGCTGAATCGTCTAAATCTTCCCGTGAAAAGAGAACTCTTTTAAAGCGTTTCAGCTGGTAGGGGGTGTACTCATCACGGAGGGGGATTTTTACGTCTAACGCGACTCCGTCTATTAACCGATTTTCTATCAGTTTTTCAAGTTTTTCGGGGTTTGTTCCGTTTGTGTCAAGCCTTACCGGAAATCCTTCTTTCTTTATAAACTTCAGGCCTTCCTCTATTTTCTCTTCCAGCGTCGGCTCTCCTCCTGAAACGATAACGAGCTCAACGCCTAAGGCTTTGAACATGGAAAGTTTTGCAGAGAGCTCCCCCCAGCTCAGGTATTGGGGTTTCCCTTTAAAATGGTGTCTGTTGTGGCACTGGTAGCAGTTTAGGTTGCACAGGTGAAAGTTGGTGTAGAGGAGTGCTGACATTACGCCGGGGTGGTCTCTGAAGGTTATGGGGGTATCAACGGAGAGAAACGGGGAGA
>JALWGN010000087.1 GCA_027013575.1 Desulfurobacteriaceae bacterium
AGGAGCTCCCCCACCCTCTCTTTGTAGGTATCGGTCAGTATGAGAACTCTATCGCTTCTGTTTGCACAGATGTTGTGCCTGAAGATATTTCTAACGCCTCTCTGGAGCGTCCTGTCTTTCCAGTCAAACATCTCTCCCCCTATCCAAAGGTTTTTCTGACTCTCTCTATTACTTCCACGGCAACCTTTTCAGGTATTCCTATCTTTTTAAGCTCTTCCGGAGTGGCAACAGAGAGCTCCCTCAGATCCGGGTAGAACTTCTCAAGGAGCTTCTTCCTTTTTACTCCAAGGCCTTTTATTCCGTCAAGGGGACTTTTCAGCATCTCTTTCGTCCTCACTTTCCTGTTGTAGGAAAGGGCAAACCGGTGGGCTTCGTCTCTCAGTGAGGTGAAGAACCTGAAAAGGTGAGGATACCTCTTCGTTTCAACAACTTCCCCGTCGTCGGTGTAAACAAGCTCTTCCCTCTTTGCTATTGAGAAGACTCTGAAGTCAAGACCTAAAGAGTCCCTCACCCTCAGCGCCACGTTGAGCTGGCCTACTCCACCGTCTATGAGAACAAGGTCGGGCTTTTTCACCTCTCTGCTCTTTATCTTCTTAAATCGCCTCGTTAAAACCTCTTCCATTGCGGCGTAGTCGTTGACTCCCTTAACGGTTTTTACCCTGTAACGCCTGTAGTCCTCCTTTACAAACTTTCCGTTCTCCCACACCACACACGAACCTACGGTAGCTTCTCCCTGAAGCGTTGAGATGTCAAAGGTTTCAACTCTCTCCGGGAACTGGTCGTAGAAGACCTTCTCGTACTCCTCTCTGAGCTCCTTAAGGTCGTAACTGAGCTTAACTGTCTCTCTGTTCCTCTTTACCAAGGGTAGGAGCTCCTCAGGGATAGGCTCCACCTTGAAGGGGGAATCAAGGGGTTTGAAGTTTGTAAGAACCTTCTCGGGGAGCTCCTCTTCCCGGTAGTTGTTCTTCAGCCATATCGTTCCCACAACGCTACTGTCAACTTTGGCCTCTCCGTAAGTGAAGAGCTCCTCAAGGAGTTTCTCCTCCCACGGGTCAACAGGGTCAAAGCTGAAGGTCTCTTTTCCGTAGATAATCCCGTTCCTGACGGTTAGCTTAACGCCGTTGAAGATGCTGTTTTTCTCCTCTAAGTAGAAGATGTCGCAGTTTGGGTAGGAGTCAAAGAGGAGGGAGCTCCGGGAGTAGACCTCCTTTACCGCCAGCAGCTGGTCTCTGAGGGCGGCAGCTCTTTCAAACTCAAGCCTTTCAGCGGCCTCCTCTATCTCTGAGTAGAGCCTTCTGATAAGTCCCTTTACGTCTCCTCTGAGGAAGGAGAGAGCTCCCTCAACCTGCTCTCTGTACTCTCTTTTACTTACCCTTCCTGTACAGGGAGCCGTGCACCTCTCTATGTAGAACTGGAGGCAGGGCTTGTCCCTCTTTTTCAGCTCCTTACACTTCCTCAGCTTAAAGACCCTGTGGAGGAGTTCTTTCAGTTTTCTGGCGTTCTTCGGAGGAATAAAGGGGCCAAACCGTTCTCCTCTTACACCGTCCCTCTTCCTCACTATTTTTACCGTGGGAAACTCCTCGTCTGTAATTACAAGGTAGGGGTAGCTCTTGTCGTCTTTCAGGAGGACGTTAAAGGGAGGGAGGTATCTCTTTATAAGTTCTGCCTCAAGCTCTAAGGCTTCCCTTTCGCTCTTTACAACTATGTAGTCAAAGTCTGAAGAGGCTTTAACTATTCTGTAGCTTTTGTCGTTAGGGTCTGTTGCAGAAAGGTGGGAAGAGAGCCTGTCTTTCAAAGACTTCGCCTTCCCAACGTAGAGAACTCTGCCTTCTCTGTCTTTAAAGAGGTAAACTCCGGGGAGCTCCGGAACTGTTCTCAGCTTCTCTCTCATCACTCCCTGAAAGAGGCACAGGAGGTTGGAGTTTCGTAAATTTCAACCCTTGAACACTTAACCCCGAGGGGTTTCACGTTCTCTGAAACAAACCTGTAGAAGAACCTTGCAAGGTTCTCCGAAGTTGGGGAACCCTTAAAGAAGGCCGTCCCGTCAATGAGCCTCTGGTAAAAGTCCGTCAGGGGTGATTCTTCCTCTGAGGAGTAGTTGTTGAATGTGAAAAAGGGGGCTTCCTTAATCAGGTTCAGCTCAAGCTCAGAGGCTCTTCCCGTTTCCAGCCTGAAGTCTTTGTTGACTAAAACGAAGTCGGCCTCCCCGAATGGAACCTTTACCTTTCCGTTTTCAAGGACTCCAAGCTTCTCAAGAAGAAGTCCAAAGGCCGGGTCGTCTGTTCCGAGTATCAGTTTGTGGTCAAAGCAGTCGTCTATAAACTCCTTCAACCACTTCAGGTGGCCAAAGTCTGTAACCATCTGCGATTGGTCAAGCTCTTCAGAGGTAAGGTAAACAACCAGCCTGTAGTTGTGGCCGTGGCCGGGAAGACGGCGGCACTTGGGGTAGGAGCTCCCCGACCACTCAGGGTTTAACCTCTGAGAGTGTACGGAGTGGGCGGCAGAGAACTCAAAGACTTTTGATATCTCAAACATCACTCCTCCTCGGGGTTAAAGTTCAGGAAGCTAACGGTTGTCGTTCCGTAGTGTCTCTTCTCAACGAGCCACTCCTCGTCTTCCGGAATAAAGGGGTTTTTCTTCGGCTCTTCCAGTATCAGGAGGCCGTCTCTGTCTAAAAG
>JALWGN010000088.1 GCA_027013575.1 Desulfurobacteriaceae bacterium
TAATCCTCAATCTCCCCTTCCCATCCCTCGGCCTGAATAATGTTGCGTAGTTTATCAAGTAAGTTAGGAATGTCAGACTCTACAATTTTCCATAAGGTTTCGTTATCAATACCAAAGTAGTAGTGAATTAGTTTATCTCTTGTTTTCGCAATCAGGCTCCATTCAACTTCAGGATATTTTTTCCTGAAATCATCGGTCAGGTTTTTAACGGCTTCCCCGAGAATTTCAAGATTTCTCACAACAGCGTCTAATGTTTTATCATCTTTTACGAATTTATCAAAAGATAGACCCTTAGTATATTCTTTAATTTTTCGGCAGGAGAGGAACATATCTACAATAAATTCTTTATTCCCCCTATTAAACATATTCAACCTCCTTCTTTATTCTCTCTTTAACGGATTTAATTCTTATACTCTCTATTCCTCCAGGAGTTAAGACATCAACCTTCCGTTTAAAGAGTGTTTCAAAAAACTCAACAACTCCCCCAAAATCCCGAAACCCTCCGCGGTCTTTTTCAAATTCAACAACCAGATCTATGTCGCTGTCTTCTCTCAGCTCATCCCTTACGGCGGAGCCGAAGATTCCAACTCTCTTTACTCCGAATTCTCTCAGTTTATCTCTGTTCTGTCTTAAGAGTTCAACAACCTCTTCTTTCCTCATCTCTGCCTTCTTATCAAGGTTTGCTCTTTAATTTAATTCTACTCGTCTCTCTTTTCCGAAAGGGAGTTAAAGGGGGTGTAGCAGACTGTATAGACGAAAACTTCTCTGGCTCCGTGCCGTTTTAGAAGGCCGGCTATTTCGTCTGCCGTGGCTCCCGTTGTGAAAACGTCGTCAAAAATGAGAACAGACTTTCCTAAAAGTTCCAGTTTAAATTCACTTTTAACTCTGAAGACTCCCCGAACGTTTTCTGAACGCTCTTTAAAAGAGAGGGTTGACTGTTTTTCAGGTGTAAAGGGTTTTTCAAGGAGGGAGACGTAGGGAATTCCCGCTCTCTTCAGTATCTCCTCTGTCTGGTTAAATCCTCTTTCCCTTAAGGTTTCCCTTGAAACCGGAACGGGAACGATAAGGTCTACTCCAAGCTGGCTGAGGACTTCCAGAAGGTGGCCGGAGATAGTCTCTCCTATAGCCTGAGCAACCGGTTTTAGCCTGCTGAACTTTAGCTCCTTTACGGCAAACTCTGGAAGACCACGGTAAAGTGTAAAGTAGAAGACGGAATCAAAGTTAAAGGTTCTCTTTTTCTCAAGGCACCGCCTGCAGATGCTGGGAGCTCCCGGCAGAAACTCCAGAGGGTGACCGCAAACTGAACACTTTCTGCCGGAGTAAGGGGTAAATTTCTCCTCCCAGCACTCTTTACAGGCAACGAAGTAGTGGTCTTTAAAGAGGAAACTGCCACAAACACCGCAGAAGTTGGGGTAGAGGAGGTCTAAAAGAGCGTTACTCAAACTCTTCAGTGAACCTCTTAAACTCTTCAAAGAAGTCTCCCAACTCTGACTTTAGGAACTCCTCAACCAGGTGGTGAACCTCCTCACAGCTCCCCTTAACAACTTCACTTCCTAAAACTACGGCCTTCTTAGGGAGTTTCTGGTTCTCTGCGTACTCTCTGAAGATCTCTGAGTAGCTCATGGTCTGGTCTGTAAAGGGGAAGTTACTGCCCTCTAACTGTCTGTACTCATAAACCCTCAGGTAGAGGGAGCTTTTCTTTATCTCAGACAGCAATCCGGAGTAGGCTGTAACTTCCGTTTTTGAGAAGCTGTAGTCAATGAGAACGACAGGAGGAAGGTGAGAGGCTTTGACCTTCTCAAGGAGCTCCCTCAGGTCTTCCGGAGCTCTCTCCTCGTCGGTCTTTAAAACAAAAAACGGCCTTAAACCCTCAAGTTCAACCCTTTCAAGCTCTTTAGTTTCAGTGTCAAAGATGTTGAAGCCTCGCCTTCCGACTCTTGCCTCTCCTTTGGAGTGGAACTCCGTAGCTCCCGGGTAGGAGAACACTCCCCCTTTAACCTCTGCAACGTGGTAGGTGTGGATGTGGCCGCCTGCGTAGTAGGAGAAGTTCTCGGGGAGCTCCGAAACGGTAATCTCGTAGGCCATCTCGTAGGGAAGATACTGGTCTAACGCCTGGTGGAACATAAAAACTGAAACTCCAGCCTTTCCGGCCTCTTCCGAGAACCTGTCAAAAAACTCCTCCTTAACCGCAGGAATAAGGCTCTTTGGAAAGTAGCGGAAGCCGGCGATGTAGAGGTCTTTGTAGTAGGTTGACCCTGCGGGGTCTATAAACTCTATAAGCTCAAGGTCTGAGAGAACTTTCTGAGGAGAGAGGAGCCCTCTCCTCAAAACTCTGTCGTGGTTTCCCGCTATCGCAACAACCTTTACACCCCTGCTCTTTATCTCTGTAAAGAGCTTTATGGCCTGAGAGAGGGTTGCCATATCCGGGTGGTAGCTCTCAAAGAGGTCTCCCGTATGGATTATCAGCTCAACACCCCTCTCTACTGCCTCGTCAACCGCCTTTTTAAAGGCCAAAAAGAAGTCTTCCCTTCTCTGAACCAGCCTGTACTGGTTGTAACCCAGGTGGCTGTCTGAAATGTGGGCAACTTTCAACCTCTCCTCCTACTGATACTCAACGATAACAACGCCTCCAAAGGCTCCAACCCTTACAATGTGGCCGTTTTCGTCC
>JALWGN010000089.1 GCA_027013575.1 Desulfurobacteriaceae bacterium
AGGTTAAACGGGTAGGTTTTGCCCTTACCGTTTCTAACAGCGTTATTGCCGCTGCTGAGAGGGAATCGGTTGACCTTATAGTAACTCACCACCCTCTTACTATTTCAGGCCTAAAGGTTTTTACTTCGGAACTCTACCCCCAGAATCTCCTTTTAAACCTTGTCAGGAAGTCAATTTCCGTTTACGCCCTCCACACAAACCTTGACGTATCACCTTTTGGTCCAACTGCTATTATTTCTGAGTTTCTCGGCCTTTTAGGGGTTGAACCGATACTCTCCAGACCTCCTTACGGTGCTGTAGGCAGGCTTCCTCTTCCTTCTACCCAGGAAGCGCTCCTTTCAAACCTGAAGAGTTTTCTCCCCGATGACGTTTTCAGGGTTATCGGCTATCGGCCAGACCGTAAGGTTGAAACTGTGGCCGTCTGTTCCGGCAGTGGAGCCTCTTTCATAGATGCGGTTGCCGGCAGGGTAGAAGTTTACGTTACAGGAGACGTTAAGTACCACGATGCCATGAAGGCTTTAGACCTTGGTCTTACGGTTTTTGACATGGGGCACTTTGGAACGGAGAGGCTCTTTTACAGAAAACTTAAGAAACTCCTTGAAAGTAACTTCCCGGAAGTAGAATTTATCCTTCTGCCGGAAAAATCCCCGTTTGAGGTGGTCTGACATGCTGAACGAAAAACTGCTGGAAGTTCAAAATAGAGAGGTGGAGCTCCTCAGGTTAAAGACGAAGTTGAGGGAGCTCCTTGAGGAGAAGAGAGAGAAGGAGCGCCTTTTAAGCTCCCTTGAGTCAAAGATTGAATCTGCAAAGAGAAAACTTGAGGAGAAAGAGAAAGAGCTTAAAGACCTGAAAGACTTTATAGCCTACAAACAGGAAAGGATTGAGGAGCTGGAGAAACAGAAGGAGAGGGTAAAGAGTAGAAGCGAGTACAAGCAGATACTCAGACAGATAGCAAAGAGTGAAGATGAAATAATTAAGACCAGACAGGAGATTACAAAGATTGAGGCGGAAGTTGAAGCCCTTGCCGACGCTTACCGCAAGCTAAAGGAGGAGCTCACCCCTAAGATGGAAGAAGTAAAGGGGGAAATTGAAGAGCTGAATTCAGAGATTAAACGGCTTGAGGAGAAGATAAAGAGAGTTGAGGAGGAAATAGACTCTATAAAAGAGGGGATACCTGAGGAGGAGCTCCGCCGATTTGAGGAGCTTAAAGAGAAATTTAACGGTCTTGTTTTTGCAGACATCTCCTCTGGCGCGTGTGAAGGGTGTGGTATGACCTTCTCTCCCGCTGAGTTTAAGGAGCTCCTCAAAAACCTTGAACCCGGGAAAACCAAGTGTCCCTACTGTGGAAGGTTCATTTACAGTAAAGTGGCAGCCAGATAGTTCTGCTCTGCTCCTTTCCTCTTTTCTTTTATTTTTTTGTTTCTTCTTTTCTGCTTAAAAATAAAAATGGCTCCCCGGGCCGGGCTCGAACCAGCGACCTGGTGGTTAACAGCCACCCGCTCTACCAGCTGAGCTACCGGGGAGCTTTGCTGTCGGATAATATAGGAAAGGTAGCGGAAGGTGTCAAGGGGTAGAGCTCAGATTTTGCCACTTCCTGTTAAAGACACTAAATTACTTAACCGTTAAAACCTCGTGGAGGTTGGAGCCTTGGAAACCTTAATGTTTGTAGTTCTCATTACTTTCTTCCTCAACCTGCCTTTTGGTTGGCTCAGGGAGGGTGTAAGGAAGTTCTCCTTTTTGTGGTTCCTCTACGTTCACCTTCCGATACCCTTCATCATCGCTTTAAGGATAGGTTTGGGAATTCCCTGGAAGTTTGCTCCCCTTTTAATAGCTGTTGCAGTTTTAGGGCAGTTTGTGGGAGCCAGATTGAGGCGCAGGCAGTTTGCAACTCTTAACCTGGGGGAGTAATGGAGTTTAGAGGAACGACCATCTGTGCCGTTTTGAAAGACGGAAAGGTTGCAATGGCCGGAGACGGTCAGGTTACCCTTGGAAATACGGTTTTTAAGAACGGAGCGAGGAAAGTCAGGAAGATTTACGGCGGTAGAGTTCTTGCTGGCTTTGCCGGTTCTGTTGCCGACGCCTTTGCACTTTTAGAGCGTTTTGAGGACAAACTCCAGACCTTTGGAGGAAACCTTTTAAAGTCGGCAGTTGAGCTTGCAAAGGACTGGAGAACCGACAGGGTTCTGAGACGCCTTGAGGCGATGCTTTTGGTTGCCGATACCAGCAGGATTCTGCTGATTTCAGGAAACGGAGACGTAATAGAGCCCGACATTCCGGTTATGGCTATAGGTTCGGGAGGGCCTTACGCCCAGGCTGCCGCTACAGCTCTCTACCAGAACACAGACCTTTCGGCCAGAGACATTGCCTATAAGTCCCTTGAAATTGCGGGGAACATCTGCGTTTATACCAATACAAACATTATTGTTGAAGAACTGCCTTAAGGAGGCTGAATGCTGAAGAGACTCTTTGGGAGCTCCGAACCCGAAAAGAAAACAGCTGAGAAAAACGAGGAGTTCCTCACGCCAAAACAGATAGTTGAGGAGCTTGACAAGTACGTAGTTGGTCAGAAAGAGGCCAAGAAGGCCGTTGCCATAGCTCTCAGGAACAGGTGGCGCCGCCAGAGGCTTCCTGAAGAGATGAGGGAAGAGGTTGTTCCCAAGAACATAATAATGATTGGCCCTACCGGAGTTGGAAAGACCGAAATTGCAAGAAGGCTTGCAAAACTCGTGAGAGCTCCTTTCATAAAGGTTGAGGCCACAAAGTTTACTGAAGTCGGCTACGTTGGAAGGGACGTTGAGTCAATAATAAGGGATCTGGTTGAGATAGCCGTTAACATGGTTAAAGAGGAGAAAATTGCAGAAGTTGAGGAGAGAGCTAGAGAGCTTGCCTACGAAAGGCTTGCTGAAATAATGGTTCCTGAACCTCAGCAGCCCCAGTCTGTTCAGAGCCTCTTTGACGTCTTCCTTCCACAGAAACCCCAGCCAGATTTGGAGAAGGAGAGCTCCCGCCTCAGAGACGAAAGGAACAGAGTAAAGAAACTCTTAAAAGAGGGGAAACTTGACGACGAGATAGTTGAGATACCTGTTACGGTTGAAGGGCCTAAGGTTAACGTTATAGGCCTTGGCGGAGACATGCAGAACCTTCAGGACATGCTCTCTTCCCTCCTTCCAAAGCCTAAGAAACTCAGGAAGATGAAGGTAAAAGAGGCTCTCCGCTACCTGACACAGGAAGAGGCACAGAAGCTGATAGATATGGACGAGGTGATAAGGGAGGCGATAGACAGGGCGGAGAACCAGGGAATTATCTTCATAGATGAAATAGACAAAGTGGCCGCAAGGAGCGGAGCCAGAGGCCCCGACGTTTCAAGGGAAGGCGTTCAGAGAGACCTTCTGCCGATAGTTGAAGGGTGTAAAGTCTCAACCCGCTACGGCCTCGTAAGGACAGACCACATGCTCTTCATAGCTGCCGGAGCCTTCCACATTGCAAAGCCTTCGGATTTGCTGCCGGAGCTCCAGGGAAGGTTCCCCATAAGGGTTGAGCTGAAGCCCCTTACCAAAGATGACTTTGTGAGAATCCTGACAGAGCCCAAGAACGCCCTTACAAAGCAGTACAAAGCCCTTCTTGCTGCTGAAGGCGTTGAGATAGAGTTTACTCCAGACGGTATTGAGGAGATAGCCAGAATAGCCGAAGAGGCAAACACGAAGGCTGAAAACATAGGAGCAAGGCGCCTCCACACAGTTCTTGAAAGACTCCTTGAAGACCTCTCCTTCAACGCTCCTGAAATGAAAGGGCAGAAAGTCGTTATTGACAGGGAGTACGTAAGGGAAAGGCTAGAGGGAATAATAAAAGACGAAGACCTGACGAGGTACATCCTGTAATGGAGAAGCTCCTCTCAGTTGCCAGAAAGGTAGACGACAGGAAAAAGGCCTTCTTCAGCGTAGACGGTGCCGAGAACTTCTACCTTACCTCCTTCAGGTCAACTTTCGGCATAGCTGTGGTTACAGGAGACGGCCGTTTCTACTTCTTCACAGATGGACGATACATTGAGAGAGCAGAAAAGGAAGTAAAAGGGTTCACCGTTTTAAAGTGGGAAGGGTGGGAAAAACTTATCGGTTTCCTGAAAAGTGAGGGGATAGAGACTTTAATAGTAGACCCGAACAGGGTGAAACTCTCTACCGTAAAAAAGCTCTCTCACTTCTCCATTGACGAGGAAGAGGGGTTCCTTTCAGAATTTAGAGCAGTTAAGAGTGAAGAGGAACTCTCCCTTATAACTAGGACTGTTCAGATAGCAGAGCTCTCCCTTAAGAGCGTTCTCCACCTTCTAAAGCCAGGAACAACCGAGGTTGAGTTCAGGAGGGAGCTCCTTTCAGCCTTCTTCCGTTTCGGCGGAGAGGGAGAGGCCTTTCCGACAATTGTTGCCTCGGGGCCCAACTCCTCCGTTCCCCACTGGGAGACGGGAAGAAGAGAGATAAGAGAGGGAGACGTCGTAATAGTTGACTTTGGAACGGTTTATAGAGGCTACGTTTCAGACATAACGAGAACCTTCCTCGTCGGAAACGTTCCGTCGCAGCTCAGGGAGATCTACGACGCCGTGAGAGAGGCCCAGGAGGTGGGAATAAGGGAGCTCCGCTCCGGTAAGTCGTGCCGGAGTGTGGATAGAGCAGTTAGAGAGTTCCTGAAGAGAAAGGGGCTCGGAGACTACTTTGTCCACTCTTTAGGACACGGCATAGGGGTAGAAGTCCACGAGGCTCCCACGCTTTCCCCGAAGTCTGAAGAGGTTCTGAGAAGAGGAAACGTTGTTACTGTAGAACCCGGGGTTTACGTTCCCGGCCTTGGAGGAGTTCGGATAGAGGACGACTGCTTCGTTACAGAAGAGAGAGCCTTTACACTTGTCAGCCTGGAAAGGTAGCCATGGAGTTTAAAGTCCTTAAAACCTGTGGAAAGGCAAGGCTCGGCCTTCTTAAAGGGACACACGGAGTAACAGAAACCCCCTGTTTTATGCCTGTTGGAACCCTCGGAGCCGTTAAGGGTCTTACCTGGGAGCAGGTTTCACAGATGGGATACCACTTAGTCCTTTCAAACGTTTACCACCTCTACTTAAGACCCGGCCTTGAGGTGATAGAGGCTGCAGGGGGAATTCACTCCTTTACCGGCTGGAAAAAGCTGATACTTACAGACAGCGGAGGCTTTCAGGTTTTCAGCCTGGGAAAGCTTATGAGGATAACGGAAGAGGGGGTTGAGTTCCGCTCCCACATAGACGGTTCAAACCACCTCTTCACTCCCGAGTTTGTGGTTGAGTTTGAAGAGAGAATAGGCGTTGACATAGGAATGGTTTTAGACGAGTGTACCCCTTACCCTGCAACCTACGAGTACGCAAAACACTCAATGGAGAGAACGGTTCGCTGGGCAGAGAGGAGTATAAACGCAAGAACTACAGATAAAACGGCTCTCTTTGGAATCGTTCAGGGAGGTGTTTACGAGGATTTGAGACTCAGGTGCGTGGAGCTCCTTACAGAACTCCCATTTGACGGCTACGCCATAGGCGGTTTGAGCGTTGGAGAGCCGAAAGAGGAGATGTACAGGATAACAGCCCTCGTTGCGCCGGAGCTCCCCTCTGACAAGCCCCGCTACCTGATGGGGGTGGGAACCCCGCTGGACATCGTTACCGCAGTAGAAAACGGCGTTGACATGTTTGACTGTGTAATGCCCACCAGAAACGCCCGGAATGGAACTCTCTTCACAAGTGAAGGGAAGATAAACATAAAGGCAGCAAGGTATAAGAACGACTTTTCCCCTTTAGACCCCAACTGCGACTGCTACACCTGCAGGAACTTTACCCGTGCCTACCTTCGCCACCTCTACGTTTCCGGCGAAATTAACGCTGTAATTCTCAACACTGTACACAACCTTCACTACTACGCTAGGCTGATGGAGAGAATTAGGAAGTCAATTAGGGAGGGCACTTTTGAGGAGTTAAAGGAGGAGGTCAGCTCCGTCTTTGAACGGTAACGGGTTAGTTATAATACTCTACAATAAACTTGAATAAACATTGTCGCTTAATTAAATTAGATAACAAATAATAGTGGGGGAAATATGAAAAAACTCCGTGGGGTCATTTTAGGCTTTTCCCTGTTATTCTCCTGCCTGGGGGTTTCAGCTTCTGAACTTGAAGTAAGGAATGGCTGCTATTTTGACGGTCAGGAGGTTAAATCTGTTTCGGGTATTGAGCCGGGAACTACTCTGGACTGTTGGGTAAGTGTAAAGAACCGCTCCTACCTCTTTATTAGAGATGTTAGAGTCAAAGTCACAATTCCAGATGGAACGAGGTACGTTTCTGGGACAGGGGTCCCCACACTGGAAAAGAGGGACGGTAAGAGGGAAATAGTGTGGACGGTCCCCCGTATGGCTCCAGATGAGGAAAGGGTATTCTTCTACAAGCTTAGGGTTCTTCGTTAGACCGAAATTTAAATCTCCTTTGAGAGCTTATAGCCTAAACGGGGAAGCGTTTTAAGGTACTTTCCCTTTTCTCCTAGCTTCTTTCGGAGCCTGCTGATATAAACGTCCACAGTCCTTGTGGTTTCGTTGTGGTCACTTCCCCAGATCCTCTCTAGGAGCTCCTCCCTTGAGAAGAGCTCTTCGGGGTGTTCAAGGAAGAACTCAAGGAGCTGGAGCTCCGTTTTTGTAAGGTGGATAGGTTTCCCGTCAACCGTTACGGACTTTGACTTTTTGTTCTCAACGATTCCCTCAAACTCCAGGATCTCTTTCTTTCCGTAGCCGGCTCTCCTGAGAACGGCCTCTATTCTCGCTATCAGCTCCTTTATGCTGAAAGGTTTTGTAACGTAGTCGTCCGCTCCTAACGTAAGGCCTTTTACCTTTGTCTCCTCATCTCCCAAAGCTGTAAGGATGATTATGGGGGTGTCTCTGTTTAATGTCTCTTTTCTTACCTTCTCGCACAGCTCAAGTCCGCTCATTCCTGGAAGCATGAGGTCTAAGAGTATAATGTCAAACTTCTTCTCTTTCAGCCTTTTAAAGGCTTCCTCTCCGTCAAGTATCCACTCTACTGAGAATCCGTGATCTTCAAGCCTATCCTTTGTAAGCTCTCCAAGGTTCTCGTCGTCTTCTATGAGGAGAACCTCTACCATGAAACCTCCTTACAGTTTGAAGTTGTAGGGAAGGAGCTCTCCCAGGGTGAAACTCTCCTCTTCCCTTCCGTCTGTTACGATAACCTCAAAGTCCTCCGGGAAGAACTCAGAGAGTACCTGCCTGCACGCTCCGCAGGGGTAAGGCATCACATCTGGGGAGTATATTAACATTTTGTAAAAATTTTTCTTCCCTTCAGATACAGCTTTAAAAACGGCCACCCTCTCTGCACAGACCGTCAGTCCGTACGAGGCGTTCTCTACGTTTACTCCCGTTACTAAGCCGTCTTCTCCTACCATAACGGCTGCAACTTTTACCTTTGAGTAGGGAGAGTAGGAGTTCTGAATAACCTCTTTTGCCACTTTTAGCATCTCTACAGTTTTCATCTTGCCTCCGGCCAGAACAGGTTTTCTTTCTTTAGCTCTTCAATGTAGTTTAAGACCTCTTCGTCTGTAAGGTCGTGGAAGTCTTCGTAGAACGAGGCCACTGCAAAAGGGAGCTCCCTGCTCTCCACCAGACAGTAAACTCCGTCGTAGTGGTTCTCAAGGAGCTCTTTTGTGTGAACCGGACAGACTGGAGCAACTGCGTATATTTTCTCCGGGTTTAGTTTTTTCAGGAAATTTGCAGCTGCAACTGCGGTGTACCCCGACGCGAAGCCGTCGTCTACCACAACTGCAACCTTTCCGGTTAAGTCTTTGTAGCCTGCTCCTCCTCTGTAGACCCTGTTTCTCCTTTCAACCTCACTTAAAACAACCCTTACAATCTCTTCAACTGTTTTAGGTGACAGGTAACCTTCAAACTCCGGGTTGATGTAAACGGTTCCGTCAAGTGTGACGGCTCCAAATCCGGCTTCAGGGTTCCAGGGAATTGGTAGTTTCCTTACTACAACGATGTCCATGAGAAGCCGTTTAGCCTTTGAAAGGGCAAAGCCTACAGGAACCCCTCCCCTCGGTATCGCAAATATTACGCTGTTTTCCGGGAGCTCCAGCCGCTCTGCCAGTTCAAGGCCTGCGTGGAGCCTGTCTCTGAATATGGCCATCTCTCCCTCCTTCAAATAAATTCCCTCTATTGAAATATGTTAGA
>JALWGN010000090.1 GCA_027013575.1 Desulfurobacteriaceae bacterium
ATACAGTTTTATAGACTATTCTACCATTATATAGAGTGAATTTCACCATTCCTTTGAGTTTCCTGTTTAAAAATGGCGTATTCCTGCTTTTAGACTTTATCAAATCCTCTGTTAGGGTAAACTCCTCTTCCGGGTCAAAAACGGTTATGTTTGCCCTTGCTCCCGGTTTAAGGGTTCCTATGTCGCTCTTTCTGATTATTCTTGCCGGATTTGTAGAAAGTTTCTCAACCATCTGGCTCAGCGTCAGGTAGCCTTCCCTTACAAGGTTAAGAGAGAGGGGGAGGGCTGTTTGAAACCCGATAATTCCAAATGGCGCCTGGCAGAACTCTACCATCTTCTCGTCTTCAGTGTGGGGGGCGTGGTCTGTCGCTATTGCGTCTGCAACTCCCGTTTTGAGAGCATTCTTGCAAGCCTCCACGTGGTCTTCGGTTCTCAGCGGCGGGCACATCTTTGCGTTTGTGTTGAACTCCCTAACTGCCTCTTCTGTTAGGGTAAAGTGGTGGGGAGTTATCTCACAGGTAACTCTTACCCCTTCCCGTTTTGCAGATTCTATTATCTGGAGAGCTCCCTTGCTTGAAACGTGGCAGACGTGGATGTGAGCGCCTGTAAGCTTTGCAACGAGAATGTCCCTCATAGTTCCTATGTCTTCCGCTTCCGGAGGCATTCCTGGAATACCAAGGAGACTTGAAAGGGGACCTTCGTTCATGTGGCCGCCGGCAGAGAGGCTTTTATCCTCAGAGTGGGTGAAAATGGGAATTCCCAGACTCCTTGCGTAGTCCATTGCGTTTCTCAGAACTTTTGAGTCTCTAGGAGTTTCCCCGTCGTCGGAAATTGCAACGATTCCTGCCTTTACCATAAGGCCTATCTCTGAAAGCTCCTCTCCTTTAAGACCTTTTGTTATTGCCCCGATGGGGAAAACGTCGCACAGTCCTACTTTCTCTGCCTTTTCAATTATGTACCTGGTAACCGTTGGGTTGTCGTTTACCGGATCTGTGTTTGCCATACAGCAGACGGAAGTAAACCCGCCTGCAACGGCAGCGTGAGTTCCCGTCTCAATGTCCTCCTTCCACTCCTGCCCGGGGTCTCTCAGGTGGGAGTGGAGGTCAATAAAGCCGGGAGTGAGAATCAGGCCAGATACGTCTATTACCTGCTCTGCCTCTACAGGGCTGATGTTTTCCTCTAACTTCGTGATCCTCTTTCCCTCTATTAAAACGTCCAGTTCTCCGTCTATTCCCTGGGATGGATCTACGACTCTGGCACCTTTAAAGAGGAGTCTTGCCATTACTGTTTCTCCCTACCTGTTTGCTTGTGGCATCTTGAACAGTTTTTGGGGTTCTTTGCGTCAAAGGCCTTTGTTCCGTTGTGGCAAGCTCCGCAGTACTTACCGTTCCAGATATCCTGCATTGTGAACTTGTCTGCACCGAACCGTTTCTTGAAGAGTTTTGGGTGGCAGTAAGAGCAGTGTTGCTTTTTTACCTTAACGTGATAGACGTGGCTGAAAACGACGTCTCCATTTTTGTTCTTAAAGACAAGGTCTCTATTTAGAACTCCTCCTTTAAAACAGCCTGCAACCAGGAGGAATCCACCTGCTAAAAGAAGAGCTCCTACTTTTGCACCTTTCATTGAATTTCCTCCTTTAGTTCTTTTAACCTGTTACACATGAGGGAGAGGACTACCATTCTCACGGCCAAACCGGTTTCAACCTGGTGGAAGATGAGCGTTCTGTCTGAAACAACTACGTCGTTTGTCAGCTCAACTCCCCTGTTGAAGGGTCCCGGGTGGAGAACCACCGTTTCAGGTTTGAGCTGTTTCAGTCTTTTCCTGTTAAGCCCAAAGAGCTCCGCATACTCACGAACTGAGGGAAAGGTTTTCTTTGCGTTCTGCCTCTCAAGCTGAATTCTTAAGAGGATTACGGCGTCAGATACTTCTACAACCTCTTCAAAACTCTTCAGTACTTTAATCCCCATTGCCTCTGGGTACCTTGGCATCATCGTTGACGGACCGTAGGCGAAAACCTCTGCTCCTAACTTCCTGAGGAGAACTGCATCTGAGCGGGCAACC
The DNA here is from genome assembly GCA_027013575.1 of Desulfurobacteriaceae bacterium. Classification (GTDB taxonomy): domain Bacteria; phylum Aquificota; class Aquificia; order Desulfurobacteriales; family Desulfurobacteriaceae; genus Balnearium. The sequence goes on from JALWGN010000090.1 coordinate 2,062, forward strand.
CTACTGTTCGCCACATCTCCTACTATCGTTATTCTCTTCCCTTCAAGGCTGCCAAAGTGCTCTTTCAGCGTTGCGGCGTCAAGGAGAGCCTGTGTTGGGTGCTGGTGCCTTCCGTCTCCTGCGTTTACGATTGCCGCTCTTACAAACGGCAGAACTGTGTAGGGAGCTCCCTCACAGGGGTGCCTCAGAACGATAACGTCGGGGTGCATCATGTCAAGGTTTTTTACCGTGTCAATTAAGCTCTCCCCTTTCTTAACGGAGCTTGTAGAGGTGCTTATGTTTATTACGTCTGCAGAGAGGAACTTTCCCGCCTTTTCAAAGGAAGACCTCGTCCTCGTTGAAGGCTCAAAGAAGAGGTTTACAACACACTTTTCCCTTAAAACTGTGAACTTCTTTCTCCCCTCGCGGAGAGCTCCCTTCACTTTCTGTGCCGTTTCGTAAATCTCGTTAAAGGTTTCAACGGTTATATCCTCGGCAGAAAGGAGGTGTTCCATCACTCCCTCACAGTTTCGGTAGCTTTAATCACCATCTT
>JALWGN010000091.1 GCA_027013575.1 Desulfurobacteriaceae bacterium
GGACACAGGATTAAGTCAACGAAGAACCCGGACAAGAGGGTGGAGCTCCTCAAGAACTTCGCCAAGGAGAACTTCCCGTCTACGGAGCTCCTTGACTACGCACTGGAAGTAGAGAAAGTTACAACTGCAAAGAAGGAGAACCTCATCCTCAATGTTGACGGAACCATCGGTGTTCTCCTCGTTGACATGTTCAGGAGCTTGGGCTTCTCTGAGGAAGAGATTGATGAGCTCATTGAAGCAGGAGCATTCAACGCCTTCTTCGTCCTCGGCCGTTCAATTGGATTTATCGGCCACATCCTTGACGAGAAGCGCCTTGCTATGCCTCTCTACAGACATCCGTGGGACGACATCCTCTACGACGTTAAGCGCCCAGAAGGAGCTTAATTCATTGGGGGCTTTTGCCCCCATCCTTACAAAAACATTGAATTCACGGCTAAATCTAGATTATGTAATGTTTATCTTTACTTTCCTAGGTTCAGGTTCAGGTTTCCCTATAAAGTAACCCTGCCCCAGAGAAACTCCTACACTCTTCATTAAACGGTAAGTCTCTTCATCCTCTATGAACTCAGCAAGCGTCCGTAATCTGAAAGCCTTAGCCACATCAACTATAGCTTTTATTATCGTAAGGTCTCTGGTACTCTCCTTAGCGTCGCGAACAAAGGCTCCGTCTATTTTCAAAACGTCAGCAGGGAACTTCTTTAAATACATGAAATTAGAGTACCCTGCCCCAAAGTCATCAACAGCTATACCTGCATTAAGCTCTTTAAAAAGGCGGAATATACTTACAGCGACCCCTTCTTCCATGAGTTTTTGAGACTCCGTTATCTCAAAAATAAAGTTACTGAGATCTAGACCCTTGTTTTTTGTTATCTGGAAAATAGTATTGAGCTCCCGGAAGAAGTACTTCATTGACAGGTTAAAAAAGAGTTTATAGTCTCCGAGGAAGTCTATTGCACGGAGAAAGAGTATCCTGTCTATTTCAGGAGTCAGCGCCAGAGTGTCTGCCACCAGGAATACGTAGTCGCCTCTTAAAACCTCATTTCCGTAGTAGATTCTGGAGAGAACCTCGTAACCGTAAATCTCCCCTGTTCTTAAAGAGACAATAGGCTGAAAGTTCGGAACAACGCTCTTTTTCCTTACCGCCTCAAGCAGCTTAAAACGAACCTGCTTAAACTTCTCTATGTCTCGGGCTCTGGCCTTACGGTAAAAGGCTATTGTGTTCTTACCAGACTCTTTAGCAGAGTAAAGTGCACTCTCTGCCTGGGAGAAAACTTTCTCGTAATCAGAAAGACCTGTACTAACACCTGCACTGGCGGTAATCCTGACGAAATCGGACTTTAGCTTAAATTCAACAAGGTGAAGATATCTGTTATAAATCTCTTCTAGCCTTACAAGGGGAATATCATCATAAATGAGGAAAGCAAAACAGTTGGCTCCTGTTCTGGCGAGAAATACCCTGTTGAAGAACTTATCTGCTACACGGCTAAAGTATTGAGCAGCCGATTTCAGGATAGTATCAGCTAATTTGTACCCATAGGTAAAGTTTACGTAGCGGAAATCGTCAAAGTTCAGAAGCATAATAATAACAGGAGTCCCCTCTTCTATCTCAGACAGCCTCTTAAAGAAAGCCTTCCTTGAAGGTAATCCCGTTATTTCATCTACCATAAACGGAGTTCCTTTCTCTCCTCCAGAATTTCTTTCACCTGAGAAACGTCTTTATCTCCTCTACCCGATAAGTTCAGTACAACCAGTTTACCCTTCAGTCTCTCTCTGTTCTTTATAACCCAGGCTACGGCGTGGGAACTCTCTAAAGCCGGAATTATCCCTTCAGTTCTGGAGAGAATCTGAAACGCTTCAAGGGCTTCGTCGTCGGTTACCGCATCGTACTTAGCCCTGCCCATCTCTTTTAAAAGAGAGTGCTCAGGACCAACTCCCGGATAGTCCAGACCAGCAGAAACCGAGTGGGTAGGCGTAACCTGACCGTCTTCGTTCTGAAGGAGGTACGATTTGGCTCCGTGGAAAACTCCTACAGTTCCTTTGCAGAGGGTTGCCGCGTGTTTGTCGGTATCAAGACCGTAACCGCCAGCCTCCACTCCAACAAGTTCTACGTCCTCTTCTTCAACGAACGGGTAGAAAATGCCCATTGCGTTACTTCCGCCGCCCACACAGGCAACTATCACATCTGGGTAGCGCCCTTCCGCCTCTAAAATCTGATGCTTTGTCTCCTCCCCGATAACAGACTGGAAATCTCTAACTATCATGGGGTAGGGATGGGGACCAACCACTGAACCGATTATGTAGTGGGTTGTCCTGACGTTTGTAACCCAGTCTCTTATAGCTTCGTTAACAGCATCCTTCAGGGTTCTGCTTCCGCTCTTTACAACCTCTACACGGGCTCCAAGGAGCTCCATCCTGAAAACGTTGAGTGCCTGCCTGTGAACGTCCTCCTCTCCCATGTAAACGATACACTCTAAACCCAGGAAAGCACAGGCAGTGGCAGTTGCAACGCCGTGCTGACCGGCTCCCGTCTCAGCAATTATCCGCTTCTTTCCCATTCTCTTTGCAAGGAGCGCCTGACCGAGAGCGTTGTTAATCTTGTGAGCTCCCGTGTGGTTCAGGTCTTCCCTCTTCAGGTAAACCTTAATGCCGTTTCCAAGGTACTCTGAAAACCCTCTTGCAAACTGAAGCGGAGTAGGACGGCCTACGTAAGATTTGAGGAGCCCCTCAAACTCGGCCCTAAACTCAGGGTCGTCTTTTATCTTAAGGTAGCTCTCCTCAAGCTCAGAAAGAGCAGCCATCAGAGTTTCAGGAACGTACTTTCCGCCAAACTCTCCGTACTTCCCTCTTTTATCGGGATAGCTATACAAACCCAGCCTCCAGATCGTTTATTAGCAGAGCAAAAAGTTTACTACTTGATTAAACCGGCAGCAATGCCCCACCTGTGGGCGTACATTCTGCCGTAAGGCCTTGCGCTAACAGGAACTATCTTAGTAAAGGGCTCTGAGAGTATCTCGTCAACGGGAATGTTAAAGGCCTCAGAAAAACCTTTAAGCTCCTCTGTAAGGAGTTTCATATCTTCTAAAGTCGGCTCAAAGACCTTTACCTCTTTTCCTAAATACCTCTTAGGAACCTCACCGCGAACGTAGATAACTCCTCCGTGCATTCCCGTAGCGCAGTAGTCTCCAACTATGTCCTCTCCGGGCTTTCTGTTGAGACCTAAAAGGATAAGAACTCCACCGGCCATGTACTCGCCGAAGAAGTTCCCGGCCTTGCCTCCGACTATAAAGGTCGGAACGAGGTTCTTGTAGCCTTTCATGTGGATTCCAACCCTGTAACCAACGTCTCCCTCTATGTAGACCTTTCCTCCCCTCATTCCGTAGCCGCAGACGTCTCCTGCGTGTCCCCTAACTACTATCTTTCCTTCCCTCATTGTGTTTCCAACGCCATCCTGAGCATTTCCAAAAACCTCTATCTCCGGCCCGTAGAGGAAGATACCGAGGTCGTTTCCGGCCGTTCCGTGAACCTCTATCTTTACCTTTCCCTTAATACCGGTTCCTATGTAGCGCTGGCCGTAAACCTCTTTCAGAATAACTTTTTGAGCTCCTGCATTAACAAGTTCCTTAACTTTTGCGTTAACTTCCCTGTAGTGGGTCGTTCCGCAGGTTATCTCGTAAACGCCGTCTCCTATCTGTTTTACTTCCATGGCCTACTCCTTTAAGCTGGGTAACAGACGTCCTCTTCCTTACAGTGGTTGAGAAGGGCAATTACAGGCTCTCCTGCCTTTGGCATCCATACTCTATCGGGGTTTTCACAGATAACCCTTATTGCAGACTCCTCACTTGCCATGTAAACGGTATCTCCCTTCTCTGCAGCCACGAAGGGACGGAGCTTTATCCTGTCGTTGAACCCTATTACCCCGTCTTTAAAGGCAAAGAGCATTGCAAAGGGGCCGTTAAGCATTGCAGGGGCGTAAACGGTTCTTATCATCTTTGCCATTTCATAAATCTTCTCAAGGCCAACCTCTTTGTAGTGTTCAATGTCTTTCCAGAAGGGGGCTGCCATCGCCATAAAGACCGCCCTTATCGGAAGCCTGTGTTTCCTGAAGAGAAGGTCAAAGAGGTAAGCGGCAACTTCAGTGTCTGTAAGGAGAGTACACCTGTAGCCGAACATCTCAACGTAGCGCTTGTTGGTTCCGTAGGAGGTAATCTCTCCGTTGTGGACGATTGCCCAGTCTAATAGGGTAAAGGGGTGAGCTCCCCCCCACCAGCCGGGGGTGTTGGTGGGGAAACGGGTATGGGCAAGCCAGATGTAACCTTCGTAGCTATCTATCTCAAAGAAGTCTCCAATTTCGTCTGGGTGGCCTACTCCCTTAAAAGCTCCCATGTTCTTACCGCTTGAAATAACGTAAGCCCCTTTCACCCTATCGTTTATTGTCATTACAACTCTAACAACGAGGTCTTCCTCAGACTCCATTGGAAGGCGGGCATCATCCCTTGGTTCAACAAAGTAGCGGTAGAAGTAAGGGGGCTTCGTCTTTTTGTAGAGGGAAGGGACAGACTTTGTTGGAATCATCTCTGACTTTACAATTCTGAAGGATCTATTGAGAACGGCGTTGACCTCAGACTCGTAGTCAAGGTCGTCAAGCATTACGTGGAAGGCGTAGTACTCGGCCATATCCGGGTAGATACCGTAGGCGGCATAACCTGCCCCCATTCCATTACCGCGCTCTTTCATTGCCGTTATTGAGTCGTATATGAACTTTCCGCTTATCTTTTTTCCGTCCCTGTTAACTATTCCGGCAAGGCCGCAGCCTGCCATTTCACTGTAGCAACCGCAAGCCATCAGACCGCCCTCCAGTCTTTGTAGGCCGTTTTGTCCTGCTTTAACTTCTCCTCCCGCCACCACTGTGGAAGGTCAACGAGACCAAAGTCAGGCTCAACCAGCCTCTCTTTCACGTCGGAGACGTCTATTTTCTGTCTTATCAGGTTTGTAAGGATTCCCGTTCTATCTATCTCTCCAATTGCTATGAAGCCTATGAGTTTTCCATCTTTAACTATCGCCTTCCTGTAGTACCCCTTCTTCTCAAACTTATCGTTTACAAGAACTTCGCAGGAGTCGTCTATAGGTTCAACAGCACCGGCGTTAAGAACCGGAACTGGAAGGAACTTTAAGGAGTTAAGAACCAGACCTCCAAGGTATTCCATCCTCTTTCCGGCCATGTTGAGCCCTGCAACAAATCCCTGCTCAAAGGCAAGGGGGAATAGGGGTATAGGTTTTTTCTGGCCGTCAACTATGTCGGTGCACTCTATACAGTCTCCGGCGGCAAAGATATCTGGAACTGACGTCTCCATAGTGTCTGAAACGGAAACTCCTTTTCCGATTTCAACGCCGGCTGTTTGGGCAAGCTCTGTATTGGGACGGACGCCGATTGCAACAACAACGGCATCAGCTCTTAAAACAGAACCGGACTTGAGACGAACGCTGCTTACTTTCTCGTCTCCCATTATCTCTTCTACCGTATCGTTGAAGATAAACTCAACGCCCTTTTCCCTGAGCATGTTTTCAACTATCTGAGAGGCTCTCCTGTCAAGGGCACGGGCAAGGACTCTGTCGAGGAGCTCCACCACCTTAACCTTAACTCCAATCTCCCTGAGGAAGTAGGCAACCTCAAGGCCGATAAAACCTGAACCGATTACAACAATTTCCTCTGCTCCGTTCTCCTTGATGTAGTTCTTAAAAGAGACGGCAGAGTGGAGCTCCGTAAAAGTAAAAACGCCCTTCTTATCACTTCCACTAATCGGAGGAACAAAGGGCTTACCGCCTGTCGCTATGAGGAGTTTGTCGTAGGGAACTAACTCGTTTGAGTCTAAGGCAACAACTTTACTTTCTGTATTAATACTTACAGCTTTATGGCCTAAAACAGTTTCAACTCTGTTCTTCTCAAAGAAGGAGCTATCCCTGTAAAGGAGTTTCTCCTCGGGGATATCAATCAGAACGTCGGCAATCATCGGTTTTGAGTAGCACCTATCCTCGTAAGAGATAACAACTATCTCTCCGTCCGGGTCAACTTTCCTTATTCCCGTTATACACCCAACCGCCGCAGCACTATTTCCAACTATTACGTATCTCATTCCTCTTACCTCTCAATGTCGTAGATGAGAGCTCTGTTGGGGCAGGCCTCTACACAGGCCGGGAAGCCTCTCTCCTCACAGAGGTCGCACTTAAAGGAGTGCCTCTTTTCCTCCCTTATCATCGGGTGAGCAGCTCCAAAGGGGCAGACGAGAACGCAGTTCCAGCAGCCTACACACTTTTCCTCGTCAAGGTTTACCTTGCCGTTTTCGTCAACCGTTATCGCCCCTGAAATACAGGCATCAAAGCAGAAGGGATGTTTACAGTGGCGACACATAAGAGAGAGTGAAACTGCCCCCTTTACCTCAACCGTTGCCCTCGGAAGGAGGTTCTCAAGCTTGTAGGCCTTTACAGGGTCTTTACTCTCACTGTGAACCATCGTACAGGCTACTTCACAGTAGCGGCACGAGATGCAGTTCTCCTCTATGGGATAAACCTTCATTAGTTTTCTTTTCTTACTCATCTTGCCCCCTACATTCCAGCCGGTAGAACGCCAAGGATTTTGTTCTCCTGTTCTGTAAGTCCCCAGCTCCTGAGCCTGAGCCTGTTACCCTTAATAGACTCAATGGCGTTTATACCCATGGCTCCAAGGAGCTCCTTTATGTCGTGAGCCCATGCCCTTAAGAGGTTGTAGAGGTTCTCTGCAACGATTTCAGGGTTGAGCCTCTTTGCTAGCTTCGGGTCGTTTGTGGTAATTCCCCAGGCACACCTACCTGTGTGGCACTGCTGACACTGGGTACAGCCTGCTGCAAGCTTGGCAACGGTTCCTATGTAGACCGCATCAGCTCCAAGGGCAATTGCCTTCAGAACGTCAACGGCACTTCTGAAACCACCGGCTGCAATCAGAGAAACCTCGTTCCTTAACCCCTCTTTCCTCAGCCTGTCGTCAACTGCAGCTATGGCCATCTCTATGGGAATTCCAACGTGATCTCTTAGAGACTTTGGAGTAGCTCCCGTTCCGCCCCTTACACCGTCTATCGCTATGGCGTCGGCTCCGGCGTGGGCTATACCGCAGGCAATTGCGGCAACGTTGTGAACGGCAGCAATCTTAACGAAGACCGGTTTTTCGTAGTTTGTTGCTTCTTTAAGGGCGTAGATAAGCTGCCTTAAGTCTTCAATTGAGTAGATGTCGTGGTGTGGAGCAGGGGAGATGGCGTCTGAACCTACGGGAATCATTCGGGTTTCAGCAATTCCCTCGTTAACCTTTTCACCGGGAAGGTGTCCTCCGATTCCCGGTTTTGCACCCTGACCTATCTTTATCTCAATTGCAGCAGAGGTCTCAAGGTACTCTATGTCAACGCCGAAACGGCCGGAAGCAACCTGAACTATAGTGTTGTCTTTAAACTCCCTTAAAGACTTATGGAGTCCTCCCTCTCCTGTGTTCCAGTAGGTTCCAAACTCCCTGCAGGCAATTGCCATAGCCTTCTGGAGGTTAAGGTTAATTGAACCATAGGACATGGCGGAGAAGAGAACGGGGATTTCAAGTTCAAGCTGTTTTCCGATTGTCGTTTTAATGCTAACGCCGTCTGAGTCAAACTGAAGCTGGTCTGTCTTCCTACCTATGAAAGTTTTTAACTCCATAGGCTCCCTTAGCGGGTCTATCGGAGGGTTTGTAACCTGGCAGGCGTCTAATAGAAGGTGGTCAAAGTAGTTCTTTATAGGCTTGTCGTTTCCCGTAGAAGTAAGGATAACGGCTCCTGTTAACATCTGAACGTGAATGTCTCTAATTGCTTCCGGAGTCCAGTTGGCGTCGGGGTGGAAGGTTGAAGGGTTTTTAACAACCTTAATGGCGTCTGTGGGGCAGAAGGCCTCACACCGCTTACAGTTTACGCAGTTTTCGTGGTGGTTCATTATCATGTTCAGGTCTTCGTCGTAGTAGGTGGCATCAAAGGA
>JALWGN010000092.1 GCA_027013575.1 Desulfurobacteriaceae bacterium
AGGGTTACCTGCCTGAAGCCTTTGTGAACTTCCTTGCACTCCTTGGCTGGTACCCGAAAGACGGGAAAGAGGTTCTCTCAATGGAGGAACTTATTGAGAGGTTTGACATAAAAGACGTTAACAGCGCCCCGGCAGTCTTTGATACAACAAAACTTAACTGGCTCAACCAGGTTTACATAAGGCAGTACCCGATAGATAAACTGACAGAGCTTGTTATTCCGTACCTTGAGAAGGCCGGTTTTGACCTTTCAGCTTTCAGCAGGGACTGGCTTGAGAGGGTTGTTGAGGTTACGAGAGAGTACTTTACGGTTCTCTCAGACGCTCCCGTTTACATGGAGACCTTCCTGAAGGACGACTTTCAGGTTCAGCCTGAGGCTAAAGAGTTTATTCTTGAAGACCCTAAAAGACTTGAAGTTATTAAAACTTTTAAGGAGAAACTCTCAGGTTTTGAGGGGGAGCTCTCCCAGGAAGCCTTTAAGAAGTTAGTCAAAGAGGTTGGAAAGGAGGTTGGAGTTAAAGGTAAGAACCTCTTTATGCCGATAAGGATCGGCTTAACCGGGAAGATGAGCGGGCCGGAGCTCCCCATACTGGCGGAGCTCTTAGGTAAGGAGAGAGTCTTAAAGAGGCTTGAGAACGCCTTAAACCAGCTTGGCGACATATCTTAAACTGTAATAGGGTTTAGAGGAAAACCTTGGGACTGGCAGAAGATTACAGAGAGTACTACACTTACGAGGATTACAAGAGCTGGAAGGGGGACTGGGAGCTCATAGAGGGGATCCCCTTTGCTATGTCCCCCTCTCCTACAGTTAAACACCAGCTTACAGTTTCAAGGATTGTATACCTTGTCAGCAGAGAGCTTGAGAAGTCCGGCTGTAAAAACTGTATGGTTCTCCCTGAAACCGACTGGGTTGTAAAGTTTAACACTGTTGTCAGGCCAGACGTTCTGGTTGTCTGTAATCTCAAGGAGTTTGAAGGACACCTTAAGGTTCCACCCCTTTTGATATTTGAGGTTGTTTCTCCTTCGTCTTCTAAAAGAGATGAGGAGCTGAAGTTTGAGCTCTACAGAAGGGAAGGAGTAAAGTATTACGCCCTTGTTTACCCGGAGCTAAAAGTCTTAAAGGTTTACAGTTTCAGAGACGGTTCGGCTGTTCTTTTAAACCGGGAAGGAGCAGACAGAGTAGAGGTTCCTTTGACTGAAAACTGCACTCTGGTTCTCAATCAGGGAGAGCTCTTTAAGGGAATTCCGTCTTAGTATGGAGAAGGTTTTGGAAAAACCGTTAATCGTCATAACAGGTCCAACTGCAACGGGAAAGACAGATTTCTCACTGAAACTTGCAAGGGAAATAGGCGGGGAGATAATCTCTGCTGACTCAATGCAGGTCTATAAGGGCTTGGATATCGGAACAGACAAGGTTTCAGAGGAGGTAAGGAGGGAGATTCCCCACTACCTCATAGACGTTGTTGAACCAGATGAGAAGTTCTCCGTTGCAGACTTTGTCCGCCTCTCAGATGAGGCTATAAGAGAAATATGGAGCAGGGGAAAGTATCCGATAGTTGTTGGAGGAACGGGTTTTTACCTGAAGGCACTCCTCTACGGCCTTCCCGAAACTCCACCTGCAAGTGAGGAGGTAAGGAGGGAGCTCTCAAAACTTCCGACGGAGACTCTTTACAGGGAGCTCCTCTCAGTTGACCCTGATTACGCCAGGAAAATAGGGGAGAAAGACAGAAAGAGGATAATCAGAGCCCTTGAGGTTTACAGGCTTACCGGAAAGCCCCTCTCCTCTTTCAAGATCTGGTCTGAGAAACCCCGCTACCCCTTTTTAGGCTACTTCCTCTACCGGAACAGGCCGGAGCTCTACAGGAGGATTGAGGATAGGGTTGACTCCCAGGTTGAGAGGGGACTGCTAAGAGAGGCGGAGTGGCTGCTGAAGTTTGGAGAGGATACGACGGCCTTTCAGGCACTCGGCTATAAAGAGATGGTAGACTACTTAAAGGGTAAAAAGAGCCTTGAAGAAGCCGTTAAGACTCTTAAAAGGAGAACGAAGGAGTTCGCTAAGAGGCAGTTTACCTGGTTCAGGAAAGAGCCCGGGTTTAAGTGGGTAAACCTGTCGGAAGTACCGGAAGAGGAGCTCTTAGAGCAGATAAAAGAGGACTTAAAGCGCTATAGAGGGGTGCAAAAGTCCTAAATTAAATAATCAGAATTAAAGTATAGGGGAGGAACCATGAACCTTCAGGACGCATACCTCAACAGACTGAGGAAGGAGAGGATACCTGTCAGCGTGTTCCTTGCAAAAGGAACGAGACTTCAGGGGGTTATAACCTTCTTTGACCAGTTTACAATTCTCCTTGAGAACGGGGGGAACCAGCAGCTCATCTACAAGCACTCCATAGCAACAATAGTCCCTTCAAGGCCTGTGAAAAACATATTTACTGATCAGAAAGAGGGGAAAGGAGAGAACAGTAATGAATAAGACCCTCCTCTTTGGCGGCCTTACCCCCCTTCACGAGCTCTTCATAAAGGGAGCTGTTGAGGGGTTAGGTTACAGCGCCCAGTTTCTTCCGAATCCCGATAACACCTCACTTGCAGTTGGCAGGGAGTTCTGCAACAGAGGAATGTGTAACCCCACCTACTACACGGTAGGGAACCTGGTGAAGTTCCTTCTTGAGGAGTCTAAAAGGGGAGTTGACGTAGAGAAAAAGTACTTCTTCGTTACTGTTGGTGCCTGTGGTCCCTGCCGGTTTGGTATGTACGAAACAGAGTACCGCCACGCTCTAAAAGAGGCAGGTTTTAAGAACTTTGAGGTTGCAATCCTCAACCAGAGTGAACTCTCTTCAGAAGGTAGCTTTGAGCTTACACCTTCTCTCATCTGGGCTCTGGTTAAAGCTGTGTGGCTTGCCGACGTTATCAGGGATTTAGGTTACCAGCTGAGGCCTTACGAGGTTGAGGAGGGCTCGGTTGACGGCTGGATAGAGGCTGCATCTGAGAGAGTTTATAGTGCTTTAAAGGGTAGGGCTTCTGTTAGGGATACAGTCTATCTTCTGAGGGAGCTCCGAAAGGAGCTTGAAAAGTTAAAGTTTGACTATACCAGGGTTAAGCCCGTTGTAAGCGTGATAGGGGAGTTCTGGGCACATACAACGGAGAGCTCCGGCAACTACCACATCCACAGGTGGCTTGAAGAGGAAGGAGCAGAGGTTCGCCCGGAGCCCATAGCCGGCTGGATAGATTACCAGCTCTTTATAGAGGAGGAGAAAGTAAAGAGAGACTTAAGGGTTAAAGGTTTCTCCTTAAGCAGGTTAAAGAGACTTCTGGCGGTTAAGTCTATGGCTGCCGTTTTCAGGGGGCTTTACAACCTCTACCGTTCAGTCTTTTCCTTCAGACCTAAAGCCCTTCCTCCCCAGAGGGAGCTTTCAGAGCTTGCAAAACCCTACTTTGACCACTTTGTCGTTGGCGGAGAGGGGCATTTAGAGGTTGGAAAACACGTTTACAACGTTGTTCACCGAAAAGCCCACATGGTTCTCTCGGTTAAGCCGTTTGGCTGCATGCCATCTACTCAGAGCGACGGGGCTCAGGCGAAAGTCCTTTCAGACTACCCCGAGAGTATCTTTATCTCAATAGAGACCTCGGGAGACAGCGAAGTAAACGTTAAGAGCAGGGTTCAGATGAAGCTCTTTGAGGCAAAGAGAGCTGCAGAGAAGGAGTTTTACGGGCTTCTTTCCAGCCTGAACGTTAGTGAATCCGCCTTTAAGAAGGCCTTCTCCTCATCTGAGCCGTTTATCAAGCTCAAGGGGAAGTTTGCGGGGACGGCTGCAAGAGCTCTCTACGGAAACCAGACAAAACTTCAGCCCTACCTTGACTTCATTCCAGAGGCAACTTAATGGACTACCTCTACATAGAAAAGCTAAAAGGGGAGCTCCACTCCCACCTTTCAAAGGAGCGTATCGGTGAAGTTCTGAAAGGCGAAAAGGAGCTCTCCTTTAGGGTGGGCCGGTTTTACCTCAACTTTTACTGGGGAAACCCTAACGCCCTCTTTTTAGGGAGCTCCCCGATAGGCAGACAGGAGTTCCCTCCCCTTATGAAGTTAAAGGGAGCTTTTGTTAAGTCTGTTTCTCTTCCCGTTGTAGACAGGGTTCTTGAGTTTGAACTTGTAAAACCGCTTCCCGGAAACAGGTTCAGCCGTTTCTTTCTGGTACTTGAGCTAACCGGTAAAAACGCCAACCTCTTCCTTCTCAACGAAGAGAGGAGGATAGCCTACCTCTTAAGGAGCGTGGAGAGCTCCGTAAGGCCACTCTCTTTGGGAGACCGTTACCTATTTCCCCCTTCCGATAAGAAGCCCTTTGAGGAGCTCCAGTTCGGAAAGGTAACGCCTGAAGGTGTTGAGAAAAAACTCTACAAATTCGTTGCCGGTATCTCTCCCTTAAACGCGAAAGAGATTGCCTGCCTGATGAGGGAGCTGGGAAGTTTAGAGGAGGCCTACAAAAGGTTTATGGAGTTACACAGAAACTCCCAAACGGCCTGCCTCTACTACCAGAACGGTAAGCCAAAGTTCCTGACGACCTTTCCCTACAGATCGCTTTCTCACCTTGAGTTTAAGGAGTTTTCAGGTTCACATCCCTACTCCTCGGCCTGGGAGGAGTTCTACCGTAAGGCCGTTGAGGAGAGAAGGGTTGCTGCTCTGAAAGAGCGGATAGTTTCAAGGATAGAGAAGAAGATAGAAGCCTTAAGACGGGAGCTGGAGGAGCTCTCAGACCTTGAAACGCTGAGAGAAGAGGCTGAAAAGTGGAGGAAGTGGGGGGAGCTCCTTAAGTACAACCTCCACCTTGTAAAACCCGGTCAGAAAGAGGTAAAAGTTACAGACTTCTCTACAGGCAGAGAGGAGACCATCCCCCTTGACCCTTCACTCTCACCAAGAGAAAACCTGAACAGGTTTTTCAAAAAGTACAGAAAAGCTCTAAAGCGGCTGGAGTTTGCAGAAAACAGGATTGAAGAGATTAAGAGGGAGCTTGAGAGGGCGGAGCTCCTGAAGGAGACCGTAATTTCAAAGGAGAAAGCTGAAGACCTAGAAGTCTTTACTCCCAGAGGAACCAGAGAGGTAACGGTTCCAGACTTCCTTACTTTTACGCTGCCTTCTGGAAGGAGAATATTTGTAGGGAGGAACGCATCTGAAAACGAGTTCCTCTCTCTAAAGATGGCAAACCCCTGGGACTTCTGGTTTCACGCCAAAGAGGTTCCCGGTTCCCACGTGATCCTGAGGCTCGGTAAAGGTGAAGAGCCGTCGGAAGAGGATATTCTCCTCTCTGCCGCAGCAGCAGCTTACTTTAGCAGGGGAAGGGAATCCGGAAAGGTTAAGGTTGATTACACCAGGGTGAGAAACTTAAAGAAACCGCCGAAAACGCCTAAGGGATTTGTTATCTACTCCGGGGAGAGAACTGCCTCCGTGAATCCGGAGCTCTTTAAGGAGAGGGTTGAGAGGGAAGCCCCCAGAGGGGGCAGATAAACTACTGACTTGTAACGATTACGAACGATGTAATGAGAACGATAAGGATGTATATTCCGAAAACTCCGTAGAAGAGAAGAGTCCTAATTGGGCTGTTCTCTGCAGTTCCCATCCTTTCCTCCTTCAACAGTTGCTTTGAGAGCTTTAAGCTCCTCTTCAAACCTGTCCCTGTTAAGAAAAACGATAACGTAATGTCCAACTATTCCCTTCAGGGAGAACATGGCAGCGAGGATGAAAACGAGCCTTGCAAGGAAGTGTGCCGTTGTCCCGGGTTCAAATGCCACCTTCCAGAGGTAGAGGAACGGAAGGAGTAGAGCACCCCCTACAATCAGGAAGTAGGTAAAGAGGTTGGGTTTAAAGAAGTTGAGTTCATCTTTAAACTCCTCTCTGATAAATGCCTCAATCTCTTCCCAGGACTTACCTTCCTTTTTGAGGTGGAGAGCTCTCTCTACCAGCTCTCTCCTTTCGCTCAGGAACTTCTCCTTTAGGCCAATTATCGCTGCCATTTAATCTCCCCGTAAAAAGGGTTGGGGGCTACGCCCCCTCTCCCTCTAACTTAGACTTTGCCAGTGTATAGGTCAACCATGCTACTGCTACCCACCAGATGAAAGATATTATCAGCCACATAGCTCTCTCCTCCTTTAGTGTTCTGCAGCCTCTTCAATTTCCTTCTTGAGGCTCTCAGGTGAGATCTTGAAGAGGAACATCTTGTAAACCCATGCCTGGTAAGCAATAACGATTGGTGTAAAGATAATTGCTGCTACGAGCATAACTGTAAGTGTAAGCTGGCTGGAGCATCCGTTGTAGATGGTGATAGAGTGTTCAAGTCCGATGGAAGAAGGTACTGCAAGCGGGTATGCACCGAACATTACGGCAAAACCGGCAAAGAGGAACGTGAGAGTAGAGAAGAGGAAGGCCTGGCCGCCTTTCATGTTCTTAACGGCTAATAGCCAGCCAACCGCGGAAAGTGCAGCGAGAACGATGAGGATGAGCTCAATTACCGGGAACCTAAAGAGAGCGTGGGGAAGAACGTTGCCCTGAACCATAGAAGCTATCTGCTGCATCATGTCCTGTGGAAGGTTGAGGTACTTAAGGTTCTCCGGGTTACCGATCTTGAATGAGATTGTGTAGGCAAGGCCTGTACAGATTACGTACATAATCACGAAGGGAAGCCATACCTTCATTCCAACGCTTCTTGCCCTTTCAGCAATGGAGCCCTCTGTCTTCCAGATGAGCCAGGAAACGCCGTGCATGATGATGAAGAGAACAGTAGTTACTCCTACGAGAAGTCCAAAGAGGCCGTGGAACTTGAAGGGGTTAACAAGGTTGATAAAGCTCATGGGAAACTTCTCAGCGTAGACGAATCCGTGGAGGACGTCTCCTTCAATCACAGAGTTCTTTATAGGAATTCCTGCAAGGATGTTTCCAATTGCAACTCCGATGAGGAGTGCAACCAGGAGGGAAGACCAGAAGATGCTCTGATCCCAGAACTTCCTCCAGCCCTCGCTCTCCTCTTTACTTCTGAACTCAAAGGAGACAGCCCTGTAGATAAGGGCAAGCAGGACAACGAAGAGAGCAATGTACAGGGAGCTAAAGAGTGCGGCGTAGAGCTCCGGGAATGCGGCGAAAGCCGCACCACCGGCTGTAATGAACCAGACCTCGTTACCGTCCCAGACGGGACCGATCGCGTTTATTGTTACCCTCTTCTCAATGTCGGTTTTTGCAACGATTCCGTGGAGTATTCCCACTCCAAGGTCAAAACCGTCTGTAACTATGTAACCGGCGATCAGTATCGTAACCAGGATCGCCCAGATTGTTGGTAGATCAAAGTGCATCGCCCACCTCCTCCATTAGTAGAGTTCTGCTTCTTTTTCTGGGCCTTTTGATGCAAACTTTGAAAGGAGATAGAAGTCTGCGATAGCAAGGCCTGTAAATGTTGCAAGGAAAATTATGTAGGTAATTACTACCTCAATGTTTGTAAGCGGAGAAACGGCCTGAGCAGTTTTGAGTCCAATCTCTGGAAGGAGGATCTTTCCATAGTCGTCTGTAAGCGGGTAGACGATCCAGGGCTGCCTTCCAACCTCTGCAGTTGCCCAACCGAGCCAGCAAGCAATGTAGGGGAGAGGCAGTGAGTAGAGCGCAACTTTGAGGAATCCGGTTGCGTTTTCAAGGTTCCTGTACTTGGCAAGACCCCAGATGAAGAGGATTACGAAGAAGAATCCAAGGTAAACCATTATGTGGAAGGCCCAGAATACGAAGTTAACAGGAGGGATGTACTCTCCTGGGCCAAACTTTGCCTTAAACATATTCTGGAGATCTTTAGCACCGAGGAGTTTTCCGTTGAAGTCGTGGGTTGCAAGGAAGCTGAGAAGTCCAGGAATAGGAAGCGGTATTTCAATGATGTTTTTCTGAGCTTTCTGATCAGCCCAGGCTGCGATAAGTATGTTTGCTCCCTGCTTTGTCTCCCAGAGAGCCTCCATTGCAGCAAGTTTTGTGGGCTGAGTTTTGGCAACTTCGTGGGCGTGAATGTCTCCGATAATTACTTCACCTATTGAGGCGATAAGTCCAAAGATGAGGGCAATGTAGGCGGACTTTTTGAAGAACTCAACGTGCTGCTTCCTGAGGAGGTGGTAAGCGCTAACTGCAAGGACGAAGACTGCGGAGAGAACCATTCCGGCTGTTGCCGTGTGCCAGAACTTAACGTCGGCTACAGGGTTAAATACGACAGCCCACCAGTCAGAGAGCTCTGCCCTTTTCCCTGCTACGAACATCTCAACTTTCGCACCTACAGGGTGCTGCATCCATCCGTTTGCAACGAGGATCCAGAGGGCTGAGAGGTTTGATCCGATGGATGAGAGCCATGCTGCTAATAGGTGAACTGCCTTTGGTACTTTGTCCCATCCGAAGAGGAAGACTCCCATGAAGGTTGACTCCATGAAGAAGGCCAGGAGTCCTTCAATGGCCAGCGGTGCGCCGAAGATGTCTCCGACGAACCTTGAGTAGACAGACCAGTTCATACCGAACTCAAACTCGTGAACCAGTCCTGTAGCTACACCGAGGGCAAAGTTGATGGCAAAGAGCTTTGCCCAGAACTTCGCCATGTCCCGGTAAATCTCTTTACCGGTGGCGTAGTGGAGCGTAAGCATGATTGCAGATAGCGTTGACAGCCCCAGTGTTAGGGGTACGAAAACAAAGTGGAAGAAGGCTGTCATCGCGAACTGCAGTCGCGATACCAGTAGTACGAAGTCCATCGCGGCACCTCCCAAGAGTTTTATGGGTCTTATTCTATTTTTAACTCCAAAATCTGATTATATCAAAATCTGATTAACAGTAAGTTTTTTGTAATATTCAAAGTCGCTTATACTATTTCAGTCCCTATACCCTCCTGCGTAAAGAGTTCCAGAAGAATTGAGTGTTTGACTCTACCGTCTATTATGTGGGCTTTCTTGACCCCTCCTGTTAGTGCAATCTCGCAAGCTTTGACCTTTGGTATCATTCCTCCAGATACTGTGCCGTTCTCTATCAGGTGTGATATCTCAGATCTGGTTAGGGAGTGGATGAGGTTACCTTCTCTATTCTTTATCCCCTCAACGTCGGTAAGCATTATTAGTTTTTCAGCCTTAAGGGCTGCTGCCATCTCCCCGGCTACCAGATCAGCGTTTATGTTGTAGGCTTCAAAGTCTTCCCCTATCCCGACAGGTGCTATTACAGGAATAAATTTAGACTCAAGGAGTCTGTTGACAATTTCGGGGTTAATTCTTTTAACTTTGCCGACAAAACCTAAGTCTATTATCTCTGGAGCTTTTACCTGAGACAGGTACTCCCGGGAGTCTATTTTCTCGGCTACTATTAGGTTGCCGTCTTTCCCTGATAGTCCTACTGCATTCCCTCCGTGGGAGTTTATGAGCTTTACTATCTCTTTGTTCACCTGTCCTACTAAGACCATCTCTACAACGTTCATCGTTTCTCTGTCGGTTACTCTCATTCCTCCTACAAACCTTGTGGGGATGTTGAGTTTTTTGAGGAGCTCCCCTATCTGAGGTCCCCCGCCGTGGACTATTACCGGGTTTATTCCTACGTATTTAAGGAGAACTATGTCTTCTGCGAAGGCCTTTTTAAGCTCCTCGTTTACCATTGCGTTCCCGCCGTACTTTATGACGACGGTCTTCCCGTAGAACTCCTTTATGTAGGGTAGCGCCTCAAGGAGGGTGGAAACTTTCTCTATCAGCTTTTCCAATTCTTTCCTCCTTACGGTTTTCTACCTATAATAACTCAACTTGTGCCGGAGGTTAACTGTGGAGAGGGTGGTTGTAGGTATAACGGGAGCCAGCGGCTCTGTTTATGGAAAGAGGTGTGTTGAGGTTCTGGTCTCTAAGGGTTACGGTGTTGAGCTTGTTGTGTCGGAGACCGGGAGGAAGGTTTTTGAGTACGAGCTGGAGCTCCCCCTTGAGAAGTTCATCTCCTCACTTCCAGAAGACCTTGTTAACGTTTACTCCCCCAGCGACCTCTTTGCTCCTGTTTCAAGCGGGAGTTACCCTGTGAAAGGGATGGTTATTGTTCCCTGTTCCGCAGGAACTCTCGGCCACATCGCTTCCGGGGCTACGGTTAACCTTATCCACAGAGCCGCAGACGTAAACCTGAAGGAGAAGAGGCCTGTTGTTCTGGTCTTCAGAGAGACCCCTTTAAACAGGGTTCATGCAGAGAACATTCTAAAGGTAATAGACGCAGGAGCTACCGTTCTACCTGCCTCACCGGCGTTTTACGGAAAGCCAGAAAGGGTTGAAGAGCTGGTTGACTTTGTGGTTGATAGAGCTCTCACTCACCTTTTAGGTAAAAGCTGCGGCCTTTTTAAAGGCTGGACTCCTTAAGGAGCTCTTCAACTGTAAACGGGATAACCTCCGAGATTCTCTCCTTTCCCAGGAGAACCATTACCAGCCTGTCAACTCCTAAGGCCACCCCCTCACACTGTGGCAGCGGCTGTTCTCTCAGCAGCTTCAGGAATCCTCTGTCGTAGCTTCCCTCTTTCTTCTTCATCTCCTCTGCGTACTCGTGGTAGTGGGTCATCTCGGTGTAGCCGTTTGCTATTTCCACTCCGCCGATGTAGACCTCAAACCTCTCTGCCACTTCTCCCCTTCTTTTTGAGAAAGCGCCAAACTGTGCCGGGTAGTCGTAGAGGACTACAGGAAGGGGGAGCTCCCCTATCCCCGGTTCAACTTTCTCCACCATCAGCCTGAAGAATCCGGTTTCGTAATCCTCTTCCCCCGAGGCCTCCCTCACCTCCTCTTCTCTAAGAAATGAAACTCCGGCAAACTCTCTAAAGGCCTCTTCAACAGATAGGTAGATTGCACCTGATAGATTTACCCTTTTTCCCCTTACCTTTACCTCTTTTATCCCAAGCAGCTCTGCACACTTCCTTATCAGCTCCAGGGTCTCCTCCATTCCTGCTCTGTAGTCTTTACCGGTTCTGTACCACTCAACCATTGTGAACTCTACGTTGTGGAGGTCTGTTATCTCTCCGTCTCTAAACGCTTTTGTTATCTGAAAGATTCTCTCCGCTCCGTACCATACGAGCCGCTTCATAAAGAACTCGGGGGAGGTGTGGAGAAACCAGCTGTGTTTCTGTCCTGTAAAGTCGGTGAAGGAGGCCTTTACGTTTTCAACGTTTGGGTCTGGGTTTCTGTACGGAACAAGGAGTGGAGTTTCAACTTCAAGGTAATCCCATTTATTGAAAGTTTCTCTTATCCGATTAATTATTTCAGTTCTGAGTTTTAAACTTTTCAGCATTTAAACCCTCTCTGGAGTGTTTTATGAAGGTTGGCCTGATCTCTGACGTTCACGGGAATATACACGCTCTTAGGGCGGTTGAGAAGCGGCTGAACGAGCTGAACGTGGAGGAGGTGTGGTGTCTAGGGGATACCGTTGGATACGGGGCTTTTCCGAACCAGTGTGTTGAGTGGGTTAGGAGTAACTGTTCCGTTGTTCTCCTCGGGAACCACGAACTTGCCCTTTTAGGGTTTGTTGATCTCTTCCTTTTAAACGACTACGCCCGCAGGGCTATTGAGTGGACAAAAGGCGTTATTAAGGAGGAGCACCTGGAGTTTTTAAAGAACTTAGGAGTTCAGAGCTTTACAGAGTGCTGTCAGCTGGTTCACGACACCCCGGAGTCTCCCGGGAGTATGGAGTACATCCTGACAAAGGAGGATGCCTACAGAGCTCTCCTCTCTCAGAAGAGAGACATCTGTTTTTTTGGCCACACCCACATACCTGCTGCTTATCGGCTTTTAAGCTCAACCGTAGATAAACTGAGCATTTACTCCCTCTCTTTTGACGCCGGCAGGTATCTTGTAAACCCGGGAAGCGTTGGTCAGCCCAGAGACAACGACCCTAGGGCTTCTTTCGGGATTTTTGACACGGAGCTTATGAGGTTTTCCCTCTATCGGGTAGAATACGATGTAAAGGCTGCTGCCAGGGAGATTTTAAGAGCAGGTCTTCCTGACTACCTTGCAGCAAGGTTGATTCTGGGGGTGTAGAGTTGAAAGGTTACATGCTGATAGCAGGAAAGAAAGTTTTCAAGAAAGAGGAGATTGAGATTCACTTTCCCTACGACGGCTCTTTAGTAGGGACGATTCCCAGGGGAGACAGTAAAGACGTTGAACTTGCCGTTGAGTCGGCAAAGGTGGGCTTTGAGAAGATGAAGGAGCTGACAGCCTACGAAAGGTTCAGGATTTTAGAGAGGGCTGCAAGGCTCCTTTCCAAGAGGAGCAGGAAGTTTGCCCAGCTCTTGGTTATGGAGGTTGGAAAGACGATAAATGAGGCGATGGGAGAGGTTGGAAGGGCCGTTAACACGATTACCCTCTCTGCCGAGGAGGCAAAGAGAGTTTTAGGAGAGGAAGTTCGCTTTGACGCCGCACCGGGGGTAAAGGGAAAGGTCGGCTTTTACAGGCGGGTTCCACTTGGGGTTATTGGCTGTATTACTCCCTTTAACTTCCCCTTAAACCTTACGTGCCACAAGGTTGCTCCAGCTCTGGCTGCCGGGAATGCCGTTGTTATAAAGCCTTCAGAGAACACCTCTTTAACGGTTATAAAGCTTGGGGAGCTCCTTATTGAGGCCGGATTCCCTCCAGAGGCGGTTAACGTCGTTACAGGCTACGGAGAGGAGGCCGGAGATGCCTTAGTCAGACACCCCGACGTAAGAATGATTACCTTCACCGGAAGCGTTCAGACCGGAAAAATTATCATGAGCCGTGGAGGTCTGAAGAAGTACGCAATGGAGCTCGGGTCAAACGCCGGCGTTTACATTGATAAAGACCAGAAGGAAAAGCTTCCCCAGATTGCAGAAAAAGTTGCAAGGGGCGGCTTTGCCCTTGCCGGTCAGGTCTGCATCTCCGTTCAGAGGGTCTTTGTCCACTCCTCTCTCTTTGAAGACTTTGTTAAAGAGGTTGTTGAGTTTACCAGGAAGCTGAAGGTTGGAGACCCCAGATTAGAGGAGACAGACGTAGGACCCGTCATAGATAAGGGAGCGGCCGACAGGATTATGGAGTGGATAGAGGAGGCCGTCTCTTTGGGAGCAGAGGTTGTATGCGGCGGGAAGAGGCTTTCAGACACTCTGATTGAGCCCACCGTCGTTATCAACGTTCCCAGAGAGGCCAGACTTTTCAGGTCTGAGGTTTTCGGTCCCGTAATAGCCGTTAACGGGGTTAACTCCTTAGAGGAGGGAATAGAGGCCGTTAACGACTCCCCTTACGGTCTTCAGGCTGGAATATTTACAGACAACATCAAGGCGGCCTTTAAGTTTGCAGAAGAGGTTGAGTGCGGCGGCATAATGGTTAACGAGATACCAACCTTCAGGGTTGACCAGATGCCCTACGGGGGAGTGAAGGAGAGCGGTATAGGACGGGAAGGCCCAAAGTTTGCCGTAGAGGAGATGACGGAGATTAAGACCATCTGCTTTGACACTACTCTATAGCTTTAAGTTTCTCTAAAGCAATCAGGTGGCCGGGGAGCCTGCTGAAAATCTCCTCGGCTACTTCCTCTCTGTAGGTGTGAACCGTTAGGTTTCTGTCTTCAACCGTTCTAAGTAGTTTTCTGGCAGTTTCTTCGTCAATGAAGCCTGTTGAGAGGAGCTCCCTTATACACCCTCTCGGGCTTCTGCATATAACGCCTTCCCTTTCAAGTAGTGCTTTTGAGAACTTCCACATCACTTCAAAAGTGAACTCAAACCTCTGAATTGCTGAGTCTCTGAAAAACGGATAGTCGGGAGACCCCTTTTCTCTTTCGGCTCTTTCAACGGCCTCTTTCAGCCTCAACAGGGCTTTTGAGAAGTCCTCTCTCAGTTTTTCAAGTCTACCCATACTACTCCTTCTCTCTCTATCTCTTCCTTAAATTGCTCTTGAACTTTTCTCAGTTCCACAATGTCAACTTTCTGCGGTAGAAGTGACTCCTCAAGGAGCTCTTTTAGCTCAGCTAATTCAGTGCGGAGGTCTCTTTCACACTCTAAGGCAATGTCAACGTCTGAATGTTCACTGTTTGTTCCCCTTGCCCTTGAGCCAAAGAGGATAACCCTTACTTTCAGACCTTTCTTTTTGAAGAACTCTCTGAGGAAGGAGGGGAGCTCCTCAATCCTTTCCGGCCTTTTCAATTTACCTCCCAAACTTCTCTTTCAGCTTCTTCTCAACAAAAGGAGTAACAAACTGTGAAACGTCTCCTCCGTAGAAGGCAATTTCCCTTACTGCCGACGAGGAGAGGTAGGCGTAGTCGTCTGACGGCATCAGGAAGACCGTTTCAATCTCTGGGTAGAGCTTTCTGTTGAGGGATGCCATTGTGAATTCGTGATCCATGTCTGAAACTATCCTTATACCCCTTAGTATTGCAACAGCTCTCTCTCTCTTTGCAAATTCCACAAGAAGGGAGTTGAATGTTTTCACCTCTACCTTTCCGTTCAGCCCTACCTCCTTGAGACTCTCAATAAACATCTCTCTCCTCTCTTCAACTGTGAAGAGGGGTTTTTTCTTCGGGTTTTCCGCTATCCCTACTATGAGCTCGGGGAAGAGCTCCAGTCCTCTCTTTACTATGTCAAGGTGTCCCAGCGTTACGGGGTCAAAGGTTCCCGGGTAGATGGCTCTCTTTATCATTCCTACCTCCTGAAACTGTAATTTTAGGCTTTTCCACGGCCTCTTCACGATAAGTAAAGCTGAATATAAGTAACTCTGAATATTCCACAGTTTTTATCAATATTAGAAAATGTTGACTGAATAAATTTGTTTTTATATAAATATCCAGACATTACTTGAAGGGGGAACCGTTGGAGTTTCACATAGAGAGGGCAAAAGTTCTGCCTAAGGCAAACCTGTGGGACTTCCTTGAGGGGCTTAGGAGGGTATCCCCCCTCATAGCTCCGGTTAGAAGGGGAGGTAGAGTCGCCTTCTCTGAGATTAACGACATCTCAGACGTAACGATTGACTACACGAGGACGGTTCTTCCCCCCAAGAAGTTCCTCGTTCCCTACAGACGGGTCAGGTTTACCTACTCAACGGAAGACCTCTCCTTCTCTTCAACCTTTAAGGCGCGGCAGCAGATAATTTTCGGTATCCACTCCTGCGACCTTCACGGTATCTCCATTCTTGACTCAATCTACCTTAAAGAGAACCCAGACCCCAGGTACCTTGACGTCAGGAAGAAGACGGTTCTCATAGGAATTTCCTGCATGCCGGACGACTTCTGTTTCTGCCTCTCTACGGGAACCGCCTTCCCCGACGGTGCAAACTGGGATCTCTTCTTAACAGACATCGGAGCAGACTACTTTGTGTCAATTGGAAGCCCTAAGGGAGACGAGCTGATAATTGAGCTGAAGGAGCTCTTCAGGGATATTGAGAGGGAAGACCTGGAGCTCTACAAGAGGTCAACGAAGAAGAAGAAAGAGGCCTTCAGGAACAGAAAACTTCCCGATTTAGAGAGGATATCCCAGCTGATAGAGCTTGAGTACGAGTCTCCCGTGTGGGAGGAGGAGGCTAGAAGGTGCCTCTCCTGTGGAACCTGTACCAACGTATGCCCTACCTGTTTCTGCTACACCTCCGTTGACGTGCCGGACTTTGAGGGTAAAACGGTAAAGAGGGTTGAGTTTACAACTTCCTGCCAGTACCCCTACTACTCCCTTGTTGCAGGAGGGCACTACTTCAAGCCGACAAGAACTGCCCGTTTCAGGCACAGGTACTACCACAAGTTTGTGGGCTACCCCTACCAGATAGAGAAGTTTGGCTGTGTGGGTTGCGGTAGGTGTAGCGCTGAGTGTCCGGCAGAGATAAGCATGGTTGAGACCCTTAGAAGGTTGAGAGGAGAGGATGAAGAAGAGCTTAGAGAAGCTGCTGAACAAACCTTTACCGATAGACCCTTTTAAGCCTGTAAGGGCTGTTATTACAGACGTTGAGGAGCTTGCTCCAGACCACAAGAAGTTCACCTTCTCCTTTCTTGACGAGGAGGCTTCAGACAGCTGGAGCTACATACCGGGGCAGTTTGTAATGTTAACGGTTCCGAAGGCCGGAGAGATTCCCATCTCTATCTGCTCCTCTCCAACCAGGAAAGGTTTTTTAGAGCTTACCGTCAGGAAGGTGGGAAGGAAAACGAAGGTTCTCCATCAGTTAAAGCCGGGGGATTTAGTCGCCATAAGGGGACCTTACGGTAACGGTTTCCCCGTTGGAATTATGGAAAACCACAACGTTCTGATAATTGCAGGTGGCCTTGGAATGGCGCCTCTCAGGTCTCTCGTCTGGTACGTTTTAGACAGGAGGCACCGGTTTAAGGAGGTTTACCTCCTCTACGGAACGAGGAGTTACGAGTACGTTCTGTACAAGGAGGAGCTCCGTCGGCTGAGGGAGAGGGAGGACATAAAGTGCCTCTTCTGCCTTGACAGGTTTGAGACTCCAGAAGATGAGAGGTGGGCAGACAGGGAAGGGCTCTTAACGGAGCTTATCCCTGAAGTTGACCTTGAACCGACCGAAACGTACGTTGCCGTCTGCGGTCCTCCGGTTGCCTACAAGTTTATCGGGAAGGAGCTCCTGAAGAACGGCTACCCCGAGAGCCAGATATTCGTCTCCTTAGAGAGGAAGATGGAGTGTGGCATAGGTAAGTGTGGCCACTGTCAGATAGGTTACAAGTTTGCCTGCGTTGACGGTCCCATATTTCCCCTCTGGGACACAAAAAACCTACCGGAGATGCTCTGATGGTAAAGGTTGGAGTTATGGGCTTAACCGGGTGTTCCGGCTGTCAGTGTGAAATTCTCAACTGTGAGGATGCGATAAACAGGCTTATAGGGAGGGTTGAGTTCTCCTACTTCCCCCTAGCACAGGACAGTAACGGCTTCTCAGACTTTGACATCCTTTTCGTTGAAGGTTCAGTTTCAACAGAGCTTGACAGGGAGAAGCTGATTGAGGGGAGAAAGAGAGCAAAGATACTTGTAGCTGTTGGAACATGCTCCTGCTACGGAGGGGTTCAGTCTCAGAGGAACGATGAGGCCTCTTTGGAGGAGATGCTGAGAGCCGTTTACGGCGAGAAGAGGCCGGAGGTTAGGGTCTTCAAGCCCGCTCCCTTAAGTGAAGTGGTTGAGGTTGATTACGAGCTACCCGGCTGTCCTATGGATAAGAAGCAGTTTGTCTATACCGTCGCTTCTCTTCTCAACGGCGTTGAGCCCTTCTTTCCGAAGATTCCCGTCTGCCACGAGTGTAAGCTCAGTGAGAACGAGTGTCTCCTCCTTAACGGGATTCCCTGTCAGGGTCCCGTCTCGTTTTCGGGGTGTGGAGCTCCCTGCACAGCCCAGGGTGTAGGGTGTCAGGGGTGCAGGGGTAACTGCGACTTCCCCAACTTTGAGGAGCTCCTCTCCATATACGACCGTCTCGGCCTGAAGGGAGAGGACGCCGTTAGGTTTTTAAAGGTGTTCAGGGGAAAGACCCTGCCGAAACTGAAAGAGAGGTCTGTAGATGAGAAGGGAGCTTAGTATTAACCACCTTTCCCGGGTTGAGGGACACGGAGCCGTAAACATTCTCTTTGAGAACGAAAGGCTTAAGGAGATAAGACTCAGGTTTACAGAAGGCCCCCGCTTCTTTGAGTTTATAACGAGGGAGAGGCTCTACTCGGAGATTCCCAAGATAGTCTCCCGTATCTGCGGCATCTGTTACGTTTCCCACAGGCTCGCCTCAGCCTTTGCAGTTGAAGACGCCTTTGGCGTAAAGGTTCCTAAAACGGTGGAGCTTTTAAGAAGGCTTTTAGTCGTCGGTGAGTTCCTTGAAAGCCACGCCCTTCACCTCTACTTCCTTGCTCTTCCCGACTACATGGGGTACCCCGGCGCCATTCAGATGGCGAAGGACTACCCCAACATCGTTAAGAGGGGTTTCAAGATAAAAGAGGTGGGAAACAGAATAATGAAACTTATAGGGGGAAAGACCGTTCACGGAGAGAACATTCTCGTCGGCGGTTTTGCCTCCGTTCCTCAGAAGGAGTCCCTTGAGCGGGTGGGTAACGACCTGAGAGCTCTCATTCCTGAGCTTGAAGCCACACTCTCCCTCTTTGACTCCTTAGACTACCCGGAGTTTGAGTCTGACGTTCCCGTCTCTGTCTCCCTTGACTCCAGAGACGTTACAGAGTTCTCCGACTTGGTTGTTACCTCTGATGGAGAGAGGTTTACCAGAAAAGAGTACGAGCTCTTTGTGAAGGAAGAGGTTGCCTCCTACTCAACAGCAAAGATCTCAAGGCTTAACGGAAAGCCTTTTGTAATAGGTCCCCTTGCAAGGGTCAACCTTAAAGGGGGAGCTCTCCACCCTGCCGTAAGGGAGGAGATGTCGCTCCTTAAGACGAAGTTCCCCTCTAAGAACTCCTTCTACAACAACGTTGCAAGAGCCGTTGAGCTTTTAAACGCTGCCTACAGGGGAGTTGAGATAGTTGAGGAGCTCCTTGAGTCAGACCTTGAGAGCTTTAACGCTTCAGTTGAGCCGGTAGAGGGGACAGGATACGGAGTAAAGGAGGCTCCCAGGGGAACCCTCTACCACAGGTACTCCTTCTCTAAAGACGGCCATTGCACCGGAGCCAACATCATAACGCCGACGGCTCAGCTTCAGTCTGCCGTTGAGGAAGACCTGAAAAACCTTGTTGAATCTTACAGCTCAGTATCTGACAGGGAGCTTAAAAAACTTGCGGAGATGCTTGTAAGAGCTTACGACCCCTGAATTGCCTGTGCAGTCCACCAGTTTGGTGGAGAGTTTGAAACTGTGAAGATAGAGAGGGTGTAATGGTAAAGTTTGAAGAGCTAAAGGGGTGTACCCTCCTTAAAGGGTTTACCGAGGAGGAGCTCCGCCTCCTTGCAGACCACTTTGACTTTGTGGAGTTTGAGAAAGGAGAGCTCCTCTTTGACGAGTTTGACCCTCCTAACTGTTTCTACCTTGTGAAGGAGGGAAGGGTAGGTCTATTCAGGAGCGACAACTTCGGCCGCTGGACGAAGGTTGCGGCGGTTTACGGGGGAGCTCCCCTGGGAGAGTGCGCCTTCTTCCTCAACTCTCCCCACTCTCTGAGGGCTGTTGCAGAAACCCCCGTAAAGGCGTTTAGGATAGACAGGTCTTCCTTTGAGGCACTGAAAGAGGAGAACCCTTCACTTCTAATTAAGTTCCTTGAGGCGGTTCTCTCTGTTCTTTCAGAGAGGCTTAAGTCTGAAGACAGGAAGTTCTCAGAGCTCTGCGGATTCTTTTCCGTTCCGGGAGGAGGCAGATGGAAAAAGTAGTTTACGCACTCTTTTTAGTTCCCTGGATTCTTGCTGCTGCAGTGTTTGCTCTTCCGGGAGCTTCACTCCACAGGCTCAGACAGGTTTTAACCTTTGCTTCACTGCCTGTTCTCGTCTGGCTCACCTACCTGGTCTGGAATTCACACCTGCCGATTACCATGAACTCTCCCCACTGGCTAAAGGTTCTCTTCGTCGTTTACGACTACCTTCTCCTCCTCTACTTCCTCTATCAGGGGGTAAAGTTTAAGAACTTCCTCGTTTCCGTCCTTGCCCTGTTCCAGCTCTTCCTTCTTACCTGGGTTCTCCTGATAATGCCTGAAAGTAGCGTTCCCGACTTCTACGTAGACCGGCTTACTGCCTTTATGTTCCTTATAGTTTCAACGGTTGGAACGCTTATCTGTATCTACGCAACAAAGTACATGGAGCAGGAGAGTTTAGAGAGGGAGAACAGGTTTGTTGCCATACTGCTCTGGTTTTTGGGAGTTATGAACCTTGCCGTTTCCGTTAACAACGTTGAGTGGTTCTTTGCCCTCTTTGAGACGACAACTCTGGCCTCTTACGTTCTCATTCGGTTCAGGTGGGACGAGGTAAGCCTGAAGAACGCCCTTAGAGCCCTCTGGATGAACCAGGTAGGCGGAATAGCCATCCTTTTAGGTCTTCTATTCGGAATAAAGTACTACGGCTTTACCCACTTTACCCAGTTTTTAACTCTTGCAGGTAAGCCCGGAATTGTCATGATTCCCCTCGGCTTCCTTGCCGTTTCAGCACTGGTTAAGGGAGCTCAGATGCCCTTCCACAGGTGGCTCCTTGGAGCTATGGTTGCCCCTACTCCCGTAAGTGCGATTCTCCACTCTGCAACGATGGTTAAGATCGCCCCCTACCTTATTCTGAGGCTCTCTCCCGTTATTAAGGGAACACTCCTTGCGAAGCTCCTCATCGTTACCACCGGTTTCGTCTTCGTTTCGGCCGGCCTTTTAGCACTTACTCAGGACAACTTTAAGAAGATACTCGCCTACTCAACTATTTCACTTTTAGGCCTTATGATGCTTACGGCCAGTATGGGGAGCTCCATGGCCGTTCTCGCCTCACTTACCCTTATCCTGTTCCACGCCGTTGTTAAAGCCCTGCTCTTTATGGAAGCGGGGATTATGGAGAAGCTCTTTAAGGCCAAGTACATAGAAGACATAAGGAGGCTTATAGAGAGAGCTCCCATCACCGTTACCTTCGTCTCCATCGGGTTTATGAGCATGACGATCGTTCCCTACGGGATATTCGTTGCAAAGTGGATGGCCATTGAGGAGGCCTCAAACTTCCTCTCCCACGGAGCCTACGTTGGATCAATCATCTTTATGGCAACAGGCGGGGTTATCCTTGCCCTCCTCTACTTTAAAGTAATAGGTATAATGACCAGAAAGAGGGGAGAGTTCTACAGGTTCAACCTTGAGAAGCTTCCGTTTGTCTACCTCGTCTCAACGGTTCCCCTGGTCGTTTTCGTTATAGTCGGCTCCATCTTTATCGCCGCTCTCCTTCAGGCTTCTGTAAACCCCGTTGTCGCTGCAGTGGTGGGAAGCCCCGCTCCCATTTCGGCCAAAGGGCTGACTCTCGTTACCCCCGTTTCGGAGCTCTACGGCTGGCAGATAATAGGAGCCTTTGTTCTCCTGCTTATCGTTCCCATACTCGCCTACTTCGTCCACTTTACGGGAACAGACAGGGTTTACGAGTACACCTGCGGAGAGAACGTGAAGCTCAACATAGGCACCTACGACTTCTTCTGTATCCAGTCGGTTGAGCCCTTCGTTGAGACTACGGCTGTAGCCCTCTTTATACTCACACTTATCCTCGGTGGAGGTCTCGTATGAGTTACTGGGAGGCTTTCATACTAACCCTGATATCACTTGTTATAGGCGGTTTTATCTACGGTCTTGAGAGGATCGTAAGGGCGAGGATGCAGGGTCGCGTTGGTCCTCCTCTTCTTCAGCCCTTCTACGACTTCTTCAAACTGATGGACAAGAGGAGCATCATTATCCACTCCTTCCACGCCTTTATGGGTGTTATGTACCTGATTGGAACCTGGTTTGCCCTCTTCGTCCTCCTCTCAGGAGGAGACCTTCTCATTGCCATCTTCTTCCACGTTCTCTCACTTGCCTTTTTGGTTGTTGGAGGCTTTAGCGTCCGCTCCCCCTACTCGGTTATAGGAGCGATGAGGGAGCTCCTCCACATGGTAGCCTACGAACCCCTCTACGTTCTCAGCGCTGCAGCCCTCTACCTCGTTACCGGAACCTTTCAGGTTTCAGGAATTCTCCACTCAAACCACACTCCCCTCTTCTACCTGCCCCTCCTCTTCGTTGCAGTTCTCCTCTCCCTCCCTGCAATCCTCAAAAAGTCTCCCTTTGACACTGCCGAAGCCCACCAGGAGATTATCGGGGGACCCGAAATAGAGTACTCAGGGAAGTTCTACGAGGCCGTTTACACTGCAAAGTGGATAGAGTACATTTACGCCTTCTTCTTCATCTTCCTGTTTGCAGGCGGAAACCACATTTTGGGAGCTCTCCTCGTCATTTTCTCGTTCTTCTTCTTCAACCTCCTTGACAATGTAACAGCAAGGGTCAACTTCAGGCAGATGGTTGCCTTCCACTGGTACATACTGATTCCCCTTGCCGTAATAAACCTCATGCTTATAGCCCTCTGGAGGAGCTGATGGACTTTAAGAGCTTCAGGAAAAAGTCCCCCTGGATACTTCACTACAACACGGGGAGCTGTAACGGCTGCGATATTGAAATTCTGGCCTGTCTTGCCCCGAAGTACGACATTGAGCGGTTTGGAGCTCTCAACAGAGGAAACCCGAAACAGTCAGACATTTTAATCGTTACCGGCCCCGTAACGAAGAGAGCAAAGGAGAGGCTTCTCCGCCTCTACCTTGAGATGCCGGAACCCAAGGTGGTTGTTGCCGTTGGTGCCTGTGCCTGCTCCGGTGGGGTTTTTAGACACATGTACAACGTTGAAAACGGCGTTGACAAGGTAATTCCCGTTGACGTTTACGTTCCCGGCTGTGCCGCAAGGCCCGAAGCCATAATAGACGGAGTGATAAAGGCTCTTGAGATTTTAGAGAAGAAGGGGAAAGAGGTTGAGCTTCCCCGCTGGTGTAGCGTAGAGGTGAAACCTCCCGTTAACAGAGTAAAACTCTTAAACAGGTGTCTGGAGGAGCTCCATGGTCGTAGACGAGGTTAAAGTTCCCCTGAGAGACGTAAGGAGAACGATAAAGGAGTTTTACAACCCACAGGAGTGGCACTTTATCACCGTAAACGGCGTTGACCTTGGCGGAAAAGTTGAGCTCAAGTGGTTTTTCACCAGGTACGGTGAAGAGGAGTACTTTAAAGTTGTAACTGCCGAAGCCTCTTACGAAGATGAAGTTCCCACGATAACCTACCTGATTCCGTCGGCCTGGATTTCTGAGTGGGAGCTTGCAGACCTCTTCGGACTTAACGTTGAGGGAGCTAAAAAGGGTCTCTTCCTTGACCCTGAAAGTCCACAAGCCCCCCTTAGGAGAGGATAGTATGGGAAAGAGGATAACAGTCCCTTTTGGAAGCCAGCACGTTGCACTTCCCGAACCTGTAAGGTTCGTTTTCCAGACGGAGAACGAGAAGATCGTTGACGTTGAGGTTGACGTAGGTTACGTCCACAGGGGAATAGAGAAGGCCTGCGCCACAAAGTTTAAGTACATGCAGGTAGGTTACGTTGTTGCAAGGGTCTGCGGCCTGTGCGCCATCTCACACACCCTCGGTTACGTAACGGCCCTTGAGAGGCTCATGGGAGTTGAAGTTCCAAAGAGAGCTCTCTACCTGAGGCTCCTCGTCAGCGAGCTTGACCGTATCCACTCCCACCTCCTTGCTATGGGACACACCGCCGAGGTTGCAGGTTACGAAAACCTCTTCATGCAGACTTTCCGACACAGAGAGCTCGTTATGGAGATGCTGGAGCTCCTTACGGGAAACAGAGTTCAGTTTGACTTTGCCTGCCCCGGTGGAGTAAACAGAGACCTTACCCCCGAGGTTGAGAAGGTTTTAAGGGAGAAGCTGAAACTCCTTGAGGAGAAGGCTCTGTGGCTTAAAGATGTTTACGAGAACGACTTCTCCCTTGCCTTAAGGTGGAAGGGAATCGGCGTTGTTACAGAAAAGATGGCCAAAGAGATGAACGTTGTAGGCCCTCCTGCGAGAGCTGCAGGTCTTAAAACAGACGCAAGGGCTGAGTTTAACTACCTTCCGTTTAAAGAGGTGGGCTATAAGATGGTCGTTCTCAAAGGGGGTTCCATCTACGAGAGGAACCTCTTGAGAGCCCTTGAAGTTCTCAACTCAATTCAGATGTGCTGGAACGTTTTAGACGGCCTGCCTGAAGGGGAGATAAAGGTTCCCGTAAAGGGACTTCCTGAAGGGGAGATGTTTGTGAGGATAGAGGCTCCCCGGGGAGAGCTCTTTTACTACATCAGAGGTTCCCAAAAGCTGGTTTTAGACAGGGTCAGGATAAGAGTTCCCACCTTCTCAAACATTCCCGTAATGAAGGAGCTCTTTGTAGGCATGGACTACGCCGACGTTCCGGCAACGGTTATAAGCTTTGACCCGTGTCTTTCATGTACGGCAAGGTAGGAGGGGAGGTTGAGAGGACTTGCCCTTCTTCTCTCCCTGCTCGTTTCGGTTCCGGCCGTTGCCTGCAGCAGCAACTGTTACCTGTGCCATACAAACATACCGAAAGACAGAAACCACGCGGTTTTAAAGAGCTGCACTAAGTGCCACCCCAACCATACAGATAGGGGGATGACCGCCTGCGGCTCTGACTGTTTTGACTGCCACAGCTACAGCAGGGTTATGAGCTCCTCTAAAGCCCACAGGGTTTTGGTTAAGTGTGTTAAGTGTCACCAGAGGCTGAAAGAGAAGGAGCTCCCCCCATACTACAGAGAACTGTTAGGAGGTTAGCCTTGAAGGAGATGCTTGTAGAGACGATAAAGAACCTCTTCTCAAAACCTGCAACGGTCAAGTACCCTCAGGAGCCTTCACCGCCTCCGGCGAACTACAGGGGTTTAATCGTATACAGAGCTCCTCTCTGCATCTTCTGTACAAAGTGTGAAATGGTCTGTCCTCCCGGTGCCATAAGGTTTACCTACGGTGAAGACGGAAGTAAGAAGTTCCACTACAACCCCTACCTCTGTATCTACTGTGGAGAGTGTGTGAGAGCCTGCCCCAAGCCCGGATGCCTCACGCAGGTTGAAGAGACGGCACCTCCGGAAACGGAGGTTCCAGACTGGGACGCTCTGGAAAAAGCTGCAGAGGAGAGCAAGAAGGCCTTCCTGAAGGCAAGAGCTGCAGCGAAGGCTAAGAAGAAATAGTGTTTCCGTGTATCTTAAGGAGCTTCTCTGTCAGTTTTCTGTTCTCGTCGGTTAATGAGCGGAGCTCCGTAAGCTCCTTCACGTTCTCAACAAGCTGTTTTCCGTGGAGGAGGAAGAGCTCCTCAAGGAACTTCTTCTTCTCCTGCTGGAGTTCAAGGAGAGCCGAAAGGTCTTTACGGGAGATAGACCTCTTATTGATTAAACCTTTAAGCAGGGAGTTCTCCCTCTGGAAGAGCTCTTTAAGCCTCTTCAGAGTTTTCATAGTCCCTCCGGCTGTTTTAGGGTAAAAAGTGGTCCTCGGCAGGGGGAAAGGCTTTGACGGGAATCAATAACCCCTTAAAGATTCGTGTTAAAATAGCTCAACCAACAGGATTAAGGGAGGAAACGTTGGATCGCAAGAAAATAACAATAGTTGGAGCCGGAAACATCGGAGCAACCCTCGCACTTCTACTTGCAAGGAGAGAGACGGCAGACATTACCCTTATAGACATCAACGAGGGAGTTGCCAAAGGTAAAGCCCTTGACATTATGGAGGCTTCCCCGATACTCGGTTTTAACGCCCACGTTACGGGAACGGGAAACTACGAAGATACGGCAGACTCAGACGTAGTTGTAATAACGGCAGGCTTTCCAAGAAAGCCCGGAATGAGCAGAGACGACCTTCTATTTAAGAACTACGAGGTTGTTAAGTCTGTTTCCGAGCAGATAAAGAAATACTCCCCTAACGCTTTTGTTATAGTCGTTACAAATCCCCTTGACGCAATGACCTACACGGCTCTTAAAGTAACCGGCTTTCCAAAAGAGAGAGTTATGGGAATGGCCGGAGTTCTTGACTCCGCTCGCTTTGCCTACTTCATCTCAGAGAAGACGGGAATCTCGGTTGAGAACATAAAGGCCTTTGTAATTGGTGGCCACGGCGACGACATGGTTCCCCTTCCCAAGTACACAACAATTTCAGGCCTTCCGGTTACGAAGTTCCTCTCTGAAGAGGAGCTCCAGGAGGTTATAGAAAGAACGAGGTTCGGCGGAGGAGAGATAGTTCAGCTCTTAAAGACCGGAAGTGCCTTCTACGCCCCTGCAGCTTCAATTCTTGAGATGGTTCTTGCAATCCTCTGGAACAAGAGGAAGATACTCTCTGCCAGCGTTTACCTTGACGGAGAGATAGGCGAGTACTACGGAGCCTCCGGCCTCTGCGTTGGCGTTCCCATAATTCTCGGAAAAGAAGGGGTTGAAGAGATTATTAAGCTTGACCTCTCTGAAGAGGAGTGGCAGGCCTGGAGGAAGTCTGTTGACTCTGTAAGGA
>JALWGN010000093.1 GCA_027013575.1 Desulfurobacteriaceae bacterium
ACTTTAGAGCTTCGTATATGACGTTAACCGCCTCCTCACTGTGCCTCTCTACGTCTGTGTCCTCAATTCTCAGAACGAAGGTTCCGTTGTTGTGGCGGGCAAAGAGGTAGTTAAAGAGGGCTGTTCTTGCGTTTCCAACGTGCATAAAACCGGTTGGACTTGGGGCAAACCTCACTCTTACGCTCATTAATCTCCTCCTTAAGCGAGCTTGGGAAATTTTATAATCAAACCTATGGAAGAGAAAGTTAAAAAGGCAGCAGCTCTGAAGTACGAGAGGGGAAGGGACAGAGCTCCCCGCCTCGTTGCAAAGGGAAAGGGAGCAGTTGCAGAGAAAATCGTTGAGATTGCAAGGGAAACAGGGGTTGAAGTTTTAGAGGACAGAGAGTTAGTTGAGTTCTTAGTTGCCTTAGATGTAGGGCAGGAAATACCGCCGGAGCTCTACAGGGCAGTTGCAGAGGTTCTGGCCTACGTTTACAGAGTTATTCGCCAAGGAACTCCCTGATAATGGCCTCAGAGATTTTGTGGGGATTTACCTCGTAGCGCCCTTCCTTTATTGCCCTCTTAATCTCCTCTACCTTCTCCCTGGAGACCTTCTCAGGCTCTAAAGAGGAGAGCTCCTCCGTTATCTCAACGGAGATACCTTCAAACTTATGAACCTTCTTAGCCGCAAATCCCTTCCTGCCTACAGCCTCTTTCAGCTCACCTGAAAGGAGTTTAAGGAGCTCCGACGAAAGACCGTCTATTCTCAACTTCAGCCCTCCTGAGTGTTCCACTTCTATTATCGGCAGTTTCGCCGGTAAATTTATACCCCCTGAACCTCTTTTAAAACAGTTTCAACAATCCCCTTCAGTGAAAACTCCCCAGGAAGAGTATAACAGCGGAAACCGGCACTCTCAATGGCCTTTTTGGTAGTTGTTCCTATTGGAATAAGGTTTACCCCCTCTAAAACTTTAGTTGGAACCTGAGAGAGGAAAGACTTAAAGTTTGAAGGACTTGTAAAGGCGGCAAAGTCAACGCCACTTTTAAAAAAGTTTAAAAGCTCCTCTTTTTTTGATGTATCGTAAACGGTCTCATAAACGATTAGTTCGCAGGCAACAGCTCCCCTTTCCTTCAAAAAGTCTGAGAAAACCCTCCTTGAAACTTTGGGCTTCACTAAAAGGAACCTCACCCCCCTCAAATCTTTTCCTTTAAAGAGGTCAACGAGCCCTTCTCCGCTGAACTCTGAAGGAACGAGGGGAGAAAAACCCAGCTCCCTTAATTTTTCTGCAGTTGAGGAGCCAACTGCCACAGTTTCACACTCTACCCACTCAACGGAAACCCTGTCAAAGAACCACTTAACGCCGTTCTTACTTGAAAAGACGACGTAATCGGGAGAAAAAGCCCTGAGAATTAAAGGGTTAAACTCAACAGGAACGGTTTTTATGAGGGGAAGGGCAAGGAGCTCCACTCCCCTGCTTAAAAGCTCTCTCTCTAAATCCGTCGGGAGTTTTGAGGAGATAAAGACCTTTACTGGCACCTCATAAGCTCCTCTAAAATCTCCTTTCCTCCGGCAGAGAGGAGCCTCTCTGCAACTGAAACGCCTATCCTGTCTGCCTCATCAAGGGAGGAGAAACGAAAGACTCCCTCCTCTTTGTGGAAGAACTTCCCGTTGAGGTCTGAGATAAAAGCCCTGACGTGAACCCTGTCTTCGTTTACAACTGCGTAGCAGCCAAGGGGAACCTGACATCCCCCTTCAACTGTCCTGAGAAACGCCCTCTCAACAGTTGCGGCAACCTCAGACTCGTACGAGTTTATCGCTTCTCTAACAATCCTCTCTACCTCCGTATCTCCCTCTCTTCCCTCTATCCCTAAGATTCCCTGAGAGACGGAAGGGATCATCCTGTCGGGGGAGAGGATCTCGTCTATCTCTTCTTCCCAGCCGAGCCTCTTAACTCCCGCAGCTGCAAGGATTATTGCGTCATACTGGCCTTCCTTCAGCTTTCTTATTCTGGTATCAACGTTTCCCCTCAAGTCTTTTATCTCAAGGTCTGGCCTTAAGATCCTCAGCTGAGCCTTCCTCCTCAGAGAGCTGGTTCCAACAACAGCCCCTTCAGGTAAGGTCTCAAGGGTGTACTTCCCGTTTGAGAGGAGAGCGTCCCTCGGATCTTCCCTGTCTGAAAAGGCTATGAGCTTTAAACCCTCTGGGAGCCTGCTGGGAACGTCCTTTAGGCTGTGAACGGCTATGTCAACCTCTCCCCGAAGCATTGCGTCTTCTATCTCTTTTGTGAAGAGCCCCTTATCTCCAATCTTTGCAAGTGGAACGTCTAAGATTTTGTCCCCCTTCGTTGTTATCTTTACAAGTTCAACCTCAACTTCGGGGAACTTCTTCTCTATCTGAGCTTTCACCCACTCAGACTGCCACAGGGCTAACTTACTCTTCCTCGTCCCTATTCTTATCTTCATTTAACTACTCCTTACCCAGACCGAAAATTTCCCTGAATATCTGAACGACCTGATTTCTGGCCTCCTCCTCAACAGCCTTCCTCTTAACGCTGGTTATGGGCTGGTGAAGGAGTTTGTTAATGATAATTCGCGTTATGTTGTCAACCTCCTGCTCCTGCTCAGGGGTTAAACCCAACTTCGGAAGCCTCTTAGAGAGAACCTCCTTCCTGATAGACTCAGCCTTTTCCTTCAGCTCGGCAATTAAAGGAGCAACCTCAAGCTCCCTGAGCCACTTCATAAAGCGCTCAACGTAGCCCTCTATTATCTCTTTGGCAACTTCAGCCTCTCTCAACCTCTCCTTTATGTTGGCGTCAACAACCTGCTGAAGGTCGTCTATGTCGTAAACGTAGAGGCCTTCATAGTCGTTGAGTGCCGGGTCTATGTCCCTTGGAACGGCAATGTCTATCAGGAACATGGGGCGGTGTTTCCTCTCCTTCAGAGCAGGAAGGACGTTTTCGGGAGTTAGAACGTAGCCGGGAGCTCCCGTTGAGCTGATAACGATGTCTGCCATCTTTAAAACGGTTTCAAGTTCGGTAAGCGGAAAGGCTTTCCCTCCAAACTCCTGGGCAAGCTTCTGAGCCCTTTCAAAAGTCCTGTTAACAACGAATACCTCTGAAGCGCCGTTTGTCATCAGGTGCTTAACTGCAAGCTCCGCCATCTCTCCGGCACCGATTATGGCCACTCTTTTGCCGTGGAGCTCCCCGAATATCTTCTTTGCAAGCTCAACGGCCGCAAAGCTTATTGAGACGGCGTTCTTAGAGATCCCCGTCTCAGTTCTTACCCTCTTAGAGACCTTCAGGGCCGTTTCACAGAACCTGCAGAGAACCGTTCCAATGGTTCCAAGCTCCTTAGCAAGTGAGAAGGCGTCTTTAAACTGGCCAACTATCTGAGGTTCACCTACAACCATAGAGTCAAGGCTTGAGGCAACGTAGAAACCGTGGCGAACGGCGTCCCTGTCAACCTTTCTGTAGAAGTGGCTGTTAATCTGGTCTAAATCTGCTCCCTTCTCGTCAATCAGGAAGTCAATAACCTCCTTAAAGGGAGTTTCAGACCTTGTCGTGAAGTAGATCTCAACCCTGTTACAGGTTGAGAGAACCATACTCTCTTCTACAGAGGGTAGGGCGTTCAGCTTTAAGAGGGCACTCTCAAGCTCCTCCCCCTTGAAAGAGAACTGCTCCCTCACAGATACGGGAGCCGTTTTGTGGCTAACCCCCAGACAGCACAGTTTTAGTTCTCCCATCTCTACCCCTTGAAAGAGTGGACATCTTTACTTGATAATAAATTTACTCCCAAAAAGTTTAACACTATTACGAATAAACCTAAAAGGTTGAGGTAGCAGAACCTCTTACCCCTCCACTCACCGTAGAGGTAGAGGTGAATTATCCCTGCGTATACGAACCAGGAGATAAGTGTCGCAACCTGTTTGGGATGCCAGCTCCAGTAGGTTCCAAATATCTTCTCAGACCAGACAGCCCCGGCAAACATGGAAACGGTTATAAAGAAAAACCCGACGGCAACGGCGTGGTAGATGACAGACTCTATAAGTGAAAGTGAAGGGAGTTTCTGAAAGAAGACCGAGAACTTCTTCTTCTTAAGGTGGTTCTCAAATATCAGGTAGAGGATAGAGAGGAGAGCTCCGAATATAAAAGCGCTGTAACCTAAAAACGCCGAAACTATGTGAACCATTCCAACAATCCCAACGGGAAAGGCCGTTTTGGGGACTCCCGAAACCAAAGAGGCCACAAAAGAAAAGAGTGTAGCCCACGGCATCAAAAAGGCACCGGAGAGGGAGAGTTTATGCTTTGTTGAGAAGTAGAGGTAGATGGAGACAACGCTTACTGCAAAGAGCAGAAAAGCTCCTTTTGGTGTAAAGAGGCTCTCAGAACCGTTTCTGACAACCAGAAGAATCAGGGCTACAAGGTTTGTAAGGAAGCCGAACCTTGCAGAGTAGAGGCCAACGGTTGCTAGCTTCTCCTTCCTGAAAATGAGGTAGAGGAGGTAGTGGAGGGTTGAGATACCGTAAAGGACAGCTGTTGAGTAGATAAAGGCTTCCGGGCTCATGGCAGAGATTATATCAACTGGAAGAACTCCTCAGAGAGGAATTTCTCCCTCTTCCTCCTGTAGGACGGATAGAGGTTAGACAGCAGCTTAATCAATCTCTCTGCCTCTATCTGACCGGGAGCCACAGGTTTACCGAAGAATGTGTAGGTAAGGAGTGAGCCAAAGGAGAAGCCTACAACCCTTGTGAAAGAACCCACTTCACCCATAACCATGAAGATTTTAGGGTGGTTAAACTTAGAGAGAA
The DNA here is from genome assembly GCA_027013575.1 of Desulfurobacteriaceae bacterium. GTDB lineage: Bacteria > Aquificota > Aquificia > Desulfurobacteriales > Desulfurobacteriaceae > Balnearium. The sequence goes on from JALWGN010000093.1 coordinate 4,787, forward strand.
CGCAGCAGACCCTCGCAGCCTCCTCCTGACTCTTTCCCATAAAGGCAACTTTAACGATGTCTGCTCCCGACTCTCTACACCTGTTCAGTATCTCCTCAATCTCAGGTTCAGAGGGGGTCTTCTCAAAGTCGTGGTAGGAGACTATCAGCTTCTTTCTCTCCTCCTTCACCATTGAGGCAACATCTGGAAGGAGGGAGCTCCTCAGCTCAACGTCAACCGCTCCTGTAGCCGGGTGTTTAACTATTCCCTCAAAAAGGTTTAACCTTTCAGACTCTTCCCCTTTAAACCTTCCCCCTTCCCATTCAGGTCTTAGGGTTGAAACGGCGTAGAAACCGTAATCTGCAACCGTATCTAAAAACTCCCTGATGGTTTTAGAGTTTACCTCCGAAAGGAGGTCTAAGCGTGCCTCTACAAGGTCTATCCGAAGTCTTCTTGCCCTTTCAAGGTTCTCCCTCAGGTTCTCTCCGCCGAGGGCAACTATTACGGCAGGCTCTTTCCCAAGCTCAACTGTTCCTATCTGCATCACTTCTCCCTGTGGCGGTAGGTTACAACCTCAACGTCTTCTAAGACAACAAGCCCTTCTTCAAGAACTTCGTCTAAAACTTCCAGAAACTCCCTTACCTTCTCCTCACGGTCTATTATCTCAACAACAACGGGAAGGTTCTGTGAGAGGCGCCAGACGGAGAAGGTGCGGAGCTCCGAGTGGGCCCCAATACCGGCAGCAGCCTTAAAAACCGTTGCTCCGGCAAGTCCCTTTTCCCTTACGAGCCTTAAAATGTACTCCCAGAGAGGCTTTCCCTCGTACTTATCGTCAAGGTCTATGAATATCCTCAGGAGCTTCCTCTTACCAACTATCCCTTTCATCAGTAGCTCCTCGTAACCCTTAAAACTTCCTCAGGGGTCGTAATACCTTTAGCTATCTTTATTCTACCTATCTCCCTTAAAGTCCTCATTCCGTACTTTTTGGCTATCTTCCTTATCTCGTCGGCGTTCTTACCCTTAACGATGGCATCTCTGATCTCTGGAACAACCTCCATAACCTCGTAGAGGGCAACTCTTCCCTTGTAGCCTGTATAGTCGCACTTCTCACACCCCTTTCCCCTGTAGGTCTGAATTCTTCCTATCTCCTCATCTGTAAAGCCTACCTCCTTTAACACCTCAACCGGGTACTTGTAGGGTTCCTTACAGTAGGGGCAGATTCTCCTTGCAAGCCTCTGAGCAATAACCAGAAGAACTGAAGAAGAAACCAGGAAAGGCTCTATCCCCATGTCTACAAGCCTTGTTACGGTAGAGGGGGCATCGTTTGTGTGGAGAGTTGAGAGGACGAGGTGGCCAGTAAGAGCAGCCTCAACGCCAATTTCCGCAGTTTCTGTATCCCTTATCTCTCCAACCATTATGATGTCTGGATCCTGACGCAGAAAAGCCCTCAGAGCCCTTGCAAAGGTCAGACCGATTTCAGGGTTCACCTGCACCTGGTTGATTCCGTAAAGGTTATACTCAACCGGATCCTCTACGGTCATTATGTTAACTTCCGGTTTGTTAACTGTAAGAAGGGAAGAGTAGAGGGTTGTTGTCTTACCCGAACCTGTAGGACCCGTAACGAGAACCATTCCGTAAGGAGAGTGGATGGCCCTAAGGAGCAGTTCATACTCCCTATCTTCAAGCCCCAGCTCGGAGAGGTCAAGCTTGAGAGCTCCCTTATCCAGAATCCTGAGAACGATCTTCTCACCGTAAATCGTTGGAACAGTTGAGACTCTGAAGTCTATCTCTCTTCCCTTGAAAGTAGCCTTCATACGGCCGTCCTGGGGAAGCCTCTTCTCGGCGATGTCAAGGCCGCTGAGAACCTTTATTCGGGCTACTACCGCATCTTTTATCTCGGGTGAGTACTTGGCAACGACCCTTAAAACGCCGTCTACACGGTAGCGGACGCGGAGCTCCTTCTCAAACGGCTCTATGTGGATGTCGCTAGCACCTTTTTGAAGAGCTTCAAGTATTATGGCGTTAACCAGCTTAACTATCGGAGCCTGAGATGCAAGGCTCTTAAGGTCGTCAAGTGTAATTACCTGTGAAGACGGAGCAATCGTCTCTAAACCCTCGGCCTCTGAGGCGACCTTCTCCTTCTCAAGCTCAGACTTCAAACGGGAGAAGAACTCCTCCTCTGCCTTTCCGTACACTTCAATGAGCTTTTCCCGTATCCTGAAGGGGAGAGCAACGTGGGGCTGAACTTTAAAGCCTGTGGTAAACCGTATCCTCTCCCTTATCTGAATGTCTGAAGGGTCGGCCATTGCAAGCTTTAAAACGGGTCCCTTCTTGTCAAAGGGAAGAACCAGGAACTTCTCCGCAGTTACTCTTGGAACAATCTTAACGATGTCTGGAGGGATCTCTATTTTCCTGAGATCTACGGCGGGAAAGTTGTAGAACTCAGAAAGAAGAGAGAGGAGTTTCTCCTCTGTAACGACCTTCTTCTCTATCAGCGTCTTTTCCCAGTCGGGACCTTTAAGGAGCTGGGGAGGGATCCCCAGCCTCTCAGATATAAACTCCTTAAGTTTCGCCTCATCGGCCTTCTGCATTATCTCTATTAACCTCCTTTAACGGCAGCTGCCAGCTTGTGGAGGAGCTCCGCCGGGCTCTTAATCGGGAATTCTATCCTATCAACAAGCTCCTCAGCTGGAACGTCTTTAACCTTAATCCCTTTAAGCCTCTCCTTGAGCTCCTCCTTCCTGGATTCATCAACCGGGAAGTCCATTCCCTTAATGGCCTTAAGAACGTAAACAGGCCATACAAGTCCAATGTCGGGGCAGGTTGCAGCCGGCTGTCCCGACTCTGCAGCCTCCATAGGCCTCTTTATGTACTCTTCACACAGGTATGCAACGAAGGAGACGTAATCGTTACCCTTCTTAACCTCCTCGTAAGCCTTCTTGGCAAGACCGCCCGCAGTGTGAACCTTCACCTCTCCGCTCTCAAGCTCACCTTTTAGCTTCATCATAACCAGCTCAGGGTCGGCAGAGAGCATGTTTCTTACAGTCTGCTTTGTAAGCCCTAAAAACTCAGCAATCTCGTCGTCCGTCTTCATCGCTTCATACTTGAGGACAACCGCGTAAGAGGCCTCCATAAGGCTTGGAACCCAGGTTAAGTTACGGTACTCAAAGAGAGCTCTCGGTCCCCCTATCAGCTCTATTGCCTTAAGGAAAACCCTTAAAGCCAGAGCATCGTAATCTACCTCTTTTGGTTGAACCTCTATTACCATCACTCCCTCCTTAAAAGAGTTTTTCACATTTTTTAAATTATATTCTGTCTAGCGGAAATTGTTAGAATTTGCCAAATCATTTGGGGAAAGGATGAAAAGGAGAGCTCTCCTAAAAACACTCCTGCTTGGAACCATTTTCCAGATAATAGGCGAAGAGGCAGAGGCAAGAAAACACCCTGTTGTGCTGAGGGTACGGTACTCCTCAACCGAGGAGAGAACACGAATCGTCCTTGACTGTACATCTACAGTTTCAAGGAAATCAATAAAGGAGAGAGTTAGAGGGAAAACTGTCTGGCTAGACCTTCACGGCGTTGGAGCTGCAAGACGGATAGAGAAGAGGCTCAAGAGCCCCCTGGTTAAAGAGGTAGAAGTCCTACCTATAACATCTAGAAGAACAAAAGTGAAACTGGTACTGAAAGAGCCCCACCGGTTTAAGATCTTCGGACTGAAGAGCTGCGGAAGCAGGCCATTCAGGATCGTCATAGACGTTTTCCCAGAGTTTATAACTACTGAGTGCAAAGTCAGGAGAGTACCCCAGAGGGTTGTAGTTATAGACCCGGGACACGGCGGAAAAGACCCGGGAGCTGTATGGCCTGTCCGTTCAAAACACCCTAAAATTGAAGAGAAGTGGATAACCCTTTCAATAGCCCTAAAGGTCAGGAAGTACCTTCAGAGAAACCCAGACATAAAAGTTGTAATGACCAGAACAAGGGACGTTTACGTTCCCCTCTTAAAAAGGGCTGAAATTGCGGCCAAGTCGTGCGCAGACGCCTTTGTGAGCATTCACGCAGACTCTATGCCCAGATACCCACAGTGGAGCGGGGTTACCGTTTTTAAAGCCTCTCCAAAACTGTTTGCAAAAGCAGAACGTACAGCGAAAGCTGTGGCAAAGAACGTTAAACTGTGTAGCGACGTTATGTGCTGGAGTATTAGCCCCCTCCTCATAAACCTTGCAACGACTGTAACCTTTGCAGAGAGCTCTAAGCTCGCAGAGGCGATAGTTCAGAGTCTGAAGGCACACGTTAACGACGAGCTCATAAACGGAATAAAGGATATGTACAGGAACATCCTGGTTCTCAAAACCCCGGGAAGGCCGGCAGTTCTGGTTGAGAGCGGGTTCATGACAAATCCCTTAGACAGAAAGAGACTCGTAAAAAGGTGGTACCAGGAGGAGATAGCAAAGGGGATAGCCCAGGGAATTGAGCGCTACATACAGTCTTTAAATACCGTTGCTTTAGCAGAGGAGTAAGATGGCAGTTTTCCACTTTAGAGGAAAGAGTTTAAAGGGGGAGCTCCGAACCCCCAGCGACAAGTCAATCTCCCACAGATCAGTAATGCTTGGAAGCATAAACGAGGGAAAGGTTGTTGTAAGGGAGTTCTTAAGGTCTGAAGACTGCCTTAATACGCTGAAGGCCTTTTTAGAGCTTGGAGTAGATATTGAAGACAGGGGAGAAGAGATACTGATAAAAGGGAAGGGAAAACACTCCCTCAAGGAGCCGTTTAACGTTATAGACCTTGGAAACTCTGGAACCTCTATAAGGCTCATAAGCGGAATCCTCTCGGGCCAGCCATTCTACTCGGTTTTAACGGGGGATCAGTATTTAAGGCGAAGGCCTATGGACAGGATCGCCGTTCCTTTAAGGGAGATGGGAGCTCTCATCCTAGGAAGGGAGAACGGGAAATACCCTCCCCTTACGATTGTTGGAAAGGAGAAGCTGAGGGGAATCAACTACAGAAGCCCCAAGGCGTCGGCACAGGTTAAGTCTGCAATCCTCTTAGCCGGTCTCTTTACAGACGAGCCGGTATCGGTTACAGAACCTGCAAAGAGTAGAGACCACACAGAGAGGATGCTTAAGGCCTTCGGAGTTGACGTTGAGGTTGAAGGACTAACTGTAAGGCTGGGCAGAAACAGAGAGTTAAGGAGAGACCTTGAGATAACCGTTCCTGCAGACATCTCCTCTGCCGCCTTCTTCATGGTTGGAGCGGCAATTACTCCAAACTCTGAAGTTCTGCTTAAAGAGGTGATACTCAACCCAACGAGAACGGGAATTCTGAAAGTCTTTGACAGAATGGGAGTTAGATACGAGGTAATCAACAGGAGAGAGACCTCCGGAGAGGAGATTGGGGACGTTGCCGTTTACTACTCTCCAGACCTTAAGGCTACCGAGATTAAGGGAGAAGAGATTCCGACCCTCATTGACGAGCTCCCCGTTATAGCCCTTCTTGCAACTCAGGCAGAGGGAGAGACAGTTATAAGGGACGCAGCGGAGCTCCGGGTGAAGGAGAGCGACAGGATTAAGTCAACAGTTGAGAACCTGAAGTCTATAGGAGCCGACGCAGAGGAGCTCCCCGACGGAATGGTAATCAGAGGAAAAACAAAACTGAAGGGCGGAAAGGCCAGCTCCTACGGAGACCACAGAATAGCGATGACCTTTACTGTAGCTTCCCTGATAACAGAAAGCCCTGTTGAGATAGACGATACGGAGTGTGTCTCTACCTCATACCCGGGTTTCTTTAAAGACCTTGAAAGGCTTTTAGCTTGAGGGTTGACAGAAACGTCCTTTTATTAGGGTTTGCAAGTTTTATAAACGACGTCTCAAGTGAGCTCATCTCTGCAGTTCTTCCCCTCTTTATCTCTCAGCTCGGAGGGGGAGGAGTTGCCCTCGGTGCGGTAAGCGGGCTGAGGGAGTTCCTCTCTAACCTCCTTAAACCCCTGTCAGGCTACCTGTCAGATCGGTTTGAGAGGAAAAAGCCACTCATAGTTTCAGGCTACCTCATCTCTGCCCTCTTTAAGCTCCTCATAGGTTTCTCAAAGAACGCAAGCCACGTACTTTTCAGCTCAACCCTTGAAAGAGTAGGGAAAGGAGTAAGGACGGCCCCAAGGGACGCCCTCATCTCACTCTCTAAAGGCAAGAGCGGAAGGAAGTTTGGCATCCACAGGAGTATGGACACGGCAGGAGCTCTCACAGGAGTTCTCCTTGCAATCTTCTTGATCTATTCAGGTTTCTCAAACAGAACGGCAATATTCATCGGAGGAGCTGTAGCCTTCTTAAGCCTACTTCCTGTTCTACTTGTGAAGGAGCCAAAAACTGATAGGAAGAGCCACACAGAGGAGAGAGAAAAAGAAGAAAAACTCAGCAGAAGTTTTCTGAAAACCCTTTCGGTTTTAACCCTCTACTCAACGGGAGCTCTCAGCTTTATGTTCCTCATCTTCGTTGCAGGAAAGGAGACGTCGGAGAAGACGGCCCTGCTCCTCTACCTCCTCCTGAACGTTGCCTACCTCCTTACTTCTCTCCCCGCCGGGAACCTGTCTGACAGTTTGGGAAAGGGAAAGATCCTCTCAGCAGGGTACTTCATCGCCGGAATATCAATACTGCTCCTATCTCTCCACAACAGCCTTCTACCTTTAACGCTCTCTTTCCTCCTGTACGGGGTTTCACTGGGGATTTCAGATACCGTTCAGAGAGCTCTGGTAGGGGAGATCACGGGAAGGAAAAAGAGGGGAACGGCATACGGCCTGTTCCACGGAGCAACGGGAGCAGGAGCCCTGGTGGGGAACCTTACGGCTGGCCTCCTCTGGAACTCCCTCGGAAACGCCGCATTCCTTCCCTTTTCCCTCCTCTGTCTAACAGCTGCAGTTCTCATCAGAAGGGTTTAATCGGTCAAGATGTTTAGAATTTCCTTAATCTATTGACTTGCAGATCATTACATTGGTATATTCCAATTAGGCGAGATTCTAAATCTCAAATTGAGGGGACAAGATGGAAGGAAGAAAGCTTGCAGTTATCCTCTGTAGCTGCGGCGGACAGATAACGAAAAAGGTGGACCTTTCCCAGCTGAGGTCTTTAGCTGAGGAGCTCCCCGGGGTCGTAGAGGTTGTAGAGACCCAGGACTTCTGCAAAAACCCTGAAAAGCAGACAGAACACCTCAGAGGAAAGATAGACGGCCTCATCTTCTGTGGCTGTTCAGAGAGGTCTTCACTCCAGTTTAACGAAGACAGGATACAGAAGCTCCTTGAAAACCTCGGAATTGACCCTGCAATGTTTGAAACGGTTAACCTGAGAGAACAGGGAGTAATGATTCACGATAACGCCCAAGCCCTCAACAGGAAAGCGAAAGACCAGCTCCTCATGGCCTACGAGAAGGTAAAGACAAACGTTGAGGCACTGAAGGAGAAACTGAAGAAGAGAGTTCTCGTAATCGGAGGGGGAGTTGCAGGGCAGTCGTGTGCTCAGGCCTTCTCAGACCTCGGCGTAGAGACAGTTCTCGTTGAGGAGAAACCCTACCTTGGAGGGTTTGCAGCTTCAATTCCCGTTCTGTGGCAGTCTGAGAGCTACCCGTCTGGCTGTACAAGCCAGTGCGTAATTCCTGTCGTTGGAAGGGAGACCCTTCTAAGGGACGGCATCAGGCTGATGGTCAACTCAACGGTAGAGGGAGTTGAGAAGGAGAGCGGAACCTTCAGAGTAAAAATCAGGCAGAGAGCTCTAAAAGTTGACCCGTCTAAGTGTGTAGCCTGTGGAGAGTGTGAAAAGGTCTGCCCCGTTGAGGTTCCCAACGAGTTTAACCTTGGAAAAACAAAGAGGAAAGCTATCTACAAGCCGTTCCCACTTGCAGTTCCAGATACCTACACGATAGACGCTGAGAACTGCACCCTCTGCGGGGAGTGTGAGAAGGTCTGCCCCACGAAGGCAATAGACCTGAGGGCAGAGGACAGGGTGGTTGAGGAGGAGTTCGGAGCAGTCGTTATCGCCACCGGCCTTAAAGGGGGAGACGTCTCTAAGTATAAGGAACTTGGATATGAGTACCCCGAAGTTATTACGCTAACAGAGTTTGAAAGGTACAGGGCAAACAACTTCTTCGGGAAACCTCCGAAGGAGCTCTCCTTCGTCCTCTGTAAAAAGGACGAGGAGAAATACTGTTCAAGGCTCTGCTGTCTTGAAACCGTAAAAACCGCCTTCCAGCTTGCCAACCAGATGCCAGACGTAAAGATAAGGGTCTTCTACAAGAGCTTAAGGACAACTGGAAGGGCTTTTGAGGAGTTCAGGAGAAGGGCAGAGAAGAAGGGAGTTGAGTTTATCCAGACCCCCGTTGAAAGGATTAAAAAACGGGAAGACGGAAAGCTTGAGATAGAAACTCCAAAAGGAACCTTCACCTCAGACCTTGCGGTTGTTGCAGACCCTCTTATACCTGCCCAGATAAGGATTACACAGATGTTTAACGCGTTTACAGACGCCTACGGCTTCCCGTTAGAGTTCCAGCCGAGGGTTATCAATCCCCTTGAGAGCTTTGTAGAGAGGGTTTACGTGGTAGGAGCGGCAAAGGGCTTCAAAGACGTTCAGGAGAGCATAGAGTCTGCCCTTGGAGCGGCTCCAAAGGTGTACAGAGACCTTAAAGGGAGGAAGAAGAAGTACTACGCAGAGATTGACCAGGAGAAGTGCTCAAGGTGTGAAACCTGTTTGATGTGCTGCCCCCACGGAGCAATCTCCATTAAAGAGGGAGAAAACGAGAACAGGGTTGAGATAGACCCCAACCTCTGCAGAGGGTGCGGACTCTGCTACGCAGCCTGTCCGTCTAAAGCCATAAGGTTCTCCAACCTTGAAGACGAGCAGATACTGAAGATGGCCGAAGTTGCCTTTAAGAACGCAAAACCGGGAGAGCCCAGGATTCTCGCCTTCCTCTGCTACTGGTGTGCATACGGAGCAGCAGACCTTATGGGACTCAACGGAGAGAAGCTCCCTGAGAACTTCAGAAGCATAAGGATAAGGTGTTCCGCCTCTTTGAGCCTTGACGTTATCTCAGAGATCCTGGCCAGAGACTTTGCCGACGGAATCATTGTTGCAGGCTGCCCCGTTGATAACTGCCACCACGCCTGGGGCAACTACATGCAGGAGAGACGCATTGAAATGCTAAACGAGAGCCTTCAGCTCCTTGGCGTAACGGACAAGTTGGTTAAGTGGGAGTACATAGGAGTTCCCCACTGGAAGAAGCTGGCCAACTCAATAAGGCAGATGAACAGGAAACTGAGGGAATTGAAGGAGGGCTGCTATGCAAAAAATTAAGATGGCCTACTACTTAGGAGGCGGCTGTGCCGGCTGCGACACCTCCCTCCTTGACACGGCAAAGAGCCTGATTGACTTCCTTGAAAACGTTGATCTGGTTTTCTTCGCTCCAACACTCATAGACAGAAAGTATAAAGACCTTGAGGATATCCCTGACGGCTCAATAGACGTCGGTTTCTTTACCGGAAACGTCAGGAACTCAGAGCACGAGCACATGGCAAAGGTTATGAGGAGAAAGTGCAAAACCCTTATAGCCTTCGGAATCTGCGCAAGTTTAGGGGGAATCAAAGGGCTAGTTAACCTCTTTAAGCAGGACGAGATAGTCAGAAAGGCCTACGTTGAAACGGTAACGACAGACAACCCTGAAAAGGTAACTCCCAAAACGGAGTTCGTTGTTGACGGGAAGTACCCCCTGGAGCTCTCCGCCCTCAAACCTGCAAGGGCTTTAGACCAGGTAGTTGAAGTTGACTACTACGTAGGGGGATGCCCTCCCCACTACAAACACATTAAGTGGATACTTGAGAAACTCCTGAAGAACGACCTTCCCCCGAAGGGGAGCTGGCTCACAATGGGAACCGCCGTATGTGACGTCTGCCAGAGGAACCCGATAAGACACGGGGGAGTAAAGAGAAAGCCGGCCAGGGTTAAAAGGATGCTTGAAAAACCGCCTGAGGATACGTGCCTCCTTGAGGCAGGCTACCTCTGTTTAGGGCCGGTAACGCAGGGAGACTGCGGAGCTGCGTGTCTCAAGGCAAACTCACCCTGTAGGGGATGCGGCGGCCCCATTCCGGGAGTTACAGACTTTGCAGTTAAGGCAATAAGCACCGTAGCCACAACCCTTGCAGATAAAAGCCTCCTGAGGGAAATTCCCGATCCTGTCCGCCTCTTCTACAGATACAGCCTGCCAAAGTCAAAGCTCATAAAACCCAAAGGTTAGGAGGCAGAAATGAAAAAGCTTGTAATAGAGCCCATCACAAGGCTTGAAGGCCACGGAAAGATAACCGTTTTCCTTGATGAGGAAGGGAAAGTTGACGAGGTCTTCTTCCAGGTTGTTGAGTTTATGGGGTATGAGAAGATCGTTGAGGGAGCTCCTATAGAGGAGGTTCCAAGGATAGCCAGCACAATCTGCGGAGTGTGTAGAGCCGTCCACTTTATGGCGTCACTGAAGGCTGGGGATCAGGTCTTCTCGGTAGAGCCTCCGCCGGTTGCAAAGAAGCTGAGGGAGCTCCTCCTCTCAGCCCACCACATAGAAGACCACACAGAGATACTCTACGCCATGGGACTCCCCGACTTCATCTGCGGCCCAACGGCTCCCCCGGAAAAGAGGAACATTCTGGGAGTTGCCGAAGTTGTTGGAAAGGAGTTCGTTAAGGACATCCTCCAGAAGAGGTTCTCCGCCGCAAGGATAGTTGAGATATTAGGAGGAAAGACTGCCCACCCGGCAGCATCCGTTCCCGGAGGCTGGTCTAAGAGCCTCTCTGAAGATGAGGTTAAGGAGATACAGAAGCTCGCAGACGAGTGCTTAGAGCTTGGGAAACAGAGCGTAGAGCTCTTTAAGGAGGTTGTCCTTAAAAACCCTGAATACTCACAGCTCCTTAAAAACGAGAACTTCAACGTTGTAACAAACTACATGGGAACCGTTGACGAGAAGGGAAAAGTCGCCTACTACGAAGGAACAAAGGTGATAATAGACCCCGAAGGGAACAGGATAGGGGAGTTTGAAGGAAAGGAATACCTGAACTACTTCGCAGAGAGGACAATTCCCTGGAGCTACGCAAAGTTCCCCTACCTAAAAACAGTAGGCTGGAAGGGATTTGTTGACGGCACCGGAACTCCGTTCTGCAGCGTGGGACCTCTGGCAAGGCTAAACGTTTCAGAGGGCTACTCAACTCCCCTTGCACAGAAAGCCTACGAAGAGATGGTTGAGTTCTTCGGAGGAAAGCCTATCCACAACATCTTCGCCTACCACTGGGCAAGGGCAATAGAGATACTGAACCACGCCGAAATTGTAAAGGAGCTCTCTCAGGATCCGGAAATCACAGACCCCAACACCTGCAACCCAGTTGGAGAGGTCTCCGGAGAGGGAGTGGGAATCGTTGAAGCTCCCAGGGGAACGCTCATCCACCACTACTGGACAGACGAGAAGGGAATGGTAACAGACGCAAACATGGTAGTTCCAACGACTTTCAACAACGGCGCCATTCAGATGGCCGTTAAAAAGGCCGCAAAGTTCTTCCTGAAAGACGGGAAGTACGACGAGTCTAAGCTCAACCTCATAGAGATGGCACACAGGCCTTACGACCTCTGTCTTGCCTGTGCAACCCACGCGTTCCCCGGGCACAACCCCTTTGAGCTCAACATCTACTCCCACGACAGGAAACTGATAAAGAGGATAAGGAACTTCTGATGTTGGTTGTAGGGCTTGGAAACCCCTACTTCTCAGACGACGGGCTGGGTTATAGAGCTGTGAGGGAGCTCTGCCGGGAGCTCCCCGCCGTCCACCTCCTCTCCCCCGGAACAGACCTTTTAAGGGTTATTTTAGGGAAACGGAGAGTTGCCGTTATAGATGCTGTTAAAACGGGAGAGAAACCAGGAACCATTCAGGTTTTCAACCTGAAAGAGCTAAAGAGCTACCCAAAGAGCTCCACCCACACCATCTCAATCTCAGACTCCGTCAGCCTTGGCTACACACTCTACCCGGAGGAGATGCCGGAGGAGATATGCCTGTTTGGAGTTGAGGCAAAAGATATAACTACATTTAAGAGGGAGCTCTCCCCTGAGGTTGAAAGAGCTCTCCCCTACCTTCTGAAAAAAGTCAGAAGCTTCCTTACAGGATAGCTGAAAATTACTCTACCCCAAACCTCTTAAAGACTTCTCTGACAGTTCCTGAAGCACCCAAAACAACGTCAATTCCAAACTGGCTGAAAAAGAGCTGAGCCTTCTGCCCCATTCTTGCAGCAATTATTCTATCCACTCCCCAGCTTTTAAGGAGCTCCGGCAGCGCTCCTGCCGTGTGTTCAACAAGCGGGTTCTTCCTCACCTCAACGGAAACTCCACCTTCGCCGAGTTCAACAAGTGCAAAGTAGGGAGCTCTCCCGAAGTGCTCACAGATTGGAGAGTCAATACCCCTATCCTCCTCTACAGGTATTGCCAGCTTCATCTCACCTCCTTTTAGCAGTTTAGAACAGAATTCGCCATTACTAACAGTATAGCGTAAACGCCCTGCCACGCCACACTTGACAACCTTCAAATTGTGGTTTTAGATTTTAATCAGAACCTTAATTAGGAGGTGCTAACTATGGAAGTAATCCCAAAAAGAAAGTTCAGGTGTCTGGACTGTGGAGAGGAGTTTGAAGTCCCCTTCGGAAAGCCCCGCTGGATGGTAACCTGCCCCAAGTGTGGTAGCGAGAACATCGTAAGGGTTGATGTTCCTGCAGGTCAGGGCTGGGGATTCAGGAGAGGAGCTGGCGCTGGAGCAGGTAGAGGCTGGTTCGGGTTTGGACGCGGAGGCGGCCGCGGTAGAGGCTGGGGTAGAGGTCGCGGCCGAGGAAGAGGATTCTGCCGCTGGTGGTAATGGGAGGGAGCTCCCTCCCTCTCAATTCATCGGTTGCAGTTAACGAAACCGTGCCTATGTTAGGAATTAGTAATATGGAAATCTGAGGTAAAATGTGGGAGAGATAATAATTAAAGTGCCGGGTAATGTAAAACAGGTTTTTGATAATGTAGATGAGGCATTAAACAGATTACAGGAAATAAAAAGATTAGAAAAACAGAAAAAAGCTCTGGAATTTTTCATAGAAAACGCGGGAATACTACCACAGGACTTTGAAGTTTCTGAAGAAGAACTGCATATGCAGGACGACTGAAAGTGTTCTTAGACAGTAGCATAATAATTGAGGGGCTTAAGGGTAATCCTAAAGCTTTAAAAATCTTAATTAAACTATCTAAACTCAGCATTAGACTTTACATTAACAGTATTGTTATAAGCGAAGTTGTCTATCAGTTACACTCAAAAAGAGGATGTGACCTGAAACAGCTCAAACATCATCTTTTAAGCTTTTCAATCCTGGAAACGAACGAAAAAACGATAGACCTTATGTTTGACCTGATAGGAAAATACAGGCTGAAACCAAACGACGCGTTGATTTTAGCAACCTGCAAGCAGTTCAATATCTTATCTTCCGTTTAATCTCCCTGGACTCAGACTTTAAAGAAGCCTGCCAGAAGGAGAAAATTAATCTCATTGACTCAGTAGAAAAGTTGGAGGAAGTTTAACCTCCTCTGATAAAACCCCATTAAACCGCCACAGGTTCTGTAACTTCTTTTCGCCTGAGGATTGCCTTCTCCGGGATCTTCACCTCTCTATCAAACTTAATCACGGCCTGCTGGTTGGGGTTGGCCGAATTGGAATTAACAGGCTCTCCCTTCTTCAAAACTCTTATTCCCTCAACCTTCAGCCTCAAACACTCTGCAGAGGGGGTAAAGATTTCAACCTCATCTCCCACTCTAACCTTGTTCCTCACCTGCCAGAGGCCGTTCCTGAAGATTCCGAGGAACTTGTAGTTCCTTATGTATGAGCTTGTTTCGTAGTGCTGGAGGCTCTCGTTCTCTCCCTTTAAAAAGCCAAGGGTGTAGGGTCTGTGGCTTACCTTTTCAAGTTCCTCTAAGAGTGAGGGGAGCTCCCTCCTGAAAGCCTTCCTGTCGGAAAGGATTAAGTCAACAGCTCTCCTATAAACGCTTGTCGTTACGGCAACGTAGTAGGCAGACTTAACCCTTCCCTCAATCTTCAGTGAATCTACGCCGGCATCTATCAGCTCGTCTAAAACGGGAAGAGCGCAGAGGTCTTTTGAGTTGAAGATGTAAGTTCCGTTTTCGTCCTCCTCTATGGGGTAGAGTTCCCCGGGTCTTGTCTCCTCAACAACGTAGTACTTCCAGCGGCAGCTCTGGGAACAGGCTCCCTTGTTACTCTCCCTGTAAGAGAGGTAGTTTGAAAGAAGACACCTGCCGGAGTAGGCCATACACATTGCCCCGTGAACGAAGACCTCAAGTTCCATGTCGGGAACCCTCTCCTTAATCTCCCTGATTTCCGGGATGGAGAGCTCCCTTGCAAGAACAACCCTGCTTGCGCCGAGGCTTCTGTAAACTTCAACAGCCCTGTAGTTTGTAGTGTTTGCCTGAGTGCTTATGTGGACTTCAACCTCGGGAGCTCTCTCCTTAACGGTTTTGAGAACTCCAAGGTCTGAAACGATGAACGCATCGGGAGAGAGTTCCTTAACGGCGTCAACAAACTCCTCTATGGCTTTAAAGTCCTGATTCCTTGCAAAAGCGTTGAGGGTTACATAGACCTTAACGCCCCTTTCGTGGGCGTACTCAATCCCTTCTGCCATCTCCTCTATCGTGAAGTTTCCGGCCTTTGCCCTTAAGTTAAAGAGCTTCCCTCCTAAGTAAACGGCATCTGCCCCAAAGTCAACGGCAAACTTCAGCTTCTCAAGGTTTCCGGCAGGAGATAGAACTTCCGGCTTCCTCATAACTGCTCCTTCCTGAAAATTCTCTGTCTAATTTAGTCAGATTCAACCTTATTGAGAACCGATACCAGATAGAGGAAGCCGAAAGAGGCAAAAGAGGAGGAAGAGATTCCCCTCCACAACTTAATTGCCGAAACCTTTAAAAACGTTCTTAACTGAATTGACAGTCTCTTTAGCCTGGTTGTACTTCTCTTTTGCGCTCTGTACCTTTGAAGGAATCTCTTCTACCTTAACGTTCTTAACCGCTTTCTTTACCTTCTCAACAGTTGAAGAAGCCTTCTCTTCAACCTGATTCTTCTGAGTCTCTCCGTTTGCAGCCTTCTCTGTAGCCTCTGAAGTCTTCTCCTGCGTCTGCTCTTTTTGAGCTTTCACGCTCTCAACAGCTTCAGAGGTCCTTTTCTTAACGCTAGAAACTCCGCTCTGAACGCTCTTCTTTGCAGAATTCATAGCCGAAGAGGTTTTCCCTTTAACAGACTCAGCCCCCGAACTTGCCTTTTCTGTAGCCCTGTTTACTACCGAAGAGGTGCTCTCCGTAGCAGAGCTCGCTTTCTCCTTAACCTGACTTTTCAGGTTTTCTCCCCTCTCCTGTCCTTTCTCTTTGTTAAAACATCCACTTAAAGTTACACCTGAAAGGAGAAGAGAGGCGACCGTAGCGGTTGTAAGTAACTTCTTCATCGTTTCCCCCTCTATGTTTTTAAGTTCTAAAACGGGAAATTTAACTTAAGTGAAGAAGGTTTTTGTTAATTTTCTTTGAAGAAACAGCGGGGTTACAAAGTGGAAGCGGAATACAGGAAGTTTGTTCTTTTCAGCCTCTACCTCTTCTCAAGAGCTTCTCTGTGTAAGAGCAACTTTTTCATCTTCAGGAAGCCTTCAACTTATGATGCGCTAAAAGAGGCCGAAGAGTTCTTCCGGAAGAGCAAAGCGGACAGGAAGTATCTGGAACTGATTAGAACTTTCCTGACGGAGTGGGACAACCTGGAAGACGAAATCTGCTACTTCATAAAGCAAAGAGCTTTGAGGAACTCCTCCTGAAAAACCCAGTGATACTCTCCTTTCTTAATAAGAAGGGGGGGAGCTCCCCCCCAAAAAAAAAAGTTCCAGTAAGTTAGTCCTCAAGCGTAGAGAGGTCTCCAGGGTCAATGCCGAGCTCTTTTGCCTTGAGAACCCTTCTCATAATCTTTCCGCTTCTCGTTTTGGGGAGCTTGTCAACAAACTCAATCTCAGACGGAACGGCAAGGGCTCCGAGCTCCATCTTTACGTGGTACTTCAGGTCGTCAATCAGTTTTTCAGAGGCGGAGTAGCCCTCCTTCAGTATTACAAAGGCCTTTATCCTCTCTCCCTTAACCGGGTCTGGCTTACCAATCACGGCTGCTTCTGCAACGGCAGGGTGGGAAACGAGGGCAGACTCAACCTCCATCGTTCCTATTCTGTGGCCGGAAACGTTTATTACGTCGTCTGCACGGCCAAGAATCATTATGTAGCCGTCTTTGTCCTTAACTGCAACGTCTCCTGCCGTGTAGCAGTTGGGAATAGTGTTCCAGTACTGCTCGTACCTTTCGGGGTTTTTCCAGATAGTCCTCATCATGGAAGGCCACGGGTACTTGATTACGAGGAAGCCTCCCTTGTCAACCTCAACGGGGTTTCCTTCCTTGTCTACAACGTCTGCTATAACTCCTGGAACCGGCTTTCCTGCCTTTCCGGGTTTCATTGGAAGGGCATCTATGGTGGTTATCATTACGGCTCCCGTCTCTGTCTGCCACCATGTGTCAACTATCGGGCACCTCTCTCTCCCTATAACTCTGTAATACCAGAGCCAGGCTTCGGGGTTTATGGGCTCACCAACTGATCCTAAAAGCCTTAAAGACGAAAGGTCGTACTTGTTTGGCCACTCCTCACCTGCCCTCATGAACATTCTGATTGCGGTAGGAGCCGTGTAGAAGATGTTTACTCCGTACTTTTCTACTATTCTCCACCAGCGGCCGTAGTCGGGGTAGTTGGGAGCTCCCTCCGCAATAACCTGAGTGGCTCCGGCAACGAGGGGACCGTAAACGATGTAGCTGTGGCCTGTAATCCAGCCCGGATCGGCAGTACACCAGTAAACGTCGTCGTCTTTCAGGTCAAAAACGGTCTTCATTGAGTAGTAGGTTCCAACCATGTAGCCGCCGGTTGTGTGGAGAACGCCTTTAGGCTTACCGGTTGACCCTGAAGTGTAGAGGATAAAGAGAGGGTCTTCTGCGTCCATCACCTCTGGCTCGCAGTAGTCTAAGTGGCCGTCCATAAACTCGTAGAAGTCAACCTCTTTCTCCCCTATCAGGTCAACTTTCGGCTCAAGCCTCCTCAGAACAACAACCTGCTCAACAAAGGGAAGGTCTAAAATGGCCTCATCAACAATCCTTTTTAGGGGAATGGCTCTTCCCCGCCTTATCGTTACGTCGGCGGTTATAACCATTTTGGCTTCTGCATCCTCAATCCTGTGGCGGAGAGCAGAGGCGCTGAAACCTGCATAGACCACAGAGTGGACGGCACCGATACGGGCACAGGCAAGCATTGCAACGACCTGCTCAACAACAAGAGGCATGTAGATAACGACCCTGTCCCCCTTCTTTACTCCAGCAGCCTTTAGAGCGTTGGCAAACCTGTTTACGAGCCTGTAGAGCTCCCCGTAAGTAACGACCCTTTCGTTTCCAAGCTCGTCTTCCCAGAAGAAGGCAACTTTATTTCTCTTTCCGTTTTTAACGTGGCGGTCTAAGGCGTTAACGGTAATGTTCGTTTTTCCCCCAACAAACCACTTTGCGTAGGGGTAGTTCCACTCAAGGACTTTCTCCCACTTCTCGTACCAGAAGAGCTCTTCGGCAACGCCTGCCCAGAATTTCTCCGGGTCTTCAAGGAAACGCCTGTACTCCGCCTCGTAGTCCTTTACGTTTGCCTGCTCAACAAACTCCTTAGGTGGCTCTATAACCAGCTCTTTTTTCAGAAGGTGATCAAGTTTTTCCTCAGACATAACCGCCTCCCTTTATTCCATTTCTTCTATTTTATTAAAGGGAGGCTTAAGCCGGTATCAGGAGTTTTCTCAGCTCTTTTATTCTGTCACGGAGCTCCGCCGCCCTCTCAAACTCCCAGTTCTTTGCAGCCTCTTTCATCTCCTTCTCAAGGCGGGCTATCTCCTCAAGGAGCTCCTCCTCACTACGGGGAATCCTCTCAAAACCTTTCCTCTTTAACTTCTGGTAGGTTGTAAGGCCGGCGTCCTCCAGTATAGAGGAGTCAAGCTCCCTCTTAACAGTCTGAGGAGTAATGCCGTGTTTTCTGTTGTACTCCTCCTGAATCTTCCTCCTTCTCTCTGTCTCCTTAATGGCCTTCTCCATTGAGGGGGTAATCCGGTCGGCAAAGAGGATAACCTTGCCGTTAACGTTCCTTGCAGCCCTTCCCATAGTCTGAATGAGGGAGGTTGTTGACCTTAAAAAGCCCTCTTTGTCTGCGTCAAGGATTGCAACAAGTGAAACCTCCGGCAGGTCTAAACCCTCCCTTAAAAGGTTTACTCCAACTAAAACGTCAAACTCCCCGCTCCTGAGCCCCCTTATAACCTCAACCCTTTCAACAGAGTCTATCTCAGAGTGGAGATACCTTGCCTTAATTCCCCTCTCCAGAAGGTACTCTGTAAGCTCCTCTGCACTCCGTTTAGTAAGGGTCGTTACAAGAACCCTCTCGTTCCTCTTTACAACTTTCCTTATCTCAGAAATTAGGTAGTCTACCTGCCCCTCCGTCGGCCTCACCTCAACTACAGGGTCTAAAAGACCGGTCGGCCTTATTATCTGCTCAACAACCTTCTCTGAAACCGAAAGCTCAAACTCTCCCGGTGTAGCAGAGACAAATATGGCCTGCGGAACTCTCTCTAAGAACTCCTCAAAGTTTAACGGACGGTTGTCGTAGGCAGAGGGAAGCCTGAAGCCGTGTTCAATCAGGTTAAACTTCCTCGCCCTGTCTCCCCGCCACATGGCCTTAATCTGGGGGATTGTTACGTGGGACTCGTCAATAATTACCAGGAAGTCGTCGGGGAAGTAGTCTAAGAGGGTGTAGGGAGGCTCTTCTGGTTTTCTGCCGTCTAAGTGGCGGGAGTAGTTCTCAATTCCCTTACAGTGGCCGATTTCAAGGAGGAGCTCCATGTCGTACCGCGTCCTCTGCTCAATTCTCCTGGCCTCAAGCTCCTTTCCTTCCCGTAAAAAATAGTCAACTCTTTCCTCAAGCTCCCTCTCTATTGACTGAACGGCCTCTAAAATCCTTGAGTAGGGGGTTGCGTAGTGGGATGCAGGGTAGACCGTGTACGAGTCAAACTCCCTTAAAACCTTCTGGTTGAAGTAGTCAACCATAACGATTGAGTCGACCTCGTCTCCAAAGAGCTCAACCCTTATAAAGTGGTCTTCCTGGTCTGCCGGGTAGATGTCTATAACGTCTCCACGAACCTTAAAGATTCCCGGCTTAACGTCGTACTCGCTCCTTTCATACCCAAGGGTTACAAGCTTCCTTATTACCTCGTCCCTCTCAACCTCTTCTCCAACCTCAAACCGTAAAGAGAGGTTCCTGTAGTGCTCGGGGGAACCCAAACCGTAGATGCAGGAGACAGAGGCAACAACTATCGTGTCTGGCCTCGTTAAGAGGGAGACCGTTGCAGAGTGGCGCATCCTGTCTATTACGGGGTTTATTGAGCAGTCCTTCTCTATGTAGAGGTCGCGGCTGGGGATGTAGGCTTCAGGCTGGTAGTAGTCGTAGTAGCTTATGAAGTACTCAACGGCGTTGTTGGGAAAGAAGTTCTTAAGCTCGTGGTAGAGCTGTGCCGCAAGGACTTTGTTGTGGGAGATAACTAAAGTGGGCTTCTGGACTTCCTCTATAACCTTTGCGATTGTGTAGGTCTTACCGCTTCCCGTTATCCCTAAAAGGGTCTGATACTTTAAGCCCTCCTTTACGCCTTCAGAGAGCTCCCTTATGGCCTTTGGCTGGTCGCCCCTTGGCTGAAACTCTGAAACGACTTTAAACTTCCTCAAGTGGTCAACCTCTAAACTCTTTCTGCTGAAGATATAAGTTTAAACTCCACAGAAAAGGGTTCAAGAGGTGAAGCATGGTGAGAAAAACGCTGTTAGCCTTGCTCTTAACAACATCTACAGCCTTTGCATCAGACCTCTCTTTAGGAATCAAGCTCTACAGAGACGGCCTCTACTCACTGGCAGCAAAAACATTTAGAGAGAACATAGAGAACCTGAAAGGGGAAAACTTCCAGAAAGTTTACAGGTTTGCATACCTTTCATTCCTGAAGGCGAAAGACTACAAAGGGCTTGAACAGCTGGTTAACTTCTGGGAGAAGAACTACCCCAACTTCCACAGAGGGGAGCTCCTTGCCCTTCAAACCCTCTTAGCACTGAAAAAGGGAATCCCAATTGATAAAGCCTTTCCACTACAGGAGCTTAAATCACTTCCCATAAAGGAAAAAATCGGGTTCTTCTACGCCCTTTCAAACGGGGAGCTCTCCCCCGAAGAGACCTACTACGTCATAAAAACTGCAGCCAAAGACCTTGAACTGAAGGGAGCTCTAAAAGACAGCGGCTTCCTGAAAACCGCACTTGAGGGAGCAATCAGGAAGAACGACTACCAGCTGATAGACCTGATATTTGACACCTACGGCAGGTGGTTTAAAACCCCCGAAGAGACCCTCCAGTTTATCCGGTACCTTGAGAGGAAAAAGCGCTTTCAGGACGCCGTAGTTGAGGCAGAGAAACTCTACAGGAAACACCCGAACCAGAAGACAAAGTTAGAGCTTGCCAGAGCCTACTACCTTGCCGGAAAGTACGGAAAGGCGGCAAAACTTCTGAAAAACCCGAAAACGACAGAGGAGAAGTACCTACTTGCCTGGACTCTCTACAAACTGGGAAAGGCGAGGGAGATACCGAAAGTTATAGGGCTTAACGTTTCAAGGCCGGAAGAGCCGGAGGAGCTGAAAGTTTTAGAGGACTTCTACAGCGGTAAGTTTGACTTTGAGAAGCTCAGGAAGTTCTACCCGGAGCTCTACGTAAAAGCCTTACTCTTCTC